>NZ_JANFAK020000063.1 GCF_024721315.2 Streptomyces sp. Isolate_45
CTCCACCTCGACGCCCTCGGCGTCCGCCTCACCACCCTGCGCCCCGAACAGGCCGCCTACATCGGCGTCCCCGTCGAAGGCCCGTACAAGCCCGACCACTACCGCTACTGAGTCCGAACGGCCCCCGGCCGGCCGGTGCCGCCCGCCCCCACGCGAAGCCGCGCGTGGGGGCGGCGGCGTGCCGGTGGTTGTCCGCGGGCCCGTACCGACCGGGGGACCACCGGAACTGGATCGAAGGTCGAGCAGGTGTTCGCAAGCTCTCGGTGACACCCGGACGCGAGAGGCAGCCATGATCAATCTCTTTCAGCCCCAGGTCGGTGCTGAGGAACTCGAAGCGGTGGCCGGGGTGTTCCAGGACCGCTGGCTCGGTCACGGACCCCGGACCAAGGCTTTCGAAGCGGCGTTCGCCGAACACCTGGGTGTCGCTCCGGAGCACGTCGTCTTCATCAACTCGGCCACCTCGGGCCTGTTCCTGGCCACCGAGGCGCTCGACCTGCGGGACGGCGACGAGGTCGTCCTGCCGTCCCTGAGCTTCCTCGCCGCCGCCAACGCCGTCCTCGGCACCGGCGGCCGTCCGGTGTTCTGCGACGTCGACCCGCGCACGCTCAACCCCACCCTTGAGGACGTCGAGGCCGTTCTCACCGAGCGCACCAGGGCGGTCGTCGTCCTCCACTACGGCGGCTACCCCGGCGACATCGTCCGGATCGCCGCACGTTGCCGCGAGCTCGGCATCACCCTGATCGAGGACGCCGCCTGCTCCGTCGACTCCCGCGTCGACGGCCGGGCCGTCGGCACCTTCGGGGACCTCGCGATGTGGAGCTTCGACGCCATGAAGGTCCTCGTCACCGGGGACGGCGGGATGATCCACGTCAAGGACGCCGAGCAGGCCGCCCGGGTCCGTCGCCTCGCCTACCACGGCCTCGCCCAGTCCAGCGGCTTCGGCCACGCCAAGGTGTCCGCCCGCTGGTGGGAGCTGGACATCCCCGAGCCCGGGCGCCGCGTCATCGGCAACGACCTCACCGCCGCCATCGGCTCCGTACAGCTGCGCCGGCTGCCCGAGATGGTCGCCCGCCGCAAGGACATCGTCGACCTGTACGACCGGGAACTCGCCTCCCTCGACGGCGTCCTGACGCCCCCGCCGCTGCCCGCCGGGCACGCGTCCACGTACTACTTCTACTGGGTGCAGATGGACCCCGCGATCCGTGACGCCGTCGCCGGCGACCTGCTCGCGGACGACATCTACACCACCTTCCGCTACGCCCCCCTCCACAAGGTCCCTGCCTACGCCCCCGCCGACGGCCCCGCCCCCGCGCTCCCCGGATCCGACTGGGCGTCCGACCGGACCCTGTGCCTGCCCCTGCACCCGGGGCTTTCCGACGCGGACGTGCTCACCGTCGTCGCCTCCCTCCGCAAGGCCGTGGAAGCGCGGAGCACCGAGGCGCAGCAGGACTCTCCCGCGAAGGACATCCGATGAACAGACGTGTCGTCATCACCGGCATAGGTGTGGTCGCACCCGGGGGAGTGGGCACGGGGAACTACTGGGCCCACCTCACCTCCGGCCGGACCGCGACCCGCGCCATCAGCCTCTTCGACGCCTCGCAGTTCCGCTCGCGCATCGCCGCCGAGGCCGACTTCGACCCCCTGGACCACGGCTTCACCGCCGAGGAGGCCGCCCGCCTCGACCGGGCCGCCCAGTTCGCCCTCGTCAGCGCCGACGAGGCCGTCCGCGACAGCGGGCTCGACACCGCGGCGCTGGATCCCACCCGTACGGGAGTCACCCTGGGCAGCGCCGTCGGCTGCACGACGGGCCTCGACACCGAGTACGACGCGGTGAGCGGCGGCGGCAGCACCTGGCAGGTGGACCACACCCTCGCCGTACCGCACCTGTTCGACTACTTCGTACCCAGCTCGCTGGCGGCGGAAGTGGCGTGGCGGGTCGGCGCGCAGGGGCCGGTGTCCCTGATCTCCACCGGCTGCACCTCGGGTCTGGACTCCATCGGCCACGCCGTCGAGCTGATCCGCGAGGGCAGCGCCGACGTGATGGTCACCGGGGCCACCGAGGCGCCGATCTCCCCCATCACCGTCGCCTGCTTCGACGCGATCAAGGCCACCTCGCCGCGCAACGACGACCCGGCGACCGCCTCCCGGCCCTTCGACGCCACCCGCAACGGCTTCGTCCTCGGCGAGGGTTCGGCCGTGCTGGTCCTGGAGGAACTGGGGAGCGCCCGCCGCCGCGGCGCCCACGTCTACGCCGAGATCTCCGGGTTCGCCAGCCGCGGCAACGCCTACCACATGACGGGTCTGCGGCCCGAGGGCCACGAGATGGCGCAGGCGATCAGCGTCGCCCTCGACGAGGCCCGCCTCGACCCCGGCGCCGTCGACTACGTCAACGCGCACGGCTCGGGCACCAAGCAGAACGACCGGCACGAGACGGCCGCCTTCAAGCGGAGCCTCGGACAGCGCGCCCACGAGGTGCCCGTCAGCTCCATCAAGTCGATGATCGGGCACTCCCTCGGCGCGATCGGCTCCCTGGAAGTGGCCGCGAGCGCGCTGGCCATCGAGCACAACGTGGTGCCGCCGACCGCGAACCTGCACCACCCCGACCCCCAGTGCGACCTGGACTACACCCCGCTGACCGCACGGGAGCACCGCACCGACACCGTGCTCACCGTCGGCAGCGGGTTCGGCGGCTTCCAGAGCGCCATGATCCTGACCCGTCCGCGCCTGGGAGATGCCGCATGACCACGGACACGACCGTCAGCGCCGGCCGCCCGCGCTTCGACGCGGCCGGCCCGGCCGAGGCCCCCGTCGTCACCGGCATCGGCGTCGCCGCCCCCAACGGGCTGGGCACCGGGGCGTGGTGGGACGCGGTCCTGCGCGGGGAGAGCGGCATCGGCCCCGTCACCCGCTTCGACGCGGACCAGTACCCGGCCGGGCTGGCCGGTGAGGTTCCCGGGTTCGACCCGGCCGAGCACCTCCCGAGCCGGCTGCTGCCGCAGACCGCGCACGTGACCCGGCTCGCCCTCACCGCCGCCGACGAGGCGCTCGCCGACGCGGGAGTGGACCCGGCACGGCTCGCCGACTACGAGGCGGGCGTCATCACCGCCAACTCCGCGGGTGGCTACGAGTTCGGTCAGCGCGAGCTCCAGGCACTGTGGAGCAAGGGCGGCCAGCACGTCAGCGCCTACCAGTCCTTCGCCTGGTTCTACGCCGTCAACAGCGGCCAGATCTCCATCAAGAACGGCATGCGCGGCCCCAACAGCGTCGTCGTCAGCGAACAGGCCGGCGGGCTCGACGCGGTGGCCCAGGCCCGCCGCCAGCTCCGCAAGGGCATCCGGCTGCTGATCACCGGCGGCCTGGACTCCTCCCTCTGCCCCTGGGGCTGGGCCGCCCACCTGGCCGGCGGCGAACTGAGCACGTCCGACGACCCCGAGCGGGCCTACCTGCCGTTCTCCGCCGAGGCCGACGGCCACGTCGTCGGCGAGGGCGGGGCGCTGCTCGTCCTGGAGGACGCCGCCGCCGCACGCGACCGCGGAGCCTCCGTCTACGGGACGGTCGCCGGGTACGCCGCCACCTTCGACCCGAAGCCCGGCTCGGGCGGAACCCCGCGCCTGCGCGACGCCGCCGCACTGGCCCTGCGCGACGCGGGCCTGGAGCCGGCCGACGTCGACGTGGTCTTCGCCGACGCCGCCGGCCGGCGTGACGCCGACCGCGACGAGGCCGAGGCCATCGCGGCCCTGTTCGGCGCCCACCGGGTTCCCGTGACCGCACCCAAGACCATGACGGGCCGGCTCGCCGCCGGGGGAGCCTCCCTCGACCTGGCCGCCGCGCTGCTGTCCCTGCGCGACGGGGTGATCCCGCCGACCGTCAACACCGGGGCGCCCGCCGCGGACTGCCCCATCGACCTCGTGACCGCGGTACGCCGCCCCGAGCGGTTGCGCACCGCCCTGGTGCTGGCCCGCGGTCGCGGTGGCTTCAACGCGGCCATGGTGGTCCGCGCAGCCTGAGAACGGGCCGGTTTCCCGGGCGCCCTCGCGGACGGCCGGAACCGGCCGAAGGAGCGGACGCACTCATCCGGCGGCCGCGCCCGTACGCATCTGAGCCAGGAGGACCGTTGCCCACCATCGACCCCGCCGAATTCGCCCGCACCATGGCACACGTGCCCACCCCGGTCACCGTCGTGACCACGGTGGACGCGGCCGGCCGGCGCCGGGGCTTCACCGCCGGCTCCTTCACGTCTCTCTCCCTCGACCCCCCGCTGGTGCTGGTCTGCCTGGCGAAGAGGGCCGCCGGTCACGAGGCGTTCGTCCGCACCGACCGGTTCCTCGTGAACGTGCTGGCCGCCGACCAGGCCGACATCGCCGGCGCCTTCGCCCGCTCGGGACACTCGGGGATCGACAAGTTCGCGGACACCCCCATGGAGCCCCTCGAACACGGTCTGCCCGGTCTGACCGACGCGACGGCCCGGATCGTCTGCGCCCTGCACGACGTCCTGGACGGCGGGGACCACAGCATCCTCGTCGGCCGCGTCGAATCCGCCGCGGTGGGCGGAGCCGAGCCGCTCGTCCACCACAACCGGCGGTTCACCCGGCCCGGGAGCGGCGCCGACCTGGTGTCCTCGGGAGCGTCGGCCACCCGCTGAGCACGCCCAACCGGCGCGGGCGTTGACGGCGTTAACGGTCCATCACCGTTAACGCCGTTAACGCCTGCCCGCATTTTCCGGGACGTTACGGGACCTTACGGACGGTCGGGCCGCCCGTCAGTCCTTGGTGTCCTCCGCGGTCACCCGGTCCGAGGGCGCGGACGCCGGCGCGGCCCCGGCAGCACCGGCCGCCGCCTCGTCGGCGGGGGCGATGTCCTTCAGCGCCAGCGACAGCAGCAGCACCGTGACGCCGAGACCCGTGGCGATGAGGAAGCCCGTGGTGATCGAGGTGGCGCCGATGATCGGGCCGATGATCAGCGGTGCGACGAACTGCCCAAGGAAGTTGGCGGTGCCCGACAGGGCCATGACCTGGCCGCGCAGCGCGGGCGGCGCGGACTCGCCGAGCATCATCGCCAGTGCCGGTACGGAGACCCCGCTGCCGAGTCCGAACAGGCCCGCCGCGACCGTGAGCAGGGCGGGGTGCCCCGCCAGTCCGATGGTCAGCATCGACAGCGTCCACAGGACCAGGGACATCCGCAGCAGGTTCACGTACCCGAGACGGCCCTTGAGCCGGGCGTAGAACAGGCCGATCACACTGCCCGTCACGGAGGTGCTGGTGGTGATCAAGGAGATGACGAACGGGTCGGCGACGTCGAGCTGCGTGAGCCGCTGCGGCAGGAAGACCGCCATCACGTACAGCAGGAACGAGCTGAACATCGACAGCCCGTACAGCACGAGCAGCCGGGGCTGCTGCCGGAGCAGCGCCACGGCGTTGACGCCCTTGGGGCGGGGTGCCACCGGGGCGTCCGGCAGCACGAACAGCATCGCTATGGCCAGCGGGATGCCGAGCAGGTAGACCGCGAACGGCCCGTGCCACGACAGGCTGCCCAGGGCGCCGCCGATCAGCGGCCAGATGATCCCGCCCATGCTGATGGCGGTGCCGCGCCAACCGGCGACCTTGTCCCGCTCCGGCCCCTGGTAGAGGGCGAGCAGGGCCACCGTGGTCCCGCTGAACAGGGCGGCGGCGCCGATGCCGAAGGCGAACCGGCTGATGATCAGGGTCGTGTACGAGTCGGCGAACAACCCCGCCCCGCCGGCCAGACCGTAGATGAGGAGACCGATCACCAGGGGCATGCGCACCCCCCACTTGTCGATCGCCCAGCCGACGAACGGGCTGACGATCGCGAGGGAGAGGCCGTGCGCGGTGAGGATCAGCCCGGCTTGTGTGCCGCTGACCCCCAGATCGCCCCGGATGACGCTGACGACCGGGGCGACCACGGCTCCGGCCATGATCGTCAGGGTCGAGGCAATGAGAAGAATGAACAGCGTTGCCCTGCTGGGGGCGGGGGCTGCTGCGGCAGCCGAAGGCTGTGCGGCCATACGGAACTCCGGTGGTGGTATGTGGTCCACGATCCCGGTCGGTGCGTCGGGGGAGTTCGCGGTCGCGGGGACACCGGTCGGATGTCCGGAAAAATCGGACCGGAACCCTTCCCGCCACGATGGGGATCTTTATCCCCCAGAGTGCGAGATTCCGCTAGACCCCCGCTGGACCCCCGCTCGGCGCACGGCACAACCCCGCCGAGAGGCCGCCGCACACCCTCCCCCCTCACACCGGACCGGCGCTCGACCGGGGCTCGGAAACGGATCCACGATCACTGTTCGAGCCGGAGTCGAACCACGGTTGCCAGGATCGACCCCCCTGCACGCGAAGACCGAAGAAGCGAGGAGCGCAACCGATGGCGGAGCACCAGGCCCTGACGCCGGACGAGGTGGGCGAGTTCTACGACGACCGGGGGTGGCTCTGGGAGATCTTCATGGGCCAGAACCTGCACATCGGCTACTGGGACGACGAGGACCCCGGCACGGACCCGAAGGACCGCCTCACCGACGTCCTCATCGAACAGGTCGCACCGCGGCCCGGAGGGCACCTCCTCGACATCGGCTGCGGCAAGGGACGTCCCGCGATCCGGCTCGCCCAGGCCGGCGGGGGCAAGGTCACGGGCATCACCGTGAGCACCGAGCAGATCGAGGCCGGCACCGAACTGGCCCGCGAGGCGGGCGTATCGGACCGCGTCACCTTCGAGCGCGCCGACGCCATGGAACTGCCCTACGCCGACGGCTCGTACGACGCCGCGTGGGCCGTGGAATCCGTCATGTACTTCTCCGACCGGCTGAAGGCCCTCCAGGAGATCCACCGCATCCTCGAACCCGGCGGCGTCTTCGTCCTCTCCGACTACGTGGAGAGCGTCGAACTGGACGCGCACTGGCGCAAGGTCCTCGTCGAGGGCTTCACCGTCGACTCCCTGCCGACCCCCGAGCAGTACGTCGAACTCCTCACCGCCGCCGGGTTCGTCGTGGAGCGCGACTACGACGCCGGCGAGCACCTGCGCAAGTCCGCCGCGCGCATCGGCCGGATCGTCGAGGAGAACTACGAGAAGGTCGTCGCCAAGGGCGGCCAGGCCTTCGCCGAGGAGTTCAAGCAGATGATCGGCGAGGTCTCGGAGCTCGAACGCGACCACCTGGGCTACCGGATCATCACCGCGCGCAAGCCGGCCCTCTGACCCGGCCCCGAGCGCCTCCCGAGCCCGTCCCGAGCCCACCGCGAGCTCCCTCCGAGCCCGTCCCGAGCCCGACTTTCCAGGATTGTCCGCATGAAGATTCTGTTCGTAGCCGGTGGCACCTCCGGAGTGATATTCGGGATCGTTCCCCTGGCACAGGCGGCCCGCAACGCCGGCCACGACGTCATCATGGCCGCACCCGAGAACTGCACGGCGACCATCACCTCCGCGGGCCTCCCCGCCGTCGCCGTCTCCTCGAAGGCCATGCAGGAAGCACTCGTCGACCGGCGGGGCGTGCGCGTCCCCATCCCCGAGGACCTGCACGAGCGGTACATCTTCAACGGCCGCACCTTCGGCCGGTACGCCGCGAGCTGCCTGGACGGGCTCATCGACCTGGTGGACCGCTGGCGGCCCGACGTGGTCGTCGGCGGGGCACTGGCCTTCGCCGCCCCGCTGATCGCGGCGTACGCGGGCGTCCCCTACGTCAAACAGGCCATCGACATGGGCGAGCCGCGCACCATCGACCTCGCGGCGGCCGCCGAACTCGGTCCCGAGATGGAACGCCTGGGCCTCTACGAGATGCCCCGCACCGACCTCTTCGTCGACATCTGCCCGCCCAGCCTGCGGCCCGCCGACGCCCTGCCCGCCCAGCTGATGCGCTACGTCCCGTACGCCACGCAGAAGACCGTCGAACCGTGGATGCTCCAGAAGGGCGACCGGCCCAGGGTCCTGGTCTCCGCGGGCAGCCGCGTCACCCCGGAATCCGACTTCGACATCCTGAGCGGCCTCGTCGAGAAGGTCTCCAAGCTCGACGTGGAAGTCCTGGTCGCCACTCCGGAAGCGGTCGCCGAGCGGCTGCGCCCCCTCTACCCCGGGGTCCGCGCCGGCTGGATCCCGCTCCACCAGGCGGCCCCCACCGCCGACCTGGCCATCCACCACGCGGGCGGCAACACCACGATGGGCTACGTGGCCTACGGCGTACCGCAGGTGCTCGTCCCGTACCTGCCGTACTGCGTCGACTACAGCACCCGGCTCGACGCCCACGGCGCGGCAAGGATGATCGCCCCCGAGGACGACTCCGCGGAGAACCTCGCGGACGCCTGCGCGGAGATCCTGGCCACCCCGTCCTACCGGGAACGTGCCCGCGAGCTGGCCGACGAGGTCGCGGCCCAGCCCAACGCCGCGCAGGCCGTCGAAGCCATCGAGCGGCTCGTCCCCGCCCCCACCCACTGACCCGGGACGGCGGACACCCATGCGACTGCTCTTCATGGCCACCCTGGCCAAGACCCTGCACGAGACCACCGTGGGACTGGACCTGGTCCACCAACTGAAGTCCACCGGCGTCCGATGCCACTTCGTCATCGACGCCGACAACGAGGCCCAGCTGAAGGCCGCCGGCCACCCCTACACCGTCGTGACCTCCGCGCTGGGCCACGGCGTCCGCGACGTGGTGGCCCGCACGGTCCGGGAGTTCCGGCCCGACGCCATCGTCCTCAGCGACTACATCGGGCACTGGCTCACCCACCTCGTGAACTACGAGACCGACCCCTGGTACGTCCAGGAGTTCGGCGTGCCCGTCCTGCCCATCGACATGCTCGGACTGGCCGACACCGAACGGGAGGTCGAGGTCCTCGGGCGAACCGTGACCATCGACGCCAACCTCCTCGACATGCCGCTGCACCTGCGCCCCGTACCGGTCAACCGGCCCCAACGGCCCGCCGGCCCGAACGGCATGCTCTACCGGGCCAACAGCACCCTGCGCCCGCTCACCGAGCGGACCCGCGCGGAAGTACGGCGCTCCGTCGGCGCCGAAGCCGGCCACCGGCTGCTGCTCTTCCCCACCCTCCCCTGGCAGCACACCATGCAGACCCGGGCCGGGCCGGCCACCCGGGAACTGGCCGTCCGACTGCCCGAGCTGATCGGCCACTACCTGCGCAGGCTGCCCGCGGACACCCGGTTCGTGATGGTCGGCCCCTACTTCGAGACACTCGGCCTGCCGCCCGACCGCGTCCACTTCGAACCGACGTACACGGCGGACCGGTACCACCGGTTGCTCGGCGCCGCCGACGCGGTGATGTCCTGCTTCCTCACCTCCTACGCCCTCGAACGGGCCATCCTCGCGGACGTGCCCGGCCTCGTCGCCACCAACGGGCACGACCTGCCCGCCGGCGCCCCGGCCCCCTCGGGACTCTCACCCGCCGTCCGCTCCTGGCTCGCGGACTTCCCCGGGCCCCTGCCCTCCTTCCACGCCTGGCCGCTGCGCTGGAGCCGGATGCTGTCCGGACTGCTCCACGACAACCCCTTCTCGGACACCGTCCTGAACACCGAGATCTTCGACGAGGACGCCGTGGTGAACGGCCTGGAAGCGGTGCTGTACGACCCCGTCGTGCGCGACCGGCTCGCCGGGGCCCGCGCCGACTACCGGGACGCGCTCGACCGGCTGCCCGACACCGCCCGCGCCTTCACGACCGCCGCCGAACGGCTCGGCATCGGGCGCTGATCCCCCACCCTTCCGCACCACACCAGAGGAAGACACACGATGCGCATCGACCGTGCAGCCGACCCGCTGATCGCCGCCGCCCGGGCCGCGGCGCCGATCGCCGCCGAACACGCCCGCGCCTCCGAGGCCGCCCGCACCCTGGCCCCACCCGTCGCCGAGGCGGTCGTCGCGGCGGGCTTCCCCGGCTACTTCGCACCGGTCGCCCCCGGTGGCACCGCCGGTACCTTCACCGGACTGCTGGACGCCGTCGCCGCCCTCGGCGAGGGCTGCACCTCCGCCGCCTGGTGCGCCTCCGTCGTCGCCAGTGCCGGCCGGATGACCGCCTACCTGCCCAAGGCGGGCCAGGAGGCCGTCTGGCACAAGGGCCCCGACACCGTCGTCTCCGCCGGCCTCGTCCCCAGCGGCACCGCCGAACGCGGACCCGGCGGCTGGCGCCTGAACGGCACCTGGCCCTACGTCAGCGCCGTCGACTTCTCCGACTGGACCCTCGTCGCCGCCCGCGCCCTGACCCCCGAAGGACAGCAGGTACGGATCTTCGCGGTGCCCCGCACCGACTACCGCGTCGAGGACACCTGGTTCACCGTGAGCCTGCGCGGCACCGGCAGCAACTCGGTGGTCCTGGACGACGTACTCGTCCCCGACGAGCTGTCCGTACCGCTAGACGTGCTCCTCGCCGGCCCCGCCCCCGAATCCGACGCGGCCTGCCACCAGGTACCGCTGAAGGCCGGCAACGGACTCACCCTCGCCGCACCCCTGCTGGGCGCCACCCGCGGCGCGCTGCGCCGCTGGTCCCACCTCGTCCAGGGCAAGCTCGCCGGACCCGCCGGCGCCATCAGCGGCGCCCAGGACGCCGGACCCTTCGAGCAGCTCCTGGCCCGCGCCGAGGGCGAGACCGACGCCGCGCAACTGCTCCTGGAACGCGTCGCCCGCACCACTGACGAGGGGCCCTACTCCGCCCTGGACTCCGCGCGCAACGGACGCGACAGCGCCCTCGCCGCCGACCTGCTGGCCTCCGTCGTCGACCGGCTGCTGCGCACCGCCGGCACCCGGGCCCAGGCGGAGGGGGAGGAACTCCAGCGCCGCTGGCGCGACGTCAACTGCGGCGCCGGGCACAGCGGCCTGCAGTTCGCACCGCTCGCCGGCACGTACGCCCGCCTGCTGAGCGCGACGCCCGACGCCGTCTGAACCGCCGACGCCGGGGGCGGCGGCGCCGCTTCGCGGCGCCCTGACTCCGGCGCCGCGGTTCCCGGCGCACGACGAAGGGGCCCCGCCGTCGGGCGGGGCCCCTTCACCGTGTCCGCCGTCAGGCGTGGCACACGGGCAGGCCGCCGTGGTAGTCGATCATCTCCGAGAACATCAGCTCGATGTCGAGCGGAACACCGGGCGCCGCGCCCCGCTCCTCCGCGTACGCGCGGTGCAGGTTCGGCACCAGACGCTCGGAGTCCAGCAGCTCGGCGTACTCCCCGAGGTCCGCGTCACGGGCCGCGTCCAGCGGTCCTACACCGGCCTCGACGCCCTGCCGGGCCAGGCGCTGCACGAACCGCAGGTACCCCTCGGTGGCGTCGAGCAACTCGGGCCCCGCCACCGGTCCGTGACCGGCGACGACCGTGCGGGGGTCGAGGGCGCGCAGCCGCTCGGTCACCGCCAACGAGCCGTCCACCGACCCCATCAGGCAGAACGGCGTCGACCCGGACATCACCAGGTCCCCGGTGAACAGCACCCGCTCCTCGGGCAGCCACACCACCGTATCGCTCGCCGTGTGCGCGGGACCCAGCCGGATCAGCTCGGCCCGCACGTCTCCCACGTACAGGTCGAGGCGGTCCCGGAAGGTGATCTCGGGCAGCACCACGGAGACCTCGCCCCACCGGACGTCGGGCCACAGGCCCGTCAGGTGCAGGCCCACCGTCTCCATCTCGGTCCGGGTGCCCTCGTGCCCGACGACGACCGCCTCGTCGGCGAAGAGGTAGTTGCCGAAGGTGTGGTCACCGTGCGAGTGGGTGTTGACGACGTACCGCGGCGGGCGGGACGTGACCGTCCCGACCGCCGCCTTCAGGGCCTTCGTCCGGGCTTCCGTGGCGGCGGTGTCGACCAGGGCGGAGCGCCCCCCGGACACGATCAGCCCGGCGTTGTTCAGGCACCATCCGCCGTCCGGCTGCACGTAGGCGAAGACGCCGTCCGCGACTTCCTGGAGACGGGGTTCCGCCCCGCCCGCGGCGCGGGCGTCGGCCGCCATCCTCAGAAGACCTGGTCGTGCGTGATGAGACGGGACGCGATCCGCACCTCGCCGTCCTCGACGACCAGGACGTCGTGGACGAGGCAGCTCGGGTTGATCTCCGGCTGACCGCCCGGCCGGACGGTGGTCACCAGGGCGTACGCCGTGGACTTGATCGTGCCGTCCTCCTGGTGCTCCAGGGCGACCTGGTTGAACCAGTGACGGCGGCGCACCTGCTGGCCGTCGTACTTCTTGTGGAACTCGACGAGCTCGCGCACGATCCCGGGGCGGGTCCGGGCCGGTTCGGCGCCCGGCGAGTGCAGGAACACGCCGTCCTCGGTGAACGAGGCCGCGTACTCCTCGAAGCGGCGGGCGTCGAGCGCCTGCATCTGGTGGGCGTAGAAGTGGAGCACCTGCGAGTAGAGGTCGGTGCTGACAGCGGTGGTCATGTGGGTGTCCCTCCTGGGACTGGATCCGGGTGGGGGAGGGGAACGGGCCGGGCCGGCCGGCTAGTCGCGCGGAGCCCGCACGACGACGGCCGAGTTGAAGCCGTGCCGGCCGCGGGCGAGGACGAGCGCGTTGCGGACGCGGCCTTCCCGGGGCCCGGTGTGCACCAGGTCGATGCCGTACTCGGCGGGCACCTCGGTGACGGTGGGCGTGGACGGGATCACCCCGTCGCGGATCGACAGCAGCGCCGTGGCCACGTCCAGCGGACCGCCGCCCGAGTACAGGCGCCCGGTGAGCGCCTTGGGCGCGGTGACGGGGACGCCGCCCGGCCCGAACACCGAGCGGATGGCGTCCGCCTCGGCGGCGTCCAGCTCCGGGATGCCGGCGCCGTCGGCGAACACCACGTCGATGTCCCCGGGCGCCAGCCCCGCCTCGGCGAGCGCGGCCTCCACGGCCCGGCCGAGCGTCGGCGGCCGGTCCGAGCCGGGAGCGGGGTCGAAGGTCGACGCGTGCGCGGCGATCTCCCCGTACGGGCGTACGCCGCGCAGCGCGGCGCCGGCCGCGTCCTCGACGATCAGCATCGCCCCGCCCTCGCCCGGGACGTACCCCGAGGCCTGGGCGCCGAAGGGCTGGTAGGCGCGGGCCGGGTCGTTCCCGCGGGTGACGCGGCCGCCGGCGAGCTGGGAGACGTAGCCCCACGGGTCGAAGGCGGAGTCCACACCGCCGGCGACGACGACGGGCGTGCCGCGCAGGATGGTGCGGCGGGCGTGGCCCAGTGCGTCGAGACCGCCCGCCTGCTCGCCGACCAGCGCGGCGCTGGGACCGCGCAGCCGGTGGCGGATGGAGATCTGGCCGGTGTTCACCGCGTAGAACCAGGCGAAGGACTCGTAGACGCTGACGAACTTCGAACCCTTGGTCCACAGGTTGGCGAACTCGTGGTGGGTGAAGGTGAACCCGCCCAGCGCGTTCGACGTCACCACGCCGATGTCGTAGTCCTGGACGGTGTCGTTGGGGACACCGGCGTCGGTCAGCGCCCACTCGGCGGCGACGAGCGCGAGCTGCGTCGAGCGGTCCGTCTGCGGGAGCAGTCGGCCCGGCAGGTGGTCGGCGGGGTCGAAGCCGGCTATCTGGCCGGCCAGCGAGGCCGGGTAGCCGGTGGCGTCGAAGCCGGTGACCGGGGCGATGCCGGTGGTGCCGTCGAGCACCGCCTTCCAATAGGCTTCCACGCCCATTCCGTTGGGCGCCGTGACGGCGAGCCCGGTGATGACGGTCCTGGTCATGCCTTCGCTCCTTCGGGGGCGCGGAGGACCATGGCGCTCTGGAAGCCGCCGAATCCGCTGCCGACGGTGAGGACGGAGTCGACCCGGTGCTCGCGAGCGGTCAACGGGACGTAGTCCAGATCGCACTCCGGGTCGGGGGTGTGCAGGTTGGCGGTCGGCGGCACCACGTTGTGCTTGATCGCCAGGAGGCTCGCGGCGATCTCGATCGAGCCGATCGCGCCGAGGGAGTGCCCGATCATCGACTTGATGGAGCTGACGGGCACCTCGTAGGCGTGCTGCCCGAGGCTCCGCTTGAAGGCGGCCGTCTCGTGGCGGTCGTTCTGCTTGGTGCCCGAGCCGTGGGCGTTGATGTAGTCGATGGCGGTGCCGTCGACGCGCGACTCGTCGAGGGCCACCCGGATCGCCTCCGCCATCTCCCGGCCGTCCGTCTTGAGACCGGTCATGTGGTAGGCGTTGCAGCGCGTGGCGTAGCCGCTGACCTCGGCGTAGATGTCGGCGCCGCGGGCGCGCGCCGCCTCGTACTCCTCCAGGACGAACATCGCGCTGCCCTCGGCGAGGACGAACCCGTTGCGGGTGGCGTCGAAGGGCCGCGAGGCGTGCTCGGGGTCGTCGTTGCGGGACGTCGTCGCCTTGATCGCGTCGAAGCAGGCGAGCACGATCGGCGAGATCGGGGTGTCGGAGGCGCCCGCGATCATGACGTCGGCGCTGCCCTCGCGGATCAGCTGCGCGGCGTACCCGACGGAGTCGAGCCCCGAGGTGCAGCCGTCCGACACCATCGTCACCGGGCCCTCGGCGCCGGCCGCCCACGCGACCTCGGCCGGCATGATCCCGGGGCTCAGGTAGTCGAACATGTGGGGGGAGAGGTAGTCGGGGTCGACGACCCAGTCACGGCCCCGGTCGGACATGACCAGGTACTCGTTCTCCAGGCTGGTCGCGGCGGCGACGGCGCTGCCCAGGCTCACCCCGATGCGGTGCGCGGGCACGTCGCCGAACTCCAGGCCGCTGTCCGCGACGGCTTCGCGGGTACAGGCGATGGCGAACTGCGTCGCCCGGTCCATCCTGCGGATCTCACGAGGCGTCAGGCCCTCGGCAGCCGCGTGGAAGTCGACCTCCCCGGCCACCTGGGAGCGGAAGGGGGAGGCGTCGAAGAAGGTAATGCGGCGGGTCGCGGTCCGGCCCGCCGACAGCAGGTCCCAGAACTCCTTCACCCCGGAGCCGCCGGGTGCCCGTACGCCGATTCCTGTAATCACCACTCGTCGGGTCATCGCGCGCGACTCGTCCCGTAGGTGTTCGAGCTGGACATCGAGTCAAGTCCTTTCCGGCCCGGCTGCGGAGAGACCGGCCCCCTACCACGACAGAAACTTCGTCAATTGATCCTTTGACGCTCTGTTGCCTTTCTCGAAGACCACTCGAAGGTCGGTCTCGGCGTGCGGGCGGCGGCGGTGACCGGGGATATTCGCGCAGGACGACGGCCGCGCGCCCGCACGGCCCCTCCACCGGGTCTCGACCGGCGGTCGAGGGCGGGGAACCAACCTCTCCGTAGTCCGTCTGGTCCGGAAAAGGGCCGGAACATTGCGATACGGAGGCACGATGGGCTCGCTGAACGGCAAGGTCGCGCTGGTCACAGGGGCGACGAGCGGCATCGGGCTGGGCATCGCCGCCCACCTCGCCGACCAGGGCGCGCACGTCTTCGTGTGCGGCCGCGACGCGGACCGGCTGGCCGCGACCGTCAAGTCCCTCCAGGAGTCCGGCGGCTCGGTGGACGGAACCACCTGCGACGTGACCGACCGGGAGGACGTCAAGCGCTTCGTCGGCGCGGCCGTCGAGCGGTTCGGCACCGTCGACATCCTCGTGAACAACGCCGGGCGCAGCGGTGGCGGCCCGGTCGCCGAGATGTCGGACGAGCTCTGGTACGACGTCATCAACACCAACCTCAACAGCGTCTTCCTGCTGACGCGCGAGGTGCTCAGCGCCGGCGGCATGCTCGGCAAGGGCTGGGGCCGCATCGTCAACATCGCCTCCACGGCCGGCAAGCAGGGCGCCGTGACCGCCGCCCCCTACTCCGCGTCCAAGCACGGCGTGGTCGGCTTCACGAAGGCCCTCGGCCTCGACCTGGCCAGGACGGGCATCACCGCGAACGCCGTCTGCCCCGGCTTCGTCGAGACGCCGATGGCCGAGCGGGTCCGCCAGCACTACGCCTCGTCCTTCAACATCACCCTCGAAGAGGCCGCCGAGAAGGTCCACACCCGCGTCCCGATCGGCCGCTACGTGGAGGTCGAGGAAGTCGCCGCCATGGTCGACTACCTGGTCAGCGACGCGGCGGGCTCCGTCACCGCGCAGGCCATGAACGTCTGCGGCGGTCTCGGCAACTACTGATCCACCCGCCGGCGGCCCGACCCCCGCCGCCGGCGCGTCCGGACGGCCACGAGCCCCGGCCGGAAATCTCACGCACGAAGAAGGAAGTGTCCTATGAAGGCAGCGGTGTTCAACGCGTTCGGCGGCCCCGAGGTACTGGAGGTCGCGGAGGTCGAAACCCCCATTCCGGCCGAAGGGCAGATCCGCGTCCGGGTCAAGGCCGCCGGCGTGCAGGCCTACGACTGCGCCGTGCGCGGAGGCTGGACGCCGCCGGGGGCGACCCTGGAGTTCCCGCAGAAGGTCGGGAACGACTTCGCCGGTGTCGTCGACGAGCTCGGCGAGGGCGTTGACGCCTTCGCCGTCGGCGACGAGGTCCTCGGCTGGGCGATCCTGTCCTGCTACGCCGAATACCTGGTGGTGTCCGTCGACCAGGTCGTCGCCAAGCCGGCCAACATGCCGTGGGAGGTCGCCGGGGCGTTCTCCGCGTCCGCGCAGACCGCCCACACCGCCCTGGAGGACCTCGCCGTCGGCGCGGGCGACACCCTCCTCGTCCACGCCGCGGCCGGCGGGGTCGGGACCATCGCGGTGCAGCTCGCCAAGGAGCGCGGCGCCACGGTCATCGGTACCGCCAGTGAGCGCAACCACGACTACCTGCGCGAGCTCGGCGCCACCCCCGTCCGCTACGGCGAGGGCCTGGTGGAGCGGGTGCGCGCGCTCGCGCCGCAGGGAGTCACCGCGGCCCTCGACGGCATCGGCGGCGTCGCCGTCGACGACTCCGTGGAACTGGTCAAGGACAAGGACCGGATCGGCACCCTGGTCGCCTTCGAGCGGCTGGAGGAGCTCGGTGTGCGCGGCATCTTCAGCCGGCGCGCGCAGGGCCGGCTCGCCGAGCTCACCGCGCTCTACGCCGCGGGCAAGCTCCGCGTCGAGATCTCGCGGACCTTCCCGCTGGAGCGCGCCGCCGACGCCCACCGCGAGGTCGAGACCGGACACGTGCGGGGCAAGGTCGTCGTCACCGTCGCCTGAGGCGGGGACGCAGTCGGCGCCGCTGCCCGGAGCGGCAGTCGCCGGTCCGGTCCCGCAGGCGGCGCGTAGTGAGGAGCGTACGCATGAAGATCGAGATCTACTCCGATGTCCTGTGCCCGTGGTGCTACATAGGCAAGAGCCGCATCGCGAAGGCACTGGACGGGTTCGCGCACCGCGACGCGGTGGAGGTGGTGTGGCGCAGCTTCGAGCTGGCCCCCGACGCGGACGGGGTCCCCGGTGTCACCGCGGCCGCGGCCATGGAGCAGTGGACCGACCCGGCCGCCGTACCCGCGCGGATCGCACTGATCCGCTCGAACGGTGAGCAGGAGGGCGTGGAGCTGAACCTCCACAAGTCCCGGCCCGTCAGCACCTTCGACGCCCACCGGCTGATCCACCTGGCCACCGCTCGCGGCCGGGTGGACGCGGTACTGGAAGGCCTGTTCCACGCCTACCACACCGACGCGTTGAACGTGGCGGACCCGGAGGTGCTGTCCGGCATCGCCGCGAATGCCGGCCTCGACGCCGACGAGGTCAAGGAACTGCTGGAGGGCGACCGCTACGCCGACCGGGTGGCCGCCGACGAGCGCCGCGCCGTCCGGCTCGGCGTGAGCGGAGTGCCCTCCGTGGTGATCGACGGACGTCCGCCGGTCTCCGGAGTGCAGGACCCGGCCGCGCTGACGGCCGCTCTCGAAGCGGCCTGGGCCCAGCGCGCGAAGGCCTGACCCGGGGAACGTGAACCCGCCTGGTTGGCTGGATCTTTCTTCCAACGGATCTCCAGCACGCTCCTGAAAAGTGACCGACCAGGCGGGGACACCTCCACGCCGACGGGCTCCGAAAGGAACAACAGTGCAGCGCAAGTGGAAGCTGACCGGTGGCATGGTGGGTTCGCTCGGTCTGGCCCTGACGGGAGTGCTCGCCACGTCGGGTCCGGCCAGCGCCGCGACCGTGTCGACGACGCTCCCGTACATCTGCCAGACCCGGCTCTCCGGTGAGTGGATACCGGTCGAGTACAGCCGGAACTTCACCACCACGGCGCCGGCCAAGGTCGCGCCGTTCCAGACCTTCAAGGTCACTTTCGACTCGGCGCCGATCAAGGCCGTCGCCGACTACAACAAGCTTCTGAACACCATCTCGTTCAACTACAAGGTTCCCGCCAACGCCAAGGTCGTCAGCTACAAGCTGACCGGCGGCAGCAACCTCGGCACCGCCAACCAGTGGGTCGAGCGCAACGGCAACGACCTGCGCGTGAAGTCGGACGGCGAGTGGGCCGGCGGCGTCGAGTTCGACTTCCCGAACCTCGAGGTCACCCTCCGCGCCCCGGGCAGCGGCACCCTCACCACGGGCGCCGGTGGCTCCAGCTTCACCGACACCGCGTTCGGCTGGGACCGCCTGCAGCCCGACACCAACGAGTGGGACCCCTTCCAGTGCTACGCCGACCCGGCGCAGCCCGTCACCTTCTCGACGACCAAGGTCAAGTTCTGACCGAGGTGCGGGCAGGAGGCGGTCCGGGCCGGCCGGGGAACACCGGCCGGCCCGGACGTCACCGTCAGGCGAGGTCGAACCGGTCGAGGTTCATGACCTTGTCCCAGGCCGCCACGAAGTCCTTCACGAACTTCGCCTTCGCGTCGTCGCTCGCGTAGACCTCCGCGAGCGCGCGCAGCTCGGAGTTCGAGCCGAACACGAGGTCGGCGCGAGTGCCGGTCCACCGGACCTCGCCCGTGGCCGCGTCGCGGCCCTCGAAGGCGTTGCCGTCCTCGGCCGTGGCCGTCCACGTCGTGCCCAGATCGAGCAGGTTGACGAAGAAGTCGTTCGTCAGGGTCCCGGGCGTGGTGGTGAGGACCCCGTGCCGCGCCTGCTGGTGGTTCGCGCCGAGGACGCGCAGACCACCGACGAGCACCGTCATCTCGGGGGCGCTCAGGTTCAGCAGGTTGGCACGGTCGATCAGCAGGTACTCGGCCGGCAGTCGGTTGCCCTTCCCGAGGTAGTTGCGGAAGCCGTCGGCGGCGGGCTCCAGCGCCGCGAACGACTCGACGTCGGTCTGCTCCTGCGAGGCGTCCACGCGGCCCGGGGTGAAGGGCACCTCGATGTCGAAGCCGGCGTCCTTCGCGGCCTGCTCGACGGCGGCGCCGCCCGCGAGGACGATCAGGTCGGCGAGCGATATCCGCCTGTCCCCGGATCCGGCGGAGTGGAACTCCTCCTGGATCGACGTCAGCGTGCGCAGCACCGTCGCCAGCTGGTCCGGGTCGTTGGCCTCCCACCCGCTCTGCGGCTGGAGTCGCACGCGCGCGCCGTTGGCGCCACCGCGCTTGTCACTGCCCCGGAACGAGGCGGCCGAGGCCCAGGCGACGGAGACCAGCTGGGACACCGACAGGTCCGAGCCGAGGACCCGCGCCTTGAGGGCGGCGACGTCGTCGGCCCCGACGGGCTCGTGCGTCACCGGGGGCAGGGGGTCCTGCCACAGCAGCGTCTCGGTCGGGACCTCCGGGCCGAGATAGCGCACGACCGGGCCCATGTCGCGGTGGGTCAGCTTGTACCAGGCGCGGGCGAAGGCGTCCGCGAATTCCGCCGGGTTCTCGTGGAAGCGCCGGGAGATCCGCTCGTAGGCCGGGTCGAACCGCAGCGAGAGGTCCGTCGTCAGCATCGTCGGCGCGTGGGTCTTCGACGGGTCGTGGGCGTCGGGCACGGTGCCCGCCCCGGCGCCGTCCTTCGGACGCCACTGGTGCGCGCCGGCCGGGCTCTTGAACAGCTCCCACTCGTAGCCGAAGAGGATGTCGAAGAAGCTGTTGTCCCAGGTGATCGGGGTGTCCGTCCAGATGCCCTCAAGGCCACTGGTGATCGCGTCGCCACCCTTGCCGGTGCCGTACGTGCTCTTCCAGCCGAAGCCCTGCTGCTCGATCGGCGCGGCCTCGGGGTCGTCGCCGACGCTCTCCGCCGGGCCCGCGCCGTGGGTCTTGCCGAAGGTGTGACCACCCGCGACCAGTGCGACCGTCTCCTCGTCGTTCATCGCCATCCGGCGGAACGTCTCACGGATGTCGCGGGCCGCGGCGATCGGGTCCGGATTGCCGTTGGGGCCTTCCGGGTTGACGTAGATGAGGCCCATCTGGACCGCGCCGAGCGGGTTCTCCAGCTCGCGGTCGCCGGTGTAGCGCTCGTCGTCGAGCCAGGTGGTCTCCGGACCCCAGTAGACGTCCTCGTCGGGCTCCCAGACGTCGGCCCGCCCGCCGCCGAAGCCGAAGGTCTCGAAGCCCATCTGCTCCAGCGCGACGTTGCCGGTGAGGATCATCAGGTCGGCCCAGGAGAGGTTCTGGCCGTACTTCTTCTTGACGGGCCACAGCAGGCGGCGGGCCTTGTCCAGGTTCCCGTTGTCCGGCCAGCTGTTCAGCGGGGCGAAGCGCTGCTGGCCGGCGCCGGCGCCGCCGCGTCCGTCGCTGATCCGGTAGGTGCCCGCGCTGTGCCAGGCCATTCGGATCATGAAGGGGCCGTAGTGGCCGAAGTCGGCGGGCCACCAGTCCTGCGAGGTCGTCAGGACCTCGGCGATGTCCCGCTTGACGGCCGGCAGGTCGAGGGTCTTGAACGCCTCGGCGTAGTCGAACTCCTCGCCCAGCGGGTTGGCCACGGCCGGGTTCTTGGCGAGGATCTTCAGGTTCAGGCGTTCGGGCCACCATTGGCGGTTCCCACCGCCCTGGGTCGGGTGCGGGGCGCGCTCGTGCGCGACCGGACAACCTCCACCGCCCCCGTCCTTCGCGTCTACGACGATTGCGTCATGGTTCTCAGACATGGGAATCCTTCCGGACCGGATCACGGTGCTCAGGAACTGCATGCGTGTGGAACAGTCGGGGCGCAGGGGTCGGGACCCGGGTCGGGCCCGTCGGTGGGGCTTCTCCTGCCGCGCTGGAGTCGTCCTGCCCCTTGGCTGTCAATAAATCCGATCCTACGATGGACGCAATCCAAGTCAAGAAGAACACCAAGCTCCGTGCCGCGGGTTTCCCGGCCCCCGCCGGCGGTCCTCCGGGAACCCTCCGCCCGACCGAACAGGGTGATGCCATGAGTGACCTGCTGGAGCGACTGCGAGGGCGTGGCTGGAGGATGACCGCGCAACGGCGCGTGGTCGCGGAGGTCCTCGATGGCGACCACGTCCACCTCACGGCCGACGAGGTGCACGCCCGTGCCGTACGGAAACTGCCGGAGATCTCCCGGGCGACGGTCTACAACGCCCTCGGGGAACTGGTCTCCCTCGGCGAGGTCGCGGAGGTCTCCACCGACGGTCGGGCGAAGCGCTACGACCCGAACGCGCACCACCCGCACCAGCACCTGGTCTGCACCGGCTGCGGCCTGATCCGCGACGTCCACCCGGCCGGCGATCCCCTCGCCGGCCTCCCGGACGGGGAACGGTTCGGCTTCGCCGTCGCCGAGGTCGAGGTCACCTACCGGGGGCTCTGCCCGGCCTGCGCCTGAGCCCCGCGCGGGCAACGCCGCCCTCCCCGAGCCACCCGGGGCGGTTCCGCCGTCCCGGAACCGCCCGGCCCGCAGGGAACCGTCCCCGTGTCCGCGGCCGTCCTTCGTTCCTTCGCCCTCATCCGTCCCGGAATCGGCAACAAGCTTTGCCGGACAGGCGCCGTCGTGCGCACGCTCCGCGCATGAAACCGCACAGTCGTTCCGCGCAGGATCCGATCCGTGCCGCCGCCCCCGGGCCGCAGGCGCTCACGCCCACGGCCCGGTGGGCCCTGGCCGGGCTGTCCCTCTCCGTGCTGCCGGCCTCCCTCGGTACGAGCATCGCCCACGTGGGCCTCCCGGCCATGGCCACCGCCTTCGACGCCTCGTTCCAGGCGGTCCAGTGGATCGTCCTGGCCTACCTCCTCGCCCTCACCACCCTCATCGTCAGCGCCGGCAGGCTGGGCGACCTCGTCGGCCGCCGGCGCCTGCTGCTCGGCGGGATCCTCCTCTTCACGGCCGCCTCGCTGCTGTGCGCCGCCGCGCCCACCCTGGGGCTGCTGATCGCCGCCCGTGCGGCGCAGGGCCTCGGGGCCGCCGTCATGACGGCCCTCGCCATGGCCTTCGTCGCCGGGACGGTGCCGAAGGAACGGGTCGGCCGCGCCATGGGCCTCCTCGGGAGCACGTCCGCGATCGGTACCGCCCTCGGCCCCTCCCTGGGCGGATTCCTGATCTCCGGAGTCGGCTGGCAGGCCCTCTTCCTCGTCGGCGTGCCGCCCGGCCTGCTGGCCCTGCACCTGGTGCGCCGTCACCTCCCCTGCGACCCGCCCCGGTCCGCCGCCGCCCCGGTGGGCTTCGACCACCCCGGCACACTGCTGCTGGCCCTGACGCTCGGGGCCTACGCCCTCGCCGTGACGCTCGGCCAGGGTGGCTTCGACGCGGTGAACGCCGCCCTGCTGGTGGCCGCCGCCTGCGGCGCGGCCCTGTTCGTACGCGTCGAGGCGCGGGCCGCGTCGCCGCTGATCAGGCCGTCCGCGTTCCGCGATCCGGTGCTCGGCCCGGGCGTCGTCGCCGGCGTCCTCGTCTCGACGGTGATGATGACGACCCTCGTCGTCGGGCCCTTCCACCTCACGCTCGGGCTCGGGCTCCCGGGAGCCCTCGCCGGACTCGTCCTGGCCTCGGGTCCGGTCGTCGCCGCACTGACCGGCGTGCCCGCCGGCCGCCTCGCGGACCGTTTCGGAGCGCACCGCACGACCGTCTCGGGCCTCGCGGCGATGGCGGTCGGTACCGCCTCCCTGGCCGTACTGCCGGCAGGCGCCGGGGTGTTCGGGTACCTGGTCCCCCTCGTGGTGGTCACGGCCGGCTACGCGGTGTTCCAGACGGCCAACAACACCGCCGTCATGGCCGGTGTCCCCGCGGACCGCAGGGGCGTGGTGTCCGGGGTGCTCAACCTGTCGCGCAACCTCGGTCTCATCACCGGCGCGTCCGTCATGAGCGCCGTCTTCGCCTTCGCCTCGGGGGCCGCGGACATCACGACGGCGGGACCCGCGTCCGTCGCCGCGGGTACGCGGATCACGTACGCCGTGGCGGCGGGGCTGACCGTCCTGGCGTCGGCCGTCGCCGCCGGGAGCGGCGGCCTCGTACGCCGCCGGGCCGCACGCCGCGCGGCACGTCTTGCGTCCGCCCGGCGCACCTGAGCCGAGCTCGAACCGAGCGGTTCTCGGCGGCGGCTGAGGTGGTGTCACCGGCCCCCTCCGCGTTGCGCGGGGCGCTTCGTCCGGTCACAGAGTGGTGGAGACCACTTGTCCCCGGCGTTTGAGTCGTTCTAGCCTCCTCCAAGTTGTGCATTACGAAACAGGTGTTGCACCCTGTGCAACGCGTTCGCACTCTCTCCCGGGGACCGCCCATGAAGCTCCGCTCCCGCATAGCCGTACCCTTCGCCGCGCTCGTCCTGACCGGACTGACCGCCCTGACGTCCACCGCATGCGCGCCCCAGACCTCCGGCGCCACCTCGTCGAAGGACGAGAAGTCCGGCACCCTGCGCGTCTGGCTCTTCCAGGAGGTCAACAACGACCCCAAGAAGAAGGTCGTCGACGGAGCCGTCGCCGCCTTCACCGGGCAGCACGCCGGTGTGAAGGTCGAGGTCGAGTACATCCCGGTCGAGACCCGGGCCCAGCGCATCAAAGCCGCCTTCAACGACCCCAAGAGCGCCCCCGACCTGATCGAGTACGGCAACACCGACACCGCCGGCTACGTCAAGGACGGCGGACTCGCCGACATCAGCGCGGAGTTCGCCGCCTGGGCGGAGGCCAAGGACGCCGATCGCACGGCCGCCCGGTCGGTCACCGTCGGCGGCAAGGTGTACGGCGCACCGCTCTTCGTCGGCGTCCGCGCCCTGTACTACCGCACCGACGTCTTCACGGAACTGGGACTGACACCGCCGAGGACCCAGGACGAACTGGTATCCACGGCCAAGCGGATCCGCAAGGCGAAGCCCGAGCTGTACGGCCTGGCCGTCGGCGGCGCCTACACCTACGGCGCCATGCCCTTCATCTGGGCCAACGGCGGTGAACTCGCCGAGGAGAGCGGCGGCACGTTCAAGGCGACGATCGCCGGCGACGCCGCACGCAAGGGCATCGAGACGTACACCTCCCTCTTCGGCGACGACAACTGTCCCGCCGCCAAGTGCGCCGCCATGGGCGGCAACGCCACCGTCACCGCCTTCGCCTCCGGCAACGCGGCCATGGCCATCGGCGGCGACTTCAGCCACCAGGCCGTGGAGGCGGGCACGGTGAAGGGGAAGTACGCCGTCGTCCCGCTGCCCGGCGTCAAGGAGGGCGAGATCGCCCCGGCCTTCGCCGGTGGCAACAACATCGGCGTCCTCAAGAGCAGTTCCCACCGCACGCTCGCCGTCGACCTGATGAAGCGGTTCGCGGGCAAGGACACCCAACGGCAGCTCTTCGACGCCATGGGCTTCCTGCCCACCTACACCGACGTCCGCTCCGAGGTGGCGCGGAAGGACCCGTTCGTCGAGCCGTTCGTGCGGACCCTCGCGGCGGGCACCAGGTTCGTGCCGGCCTCCCCGGGCTGGGGGCAGATCGACGCCTCGACCGTCCTGCCGACTATGTTCCAGGAGATCGTCAGTGGCAAGAAGGACGTACCCGCCGCCGCCGGGGACGCGGCGAAGAAGATGGACGCCGCCTTCTCCAGCGCCGGCTGACCGGCCCGACGACATGACGCACGAAGCAACCGCCCTCGCGCCGCCCACCACCTCCCCGAAGACCGCACCGGCCCCCGCGCCCCGGTCCCCACGCACTCGTGGCGGCGGGCGCCACGGCAGCCGCTGGACCCCCTGGCTCTACCTCGCCCCCGCCCTGCTCGTCCTCGCCGCGCTGCTGCTCTACCCGATCTACCAACTCGGCCTGATCTCCTTCCTCGAATACACCCAGGCCCAGGTCAGCGGTGGCGAACCCACCACCTTCAAGGGCCTCGGCAACTACCGGACGCTCTTCGCCGACGCCCAGTTCTGGCAGGTCCTGCTCGCGACCGTCGTCTTCGCCGCGGCGTGCGTGGTCACCACCCTCGCCGTCGGCTGCGCGCTCGCCGTCCTGCTGACCCGGATCCGGGCGCTCCCCAGACTCGCCCTGATGCTGGCCGCACTCGGCGCGTGGGCCACCCCGGCCGTCACCGGGTCCACCGTCTGGGTCTTCCTCTTCGACCCGGACTACGGCCCGGTCAACCGGCTGCTCGGCCTGGGGGACTTCTCCTGGACGTACGGGCGCTTCAGTGCCTTCGCCCTCGTCCTCTTCGAGGTCGTCTGGTGCTCGTTCCCGTTCGTCATGGTCACCGTGTACGCGGGCATCAGGGCGATCCCCTCCGAGGTGCTGGAGGCGGCCTCGCTGGACGGCGCCTCCCAGTGGCGGATCTGGCGCTCCGTCATCGCGCCGATGCTGCGACCCATCCTGATCGTCGTCACCATCCAGTCGATCATCTGGGACTTCAAGGTCTTCACCCAGATCTACGTGATGACCGCCGGCGGCGGCATCGCCGGCCAGAACCTCGTCCTCAACGTCTACGCCTACCAGAAGGCCTTCGCTTCCTCCCAGTACAGCCTGGGCTCGGCGATCGGCGTCGTCATGCTGCTGATCCTGCTGACCGTCACCCTCGTCTACCTACGCCTGATGCGACGGCAGGGAGAAGAACTGTGAGCCCCACCGGCACGCACCCCACGCTCCCCACGGCCCGGACGGTTCGGACGGCACGCACCGCCCGCACCGCCCGGCGGGCCCGGTTCGGGATCCGCCGCCCCTGGCGGCTCGCGGCCGAGGCGTCCGCACTGGCCGTCGCCGTGGTCGTGGCGTTCCCCCTCTACTGGATGGTGCTCTCCGCGCTCAAACCGGCGGGGGAGATCCAGTCGACCGAGGCACGCCCGTGGACCCTCGCGCCGTCCCTCGACTCGTTCCGCCGCGTCTTCGAACAGCAGGAATTCGGGCGCTACTTCCTCAACAGCCTCTTCGTCGCGGGCTCCGTGGTCCTCGCCTCCGCGCTGATCGCCTTCCTCGCGGCGACCGCCGTCACCCGCTTCCGGTTCCGCTTCCGTACGACGCTGCTCATCATGTTCCTGGTGGCGCAGATGGTGCCGATCGAAGCCCTGACGATCCCGCTCTTCTTCCTGATGCGGGACACGGGACAGCTCAACACCCTCTGGTCGCTGGTCCTGCCCCACATCGCCTTCTCCCTGCCGTTCGCGATCTGGATGCTGCGCGGCTTCGTGAAGGCGGTCCCGGAGGCACTGGAGGAAGCGGCGTACATCGACGGCGCGAGCCGCACCCGCTTCCTGTGGCAGATCCTCTTCCCGCTGGTCTTCCCCGGGCTCGTGGCGACGAGCGTCTTCTCCTTCATCTCCACCTGGAACGACTTCCTCTTCGCCAAGTCGTTCATCATCAGCGACACCTCCCAGTCGACCCTCCCCATGGCCCTACTGGTCTTCTTCAAACCGGACGAGAACGACTGGGGCGGCATCATGGCCGGCTCCACGGTGATGACCCTGCCGGTCCTCGTCTTCTTCGTCCTCGTCCAACGCCGCCTGGTCTCGGGCCTCGGCGGCGCGGTAAAGGACTGACCCCCGGCACCCACCGGCCCGCCCCACAGCAGCGCGAAGGCCCCTCCCGCCTCCACCGGCGGGAGGGGCCTCTTGTCCTGACCCGGGCCCTCACACCTATGTGACCGGCCCGCCGATGGCATCAAGTGCCGCACCCCAGGGATACGCGCGCTTCTCCCCGGGCGCGTTCGGCTCGAACCCTCCCGGCCCGTACAGCACGCGGACCCCAGCCGTACGGAGCGTCTCCAGAGACAGCGGGAACTGGGGATGTTGGGAGTACGCCGAGTTCACGCACGGCATCATCGTCATGGGGATCCCCTTGCCGATCGCCTCCGCCACGAACCCGACGAGCCAGGTGTCGGTGATGCCGAGCGCCCACCGGTTGATGGTGTTCGTCGTGGCCGGGGCCACCAGTACGGCGTCCGCGCCGGGCCACACGTCCGGGTCGTGGGTGGACCTCGCCTACGTCCGGCTGCCGTCCGGCCGCGAGTTCTCGACCATCGTCGACAAGATCGCGGCGACAGCGTGACCGCAGGCCGGATCTGCGCCCGCTGCCAGGGCCCCCTCGGCTCCCGCTATCGGACGATCATCCCGCACTCGATGTCCGGGGCCCGACCCAACCAGCACACGCACCACCCCGACGACCCGAGGTGCCGGCCGACTACCGAGGCCGAGCGCGAACGGGGGCACTGACCGAACCTTCCGCCACCTGTCCCGACCGTTCCCGCGGGTTCGATACGGCCCCGTGGCTGCTCCGTCCACTGACACGCGGATGCCCCACCCGCCGACCGGCGGGTGGGCCATCGTCGCTGTGGGACCTTCGGCCTCGTCAGGCGCTTTCGGCCTGGAACATCCAGTGGTGCTTTTCGAGGTCGCCCGTGAGGCCGATCAGGATGTCCTCGGTGACCGGGTCGGCGTCGCCCGTCGCCTTGATGCGCTCGCGCATGCGGGTGATCACCGCGCCCAGGCCGTCCACGAGGACCTGTACGGCGTCCACGTCCTTCACCCAGCCCTCCTTCACCCCGGCGATCGCGCTGGTCGACGCCACCGTCGCCGCCCGGCCGTCGGGGGAGACCCCGAGGGCGGAGGCGCGCTCGGCGACCACGTCGGAGTGGGTGCGGGCCGAGGTGACGACCTCGTCGAGCTGGAGGTGGACCGAGCGGAACCGCGGACCCACGACGTTCCAGTGCACCTGCTTGGCGACGAGGGAGAGGTCGACGAGGTCCACCAGGGCGCCTTGCAGGGCGTCGCCCACGATCTTCAGGTCGGCGTCCTTGAGGGAGCTCTTCACGATGGCCACAGGGAATCTCCACTTCGCGATGTCGCCGACGGTACGTCCGCCACCTCTTGGGGGCGGGCCGTCGGCGAACACGGTGTCTCGGTCGAAACCTCGCCTACCCACCCCAGTCGGGAGGAAACAGTCAAGAACCGGCCATTCCGCGCGCGTCCCGGCGCACGCCCGTCGCCCCGCGCCCAGGGGCCCCGTACCGAACGGTCGGAACGGGGCGCAGAATGGCTGCCGACGCGCCGCGAAGCGACGCGTCACCGACTACGGAAGGAACCACCATGGGCCGTACTCCCGCAGTGGGGGACATCGTGGGCGACTTCTCCCTGCCCGGAGGAGTCCTGCTCCAGGACCGGTTCGAACGCTCCGACTACGCCCTCGCGGACCACCGCGGCAAGCCCGTGGTCCTGGCCTTCTACCCCGGGGACAACACCCCCGTCTGCACCAGACAGCTGTGTTCCTACTCCGACGGCCTCGACGCGCTCCGTACGTCCGGCGCGACGGTCTGGGGCATCAGCCCCCAGGACGTCGACAGCCACGAACGCTTCGCCCGTGATCGTGACCTGCGCATTCCCCTGCTCGCTGACGCGGGACGGACCGTTTCCCGGGCCTTCGGCATCGACGCGCCACTGATCGGCCTGCGACGTTCCGTGTTCATCGTGGGGCCGGACGGCCGCCTCCACTGGAAGCGCGTCGGCGCGGTGGGCGCCACGTTCCCGGCGCCCGACGTGCTCGCCCGGCAGCTCGCCACCATCGGGTAGCGGCGAGGCGGGCGCCGCGCGCCCCCCCCGGCGGTGTCGCGTCGCGGATGCGCGATGCCGCACCGCCGCACCCGTTACACCGCCGCCCTGCTACGCCGCCCCGCCCCACCGCCCGGACGCACACCGCCCGCACGCAGGCACGGGCGTGCGGCGGCCCGCACCCGGCGCGGGCCGCCGCACACCTACGGAGAACTGGTCGTGACCGATGCCCCGAATGCCCCGGTCCCTACCAGTAGTGCTTGCGTCCACCGACGGCGTGGCCGAGGGAACCGAGGATCCACAGGATCGCCCCGACGACCAGCAGGATGATGCCGATGGTCCACAGGATGCTGATGCCGGTGATGAAGCCGATGATGAGCAGAATGAGGCCGATGACGATCATGTTGCCCTCCGATTTCTCTTGATGCTTCATCCGGGTGGTGGGCACGTCCGGAGCGGTCACGGAGGTGATCACGTGCTGCGCCTACCCGCAATCGGCCCCCGCACACCCCCGGATCGGGGCGCCACCCGTTCGGCTCGTTCCCCTCAGTTCACCCACGCCCGCCAGGTGTCCTCGTTGCGCTCCACCCACTTCTTCGCCGCCTCGGCCGGCGGCATCTTCTCCTCGGCGATCATCAGCGACACCTCGTTCTGCTCCTCGACGGACCAGCGGAACTTCTTCAGGAAGGAGGCCGCCGTCCCGCCCCGCTCCGCGAAGCGAGTGTTCAGGTACTTCTGCAGCGGGGTGTGCGGGTAGGCGCAGGCCACCTTCTCCGGGTCGGCGTCGCAGCCCTCCTTGTACTCGGGCAGCTTCACCTCCGTCATGGGGACCCGCTCGAACAGCCACTGCGGCTTGTACCAGTAGGTGAGGAAGGGCTTGCGTTCCTTCGCGAACTGCTTGATCTGGGTGATCTGAGCGGCCTCGGAGCCGGCGAAGACCACCTCGAAGTCCAGCCCGAGGTTCTTCACCAGGGCCTTGTCGTTCGTGACGTACGAGGGCGAGCCGTCCATCAGCTGCCCCTTTCCACGGCTCTCGGGCGTCCGCAACAGGTCGGCGTACTTGTCGAGGTTCTTCCAGTCGGTGACGTCCGGATGTTCCTCGGCGAAGTACGTCGGCACGAACCATCCGATGTGGCCGGTGACGCCGAGGTCGCCGCCCGGGGTGATGGTCTTCTTGTCCTCGACGTACCGCTTCTCCTGCTCGGGGTGGCCCCAGTCCTCCAGGATCGCGTCGACCCGGCCCTGGCTGAGCGCGTCCCACGCCGGGACCTCGTCGACCTGGACGGTGTCGACCCGGTAGCCCAGCTCGTGTTCGAGCAGGTACGAGGCGACGGCGGTGTTCGCCTGGGCCCCGACCCAGGACTGTACGGACAGGGTGACCGTCTTCGCGCCCTGGGCGGCCGCGTACGGGGAGGCCTGACGGGTCATGTCGGCCGCGCCGCAGCCGGTGAGCACGGCGAGGGCCGTACCCGCGGCGAACGCGGCGGCGGCCCGGCGGCCGCGGCGGCCCGGGTGGTTGCGCTCGTTCATGTCAGGCCTCCTTCGCGGGCTGGGTGACGCGGTCGAGCATCAGACCGAGGCAGACGATCGCGGCGCCGGCGACCAGACCGGTCGCCAGGTCGCCCTGGGCGAGGCCGAGGACGACGTCGTAGCCGAGCGCGCCGCCACCGACCAGGCCGCCGATGATCACCACGGCGAGTACGAGCACCACGGCCTGGTTGACCGCCAGCAGCAACGCGGGCCGGGCCAACGGCAGCCGGACCTGCCACAGCTGCTGCGAGCCGGTCGCTCCCAGCGAGCGGGCCGACTCCACGGCGGCCGGGTTCACGTCGAGCAGCCCCTGGGTGGTGATGCGGACGACGGCGGGCAGCGCGTACACGACCGCGGCGGCCGCGGCGGGCGCCCGACCGACGCCGAACAGCGCGACGACCGGGATCAGGTAGACGAACTGCGGCATGGTCTGGCAGACGTCGAGCACCGGCCGCAGCAGTCGCTGCGCACGGGGACTGCGGGCGGCGCCGACGGCGATCGAGAAACCGAGTACGAGGGTGACGGCGACGGCCGCCAGCACCTGGGACAGGGTGTCGAGGGAGGGCTCCCACACCCCGAGGACGCCGATCGCGGCGAGCGCGAGGACCGCGGTCAGCGCGGTCCGCCAGGTACCGACGAGGACGCCGATCACCCCGGTCAGCAGCAGCAGTGCCCACCAGGGGGCGGCCTGCAGGCCACCGCGCAGCGGGTCGAGGATCCAGCCGGTGAAGCGGGCCGCCCAGTCGGCGGTGCCGCCGACCACGGGCACCCCGGAGTAGAGGTGGTCGGTCATCCAGGCGACCGCCCGGTTGACGGGCTCCGCGATCGGCACGGTCCAGGACCCGGGCCACAGGGTCGTTCCCGCCATGTGGCCCACGACGGCGGCGGCGACGGCGGTGAGCACGGTGAGCAGGCGCCCGTACCAGCCGGCGAAAACCCTGCGCAGCAGGGGCTGTTCGTCCGGGGGGACCGGAGCGCCGCCCAGCCGGCGGCCCGCCGCGTCGGCCGTGCGGTCGAGGACCACGGCGAGCAGCACGATGGGGATGCCGGCGGCGAGCGCGGCTCCGACGTCGACCGAGGCGAGGGCCTGGTAGACCCGGTCGCCCAGACCGCCCGCACCGATCACCGAGGCGATGACGGCCATCGACAGGGCCATCATGATGGCCTGGTTGACGCCGAGCAGCAGCTGTCCGCGGGCGAGCGGGAGCCGTGCGGTCAGCAGCCGCTGGCGTCCGGTCGCGCCGAGGGAGGCCGAGGCCTCCAGCACCCCGGCGTCCGCCCCGCGCAGGCCCAGGGCGGTGAGCCGGGCCATCGGCGGGGCCGCGTACACCACGGTCGCCAGGACCGCGGCGGGCACGCCGATGCCGAAGACCAGCACCATCGGCAGCAGGTACGCGAAGGCGGGCAGCACCTGCATGGTGTCCAGGACGGGCCGCAGCAGCCGGTCGGCGCGCGACGACAGCCCGGCGGCGAGGCCGAGCAGGGCGCCCACGACGACGGACACGGACACGGCGACGACCATCAGCGCGAGGGTCTGCATCGTCGGTACCCACATGCCGAGCAGCCCGCACGCGGCGAAGGCCGCCACACAGGTCAGGGCGAGCCGTACGCCCGCCAGGCGCAGCGCGACGAGTCCGGCCAGGGCGGTGACGCCGGTCCAGCCCGCGGCGAGCAGGACGACGTACACCGCGCGCACGGACACCACGACGGCGTTGCTGATGTGTCCGAAGAAGTAGAGGAAGAGCGGGTGGCCGTCGCGGTTGTCGACGATCCAGTCCCCGGCCCGGCCCAGCGGCCCGGAGAGGTCCACGGACAGGGCCGCGGGCCAGCTGCCGGAGCCGGGGAAGGCCATGGCGAGCGGGATCAGCACCACCGCGGCGACGGCGAGGGGCAGGACCCTGCGGCCGGCGCGGTGGTGGAGCATCGCCTTGAGGCGGCCGCCGGGGGAGACGGCGGAGCCGGGTCGGGCGGGGCCCCGGTTCCCGTTCGGCTTCCCCGGGTCGCCGGCGCGGTCCCGGCGGCCGGGTTCCCGTACTGGTCTGGTCGTCGTGGTCATCCGCACCACCTCCCGGTGTCGGTTTCGGTGCGACGGGGTCGGCGCGTCATGCCGCCACCCCCCGTCCGGCCGGGGCCGGCAGGCCGGCCACCACCGCGAGCAGCGCGGCGTCGTCGACGACGCCCAGGCACCGGCCCCGGTCGACGACCCGCGCCGACGCCCCGCTGCGGGCGACGGCCTCGATGGCCTCGGCGACCGTGGTGGTGGGAGCGAGGGCGACCCCCTGGGCGTCCTCGCCGGGCGCCGCGGGGCGCATCGCGCCGCGTACGGTGAGCACCTGCTCGCGCGGCACGTCGCGGACGAAGTCCCGTACGTAGTCGTCGGCGGGCGAGCCCACGATCTCCTCCGGCGTGCCGAGCTGGACGATGCGGCCGTCGCGCATCAGCGCGATCCGGTCGCCGAGTCGCAGGGCCTCCGCCAGGTCGTGGGTGATGAAGACCATCGTGCGGCCCTCCTCGTGGTGGAGCCGCGCCACCTCGTCCTGCATCTCGCGGCGGATCAGCGGGTCGAGGGCGCTGAACGGTTCGTCGAAGAGGAGCACCTCGGGGTCGGCGGCGAGCGCGCGGGCGAGACCGACGCGCTGCTGCTGGCCTCCGGACAACTGTCCGGGCCGGCGGGACTCCAGGCCTTCGAGCCCGACCTTGGCCACCATCTCGGCGGCCTTGGCGCGCCGCTCGGCGCGGCTCATGCCCTGGATCTCCAGCCCGTAGGCGACGTTGTCGAGGACGGTGCGGTGCGGCAGCAGCCCGAAGTGCTGGAAGACCATGGCGGCCCGGTGACGGCGCAGTTCGCGCAACCGGCCCGCGTCCATGGCGAGGACGTCCTCGCCGTCGATGGAGAGCGACCCCGCCGTGGGTTCGATCAGCCGGGTCAGACAGCGCACGAGGGTCGACTTGCCCGAGCCGGACAGGCCCATGACGACGAACACCTCGCCCTTGCGGACGTCGAAGGTGACGTCGCGGACAGCGGCGGTGCAGCCGGTCCGCTCGCGCAGCTCGGCGGCGGACAGGGCGGCGTCCTCGGAGCCGGGGACCCGGGCCGCCTTCCGGTCGGGCCCGAAGACCTTCCACAGGCCCCGGACCCCGAACACGGGAGCGCCGGCGCCCTCGGGCGCGGTCGCGGAATCGGGCGCGGTGGTGATGTCGGAACCGGGGGTGATCCCGGAACCGGTGGTACTGGCAGGACCGGTGGTGGTCACAGGACCTCACCGCCCAGCAGCTCGGCAGCCTTTTCGCCGACCATGAGTACTCCGATCATCGGATTGACCGCGGGCATCGTCGGGAAGACGGAGGCGTCGGCGATGCGGATGCCATCGAGGCCACGGACCTTCAGGTCCGGCCCCACCACCGCCTCCTCGTCGTCCGCGGCGCCCATCCGGCAGGTGCCGGCCGGGTGGTAGACGGTGTGCGCGACCGAGCGGGCGTACGCACTGAGCGCCTCGTCGTCGGTGATCTCCGGTCCCGGGCACACCTCGCGGCGCAGCCAGCCGGCCAGCGGCTCGGTCGCGGCGATCCGGCGGGCCAGCTTGATGCCGTCCACCAGGGTCCGACCGTCGTAGTCGTCCTCGTCCGTGAAGTAGCGGAAGTCCAGGGCCGGTTTGACCTCCGGGTCCGCACTCGTCAGGTAGAGGCGGCCGCGGCTGCGGGGCTTGGGGATGTTCGGGGTCAACGAGACGCCGTGCGCAGGGCGTTCGTAGCCCAGCCGCTCCGGGTTGTCGGTGAACGGGATCTGGTAGAAGTGGAACATCAGGTCGGGACCGGGGGAGTCGGGGTCGCGCCGCACGAACAGGCCGGCGTCGCTGTCCATCGCCGAGTTCTCGGGTATCGGACCGTCCGTCTCCCAGACGATCACGGACTCCGGATGGTCGAGGAGGTTCTCGCCGACGCCGGGCAGGTCGTGGACCGGGGGGATCCCGAGGGCTTCCAAGTCCTCGCGGGGGCCTATGCCGGAGTGCAGCAGCAGCCGCGGGGTGTCCACGGCGCCCGCGCAGACGACCACCTCGCGCCGTGCGGTGACCAGCGACCGTCCGCCGTCCGCCGAGCGGACGTGGACGCCGCGCACCCGCGTCCCGTCCAGCTCCAGGCGGTACGCCCAGGTCTCCAGCAGGATGCGCAGGTTGGGCCGCTCGTCCATGACCGGGTGGAGGTACGCCACCGAGGCCGAGGACCGCTTGTTGGTCTCCGGGTGGTAGGCGAGGTCGAAGAATCCGGCGCCCTCGTGGAACGGCTTGCGGTTGAACCCCTCGACGACCGGCACGCCCAGGGCCTCCTGGGCCGAGTCCACGAAGTCGCGGGCGATGGCGTTGCGGTCCGCCTCGGCGACCGGCACGACGTTGTTGAGGAGCCGGTCGAAGTACGGGTCCATGGCCGCGGCGTGCCAGCCCTCGGCGCCCGCCTCCGACCACTCGTCCCAGTCGGAGGGGAGCGGCTTGAAGGCGATGAGCGTGTTGTGCGAGGAGCAGCCGCCGAGGACGCGGGCCCTGCTGTGCCGGATGTACGAGTTTCCGCGCGGCTGCTCGGTGGTGGGGTAGTCGTAGTCGAGTTCGCCGCCGAGCAGGCCCATCCAGCGGCGCAGCGTGAGCACGTCGGGGCGGTCGACGTCGCTCGGCCCGCCCTCGATGACGGCCACGGTGACGTCCGGGTCCTCGGTCAGTCGGGAGGCGATCACGGAGCCGGCGGTGCCGCCGCCGACGATGACGTAGTCGTACTCCTGGACGGTCGGGGCCGCGCCGGACGCGGATCGGTCCTGATGGTGGGGGGTGGTCGTGCTCATGTCTTCTCCTGCCTCCTCAACCAGCGAACCAGCGCACGGGGCGCGGGGCGAGGTTCTGGTACACGTGCTTGGACTCGCGGTATTCGGCCAGCCCGGACGGTCCGAGCTCGCGCCCGGTGCCGGACTTCCCGAAGCCGCCCCACTCGGCCTGCGGCAGGTACGGGTGGAAGTCGTTGATCCAGACGGTGCCGTGCCGCATGCGGCCGGCGACCCGGCGGGCGCGGCCCGCGTCGGACGTCCAGACGCCGCCGGCGAGCCCGTACTCGGTGTCGTTGGCGAGGGCGACGGCCTCCTCCTCGCTCCGGAAGGTCTCCACGGTCAGCACCGGGCCGAAGACCTCCTCGCGCACGACGCGCATCCGCCGGTGGCACCGGTCGAGGACGGTGGGCCGGTAGAAGAAGCCCGGTCCGTCGGGGCGCTCGCCGCCGGCGCGCAGTACGGCGCCCTCGGCGAGCGCGGCCGCGACGTGGGACTCGGTGCGCTCCCGCTGCGCCGCCGAGACGAGCGGGCCGCACTCGACGCCCGGGTCGGTGCCGCGGCCGATGCGTATCCGCTCGGCGCGGCGGGCGAGTTCGGCGACGAAGCGCTCGTGCACCGGCTCCTCGACGATGAGTCGCGAGCCGGCCGAGCAGACCTGGCCGCTGTGGATGAACGCGGCGTTCAGGGCCTGGTCGACGGCGGTGTCGAAGCCCTCGTCGGTGGCGCAGGCGTCGGCGAAGACGACGTTCGGGTTCTTGCCGCCGAGTTCGAGGGCGACCTTCTTGACCGTTTCGGCGGCCGCCCGCATGACCTTCGTACCGCTGACGAGTCCGCCGGTGAAGGACACCAGGTCGACGTCGGGATGCGCGGAGAGGCGCGCACCGACCGGATCGCCCGCCCCGGTGACCAGGTTGGCCACCCCGTCGGGAAGACCGGCCTCCGCCAGGAGTTCCATCAGCGCCACCGTGGTCAGCGGGGTGATCTCGCTCGGCTTGATGACGAAGCTGTTGCCCGCCGCCAGCGCCGGGGCGATCTTCCAACTCGCCTGGAGCAGCGGATAGTTCCAGGGGGTGATCAGGGCGCAGACCCCGACCGGCTCGTGGACGACGACGCTGTGGATGTCGGGGTCGCCGGCGTCCACGACCCGGCCCGCGTCCTCCCCGGCGACGAGGCCGGCGAAGTAGCGGAACGCGTCGATGACGCAGTCCACGTCCGCGCGGCCCTCTTCGAGGGTCTTGCCCGCGTCCAGGCTCTCCATGAGACCGATGCGGTCGCGCTCGCGCCCCAGTAGGTCCGCCGTGCGGTGCAGCAGCGCCGCCCGCTCGCGGGCCGGGACGGTGCGCCAGGGGCCCAGGTCGAAGGCGTCGCGGGCCGCGCTCACGGCCGCGTCGACGTCCGCGGTGCCGCCCTCGGCCACCACGGCGAGGACGGACCCGTCCGCCGGATCCAGAATCTCTCTGGTCGCTCCCGAGGCCGCGGACCGCCATGTCCCGGCTGTGTAGATGGTCTTCTGCTCCGACACGACGCGCTGTACCTCCGCTTGTGCCACCGCGGCGGACCCGCGGTGAGCTGGCAAGTTCCGCACTTGCCCCGCGCGACGCAGGTCATGTCCCATCGGTCACTCGAAGTGACGGGTGTCACTCTCGGCGATCGGCGTGACGGACGGCGGAGGGGACCGCGACCAAGGGACGGGAGCCGGCGGCGGGGGCCGGGTGAGCCGCGGCCGGGCGCGGTGCGGGACCGGAGGTGCGCCGGGTCAGCGCAGCGGTGCGCCCGCCTCCGTCAGCTGCATCTGCGGCCGCCCGCTCACCAGCAGCCAGGCGGGCAGCAGCGCCACGCACAGGAGCGGCAGCAGTCCCGGGTCCGGGGCCAGGATCGCGGCGGTGAACAGGCTCACCCAGCCCTGCCGGGTGACGGCCAGCAGCACGCCCAGCACCGCGCAGGTCACCGCGACCGGCGACTGGACCGAAGGAACCAGGGCGCTGACCGCGAGTCCGAGCGCGGCCCCCGCGAAGACGGACGGGAAGATCCGGCCGCCGCGGAACCCGGACCCGCAAGCCACCAGGACGGCCGCCAGCTTCACCACGGCCATCAGGAGCAGCGCGCCGGCGGAGTACGCGGTCGGATCGGCGGCCAGCTCGCCCATCTCCTCCAACCCCTTGAACAGGGTCAGCCGCCCCCCGAGCGCCGCGAGCAGCCCCAGCACCAGGCCGCCCAGGGTCAGCGCGAGCACCGGATGCGGCAGCAGGTGGAAGGCGCGGTGGACGTACGGGAACGCGTAGACGGCCGCCATGGCGATGGCGGCGGCGACGGAGGAGACCACCAGCGCGCCGAGCAGGTCGGCCCAGCCCGGACCGGTGAAGGCCGGCAGCGGCAGTCCGAAGACGGGCGCCTCGGTCAACCTGCTCGTCAGCGCCCCCGCGCCCGCCGCGATCAGCGGGGCGAAGAGCTGGTCCCACAGCGTGGGGGGCTTGCCGCCCGGAACCGCCGGTTGCCCGGGCCCCGACGCCATCGACTCGGTGAGGATCAGCACGGCCGCGACCGGGGTCCCGAACAGCGCCCCGACCGTCCCTGCGGCGCCCAGCCCCACCCACAGCTGCGGGGCACCGGCCGGCATGAACTTCCGGCCCAACCAGAAGGCGAGGGCGATGTTCGCGGCGGTGATCGGGTTCTCCGGGCCGAGGCTCACACCGCCGGCCAGCGACAGCGTGGTCACCAGCAACAGGCCCGGGATCACCGCGGGCGGCAGTGGCGGGTCGACCAGCCCGGTGGTCGCCGGATCCGGCCCCGCGTGTCCGTGGACCTTCCACACGACGAGCCCGACCGCGAGACCGGTCACGGTCAGGACGGCCAGCATCCACGCGACGGACCAGCGGCCCACCCCGATCGCGTCGGGGAGGGTCCCCCACAGGACGTTCTTCAGCAGGTCGGCCAGCTCGCTCACGCCGGTCAGCAGCAGGCTGGAGCCCACGCCGATCACGATCGCGGGCAGGACCAGCGGGAGCAGGGCCCTGGCGGGGGAGGTCTGCGGGGGAGCGGCGGACGGTGCTGGGGCGGTCACCGGATCAACGTAACGGGCAATCCGCCCGAAACCCGTCACATCGGAATCCTCTGGTGGGTTCCGCCGCGGGAAGGCCGCAGGGGCGTCAGGACGACCGCGTCATGCGCAGCCGCAGGGTGTCGTAGATCGGGACGCTCCCCAACCGGTCGGCGGTCAGCGTCGCGGCGAAACAGGCCGCGAGCAGCGGCACGACCAGCGCGGTGGCCCCCGTCATCTCGACCACCAGCACGACACCGGTCAAGGGTGCGCGCACCACCGCGGCGAACAGCGCCGCCATGCCGACGGCCGCGAACGACGCCGCTCCCGTCCCGCCCGGCAGCACGGGGGCCGCGAGGCCCTGTACGAGAGCTCCCCACAGGGCGCCCAACGCCAACAGCGGGGCGAACAGGCCGCCCGGCGCACCGGCCGCATAGCTGAGCGGCCCCGCCACGAAGCGCACCACCAGATACCCCGCCAGCACGGTGACCACCGGCACCTCGCCGTCCACCAGGAGCCCGCTCAACTGCTCCCCGCCGCCGCCGAGCGACGGATCGATGCCCAGCAGCAGGCCCACGACGGCCCCGATGACGGCCGCCCGCGCGACCGGCCCGACCCGGGTGACGCCGTCGCAGTAGGCGAGGGCGCCGACCACCAGCCGGCTGTAGCCCACACCCAGCACGCCGGTGGCGGCGCCCAGCAGCAGGAAGGCCGGCAGCAGCGACAGGGGCGGCGCCGCCGGGTCGGGCATGGCGAAGACGGGGCGGTCGCCCAGGATCAGCCGGGCGCATCCGACGGCGGTGACGGTACCGATGAGGGTGAGCAGGACCAGTCGGGCCCGGATCGTCCTCGTCACCTCCTCCAGGACGAACACCACACCGCCGAGCGGGGCGGTGAACGCCACCGCGAGCCCGGCTCCGGCCAGTGAGGTGTGCAGCAGGGTGACGTCCCGCGCACTCATCCGCGTACGGCGTCCCGCCTCCGTGCCGATCGCGGCGCCCATGTGCACCGTCGGCCCCTCCCGGCCGAGGAGGAGACCGGAGCCCATGGCGATCACGCCGCCCACGAACTTGGCCGGCAGGAGCGGCAGCAGGCGGTCCGGCTCCCGCTCCCCGTGCCACACGGCCTCGACGTCCTGGATGCCGCTCCCGGCGGCGGCCGGGACCCGCCGGGCGATCGCGCAGGCGACGGCGGCGCCCACCGCCGCGAGGGCGATCGGGACCAGTCGGCCGGCGACGCCGAGCTCCTGCGAGGCGTCCAGCAGCGATCCGCGCAGCGCGTCGGCGCGTTCCAGGCACCAGCGGAAGCTCCCGCCGACCAGTCCGACGACGCAGCCGGCGAGGGCCCCCACGAGGTAGAGGGTCGGCCCGCCGCGGGGAGCACCGGGCATGCGTGGACCTCCGCCCAGCCGTGGTTCGCGTCCCGTCCGAGACTGACCCGCGACCGTCGCACGGCCCCGGACATCGCGGCGGCCGCGCCGAAACCGCCCCCGACTGGGCCAACGGCGTTGCGGACTGCCCGCCGGCGGTGAGGATGAGCCCGGTTACGGGCGATAAGCGTGATAGGTCAGGTATCCACGCAAACGTTCCTGCGTGGCCGCGGCGAACGAGGTCACGCGTGAGAGGGGACCCCGTTGTCGAAAGAGCCACCGGCCGCCCCCCGTTCCCGTACGGACATGGTGGTCTTCGGCGTCACGGCGGTCCTGACGCTCGCCTTCGTGCTCTGGGGCGCCCTGGCCACCGACTCGCTGGAAAGCGTGTCGAGCAGCCTGCTGAAGGGGCTCATCCACAACGGCGGCTGGGCCTTCATGCTGGCCGCCAGCGGTTTCGTCGTGTTCGCGTTGTGGCTGGCCATCAGCCGTTACGGTCGGATCAGCCTCGGCCGCGAGGGCGAGGCTCCCGAATTCCGCACCGTGTCCTGGGTCGCGATGATGTTCAGCGCCGGCATGGGGATCGGGCTGATGTTCTACGGCGTGAGCGAGCCACTGGCCCACTACGACAAGCCGCCGCCCGGCACCCACCCCGTCGATTCCGCCGAACGCATGCAGACGGCGATGGCGACCACGCTCTTCCACTGGACGCTCCACCCCTGGGCGATCTACGCCGTCGTCGGCCTCGCGATCGCCTACAGCACCTTCCGCCGCGGGCGCCGTCAGACGATCAGCGCCGTGTTCGAGCCCCTCATCGGCGAACGGCACGCCCACGGCGCGGCGGGCCGCGTCATCGACATCCTGGCCATCTTCGCCACCCTCTTCGGCTCGGCCGCCTCGCTGGGCCTGGGCGCCCTGCAGATCGGCAGCGGGTTCCGGGAACTGGGGTGGATGGACACGGTCAGCACCGGCCTCCTCGTCGGCGTCATCGCCGTGCTCACCGTCGCCTTCGTGGCCTCGGCGGTCTCCGGCGTCGAACGCGGCATCCAGTGGCTGTCGAACATCAACATGGTCCTCGCCCTCGTGCTGGCCGTCTTCGTGTTCATCGCCGGCCCGACGATCATCGTGCTCGACCTGATCCCCACCTCCCTGGGCGCCTACCTCGGCGACCTGCCGCAGCTCATCGGCCGCACCGAGGCCACCGGCGCCGGTGAGGTCGCCACCTGGTTGGGCAGTTGGACGGTCTTCTACTGGGCCTGGTGGATCTCCTGGACGCCGTTCGTCGGCATGTTCATCGCCCGCATCAGCCGCGGCCGTACGATCCGCCAGTTCATCGGCGGGGTCATCCTCGTCCCGAGCAGCGTCAGCCTGGTGTGGTTCGCCGTCTTCGGCGGTACGGCGATGAAGCTCCAGGAGGGCGGCCGGCTCGGTGGCGAGACCACGCCCGAGGGCCAACTCTTCGGGCTGCTCCAGCAGTTCCCCATCCCGACGGTGATGAGCCTGCTGGTGATGGTCCTCGTCGGCATCTTCTTCGTCTCAGGAGCGGACGCCGCCTCCATCGTGATGGGCACGCTCTCGCAGAAGGGGACCTTCGAGCCGGCCCGGCTGATCGTCGTCTTCTGGGGCGTGGTCACCGGCGCCGTCGCGGCCGTCATGCTGCTCATCGGCAACGGCAAGGGGGACGCGCTCGCCGGACTGCAGAACCTGACGATCCTCGTGGCGGCCCCGTTCACCGTGGTGATGATCGGCATGTGCGTGGCCCTCCTGCGCGACCTGCGCAGGGACCCACTGATCGTCCGGGGCGAGATGGGCGAGGAGGCCGTCGCGCAGGCGGTGGTCGCCGGCCACGAGGAGTACGACGGCGACTTCGAGCTCCGCATCGGTCCCGGTACCGGCCCCGAACCGGAATCCGGCCGGCCGTCCCCGCTGGAGGACCCGCCGTAACGGCCGCCGGACACTCCGGCCGCCCGGTCGCCCCGGATGTCGGGCTCCCTCAGCCGACCGGGCCCCCGGGCGGTGTCGTCATACGGCGTACGGACTCCACCACGGCCTCGCGGTGGCGGGCCAGCCGCTCCTCGGGCCAACCCGCGCCCGCGCCCCCGGCCGCGGGGCCGCCGAGCGCGCCGAACCAGGCCTGGGACAGGCCCATGACCAGCACGAGGAGGTCGACGGGGTCGATCGCCGGATCGACGTACCCGGCCTGCTGGGCCCGCTCCACCACGCCGATCTTGGCGCTGTAGGACTCGGCCTCGGCGGGCGTGGAGCCCGGCCGCTCCAACTGTTTCCACAGCACCAGGCGCATCAGGTCCGGCCGCTCGACCAGGTGGTCGAAGACGGCCCCCGCGTACCCCGGCAGGTCCTCGACGCGGAAGGGGACGGAATCCGAGCCCGCCTCCAGCGCCCGCTGGAGCACGACGTCGAAGAGCTGCTCCTTGTTGCCGAAGTAGACGTAGATGAGCCGCTTGTTCGCCTGGGCCGCCTCGGCGATCCGGTCCACCCGCGCTCCGGCGATGCCGTGGGTCGCGAACTCGGAGAAGGCGGCGTCGAGGAGGCGTGCCTTGGTTGCGCTGGAGTCCCGTGCCATACCGGGAGCCTAGCAAGTAACTATCCAGTTATTGACATGTGGCGCCCGATGCGCGCATGCTCTACCTATCCAGTTAGTTACTTTCCCTTTCGCCCACCGGACACCACCGGACGGGACCGGACACCCCGAGGAGAAACACCATGGACATGCGCGCACTGGGCGGCCAGGGCCTGAAGGTCGGCGCCGAGGGACTCGGCCTGATGGGCATGAGCGCCCACTACGGGGCGACCGACGACACCGAGTCGCTCGCCACCATCGACCGGGCCCTGCAACTGGGCGTGACCCTGCTGGACACCGCGGAGGGCTACGGCCCCTTCCTCAACGAGCAACTGCTCGGCAGGGCCCTCGCCGGCCGCCGGGAGTCCGCCGTCATCGCCACGAAGACGGGGATCGAGTTCACCGACGAGGGCGCCTTCCGCGGCCACAACGCCACCCCGGACTACATCCGCAGGTCCGCCGACCGATCCCTGCGACACCTGGGCACCGACCACATCGACCTCCACTACCTCCACCGCATCGACCCGCGGGTCCCCGTCGAGGAGAGCGTCGGCGCCATGGCGGAGCTCGTCACGGCCGGCAAGGTCCGCCACATCGGCCTGTGCGAGGCCGCGCCCGCCACCATCCGCCGGGCCCACGCCGTGCACCCGCTCGCCGCGGTGCAGACGGAATACAGCCTCTTCGAGCGCGGCATCGAGCAGGACGGCGTCCGTGCGACCCTCGACGAACTCGGGATCGGCCTCGTCGCCTACTCGCCCCTCGGGCGCGGCTTCCTCTCCGGCGCCGTCACCAGCCCCGACGACTTCGCGGCCGACGACTTCCGCCGCACGGACCCGCGCTTCCAGGGCGAGAACTTCGACCGCAACCTCGCCGTGGTCGACCTGCTCCGCAGCCTCGCCGCCGAGAAGGGCGTCACCCCCTCCCAGCTCGCCCTCGCCTGGACGCTGCGCCAGGGCGCGGTGCCCATCCCGGGCACCAAGCGCCGCCGATACCTGGAGGAGAACGTCGCCGCAACCGGGGTGGAGATCTCCGACGAGGACCTGGCGCGCATCGACGCGGTGGCCCCGCTGGGCGTGGCCTCGGGCGACCGCTACGCCCCCGAGCTGATGAAGGGCCTGAACGGCTGATCGGATCCGGGTCCGCGCGATACGGCCGATCAGGGGCGCGGCGGCACTCCTTAGAGGGAAAGCACCGCCCCGGGGCGGTGCTCGGCGCCCGAAGCTGCCGAAGAGAGGGGGACGGCCCCGACCCGGGACCGTGCGGCGCGCAGGCGCGCCGCTGCGGCAGTTGCGAGGAGAAGTGCGCGTGATGCGAGTGTGGAAGAGTGCGGGTCTTGCCCTGGCGGTCGGCCTGGCGGTCATGGGCGGCGCGTCCGCGGCGTCGGCCGACGCCAATGCCGAGGGGATCGCCGCCGGCTCGCCCGGCGTCCTGTCGGGCAACCTGATCCAGGTCCCGGTCCACGTGCCGATCAACGTCTGCGGCAACAGCGTGAACGTGATCGGTCTCCTGAACCCGGCTGTCGGGAACGTCTGCTACAACGGCTGATCCCCCCGGCCCCGGCCCCTCCCGACCGCCCCCGTCCGGGCGGTTCCGGGAGGGGCCGGGGCCTCCCCATGTCGTCCTTCCGTCAACCGGCCCGGCCGTAGCGAACGTTATTGCTCCAAATCCGTTCCAGTCTTACGCGGGTGCCAGGACGAGGGGCGTGCCAGATCTTGTCCTGACCGGCATAAATGCCCACGTGTTCCATGGTCGAGCCCTGTGGGAAGAACACAAGATCACCCAATGCGCGTTTGTCGCGGGATACGTGGGAAGTGTGTTCGTACTGCTGCTCGGCGGTGCGGGGGAGCTGTTTCCCGACTTTCCGGAACGAATACAGCATCAGCCCCGAGCAGTCGAACCTTTTCGGTCCCATGCCGCCGCGTGCATAAGGGGCGCCTTCCTTCGAGGCCGCCACGGCCACCGCTTTGGCGCCGTACGGTGTGGCCGCTTCGGCCGGTGATACCGGGCCGGCCAGGGTGCCCGCGGTCAGCAGGCAGAGGAGCAAAAATAGGCGAGGGGGACGGAATCCGGCGGTGCGGCGGACAACTCGGAGGGCCTCTCGGGCTTTATGGGAGTCATTCCTGCAGACGGACATCGTGATACCTCCGCGTTCGGGTGGACTTGAGGTCGGTCGGATACCTGTGAACGTCCTGCTTTCTCGGATGTGATTCCTGGGGCGCAACGGCGGACAGTTTTCTCCGAAGCCGTCCGAAATTCAGGTCCGGACATGGGTGGAGATGTATCGGTTCTGTAACGGATTCGCGAACATATGGAAAAACACCCGGTGGTGGCTGTGCTTCGCCGCCGTCGCGGCGAGGGAAACGCGGGCCCGAGGTGCCGCGCCGTGCCCGATCCCGCATCCTGCTCGTGAACGGCGCGGCCGCAGGCCAAGGGCGCGCGTTCCCCCGGAAGGAGCCGTCACCGTGCCAGGAACGCGCCTCTTGCCGCGCCGCTTCGTCGTGCCGGGCTGGATGCGCACCTACGCGCCGTTCCTCGGCCGGGTCCTGGAACAGCTCGCACGGATCCACGTCCTGGACTGCGCCACCCGATTGGCCGCACAGGCCTTCCTCGGGGCGATCCCCGCGCTGTTCGTGATCGGCGCGCTCGCGCCCGAGTGGATGCGGCAGGAGCTCATCAGGACGATGAGCGCCACCCTGGGCATGACGGACGCGGCCCTCGACCAGGTCCGCGCGGTGTACGCCGCCGGCGACACGGCGGTCGTCGCCGGCACCGGCGCCCTGGGAGTGTTCGTGACGCTGCTGTCCGCCACCGCCTGCAGCCGCGCCCTGCAGACGACCTGTGAGCGGTCCTGGCACCTGCCGAAGGCCGGAGCCCGGCTCGCCGCCTGGCGGTGGGTGGCCTGGTTGGTCGTGTGGATGACCGCGCTGCTCTTCCAGGGACCGGTCCAGGACGCGTTCGGCGCCGGCCCGGCCGTCGGCGCGTTGGTCTCCCTGGTCAGCGGCACCCTGCTGTGGTGGTGGACCCAGCACCTGTTGCTCGGCTCCAGGATTCCGTGGCTGCCGCTGCTGCCCGGTGCGGTCCTCGTCGCCGTCGGGGTGCAGGCCGTCACGCTGGGGTCGCGGTACTACATGCCGCGCGCCATCGACCGGAGCCTGGAGCAGTTCGGCGGGCTGGGGCTCGTCTTCGTCGTGCTGTCCTGGCTGATCGGGTTCTTCGTCGTCGTCACCGTCGGCATCGCCCTGGGCTACGTACTGGCCCACGAGCGGCGGGCCGCGGACCGGCTCGGGACACCATCGGACCCCCGGGGGGGGGGGGGGGGGGGGGGGGGGGGGGGGGGGGGGGGGGGGGGGGGGGGGGGGGGGGGGGGG
>NZ_JANFAK020000064.1 GCF_024721315.2 Streptomyces sp. Isolate_45
CGGACGACGCGCTATAGCGACTAGAGCAGCGCCACCGCTAGGGCACCACGCCCGCGGGGCGATCTAGGGGCGACGCGAACCCCGACGGGGGCGCCGGGGCCGATCGGCCCGGGCCCCCCTTTCACGTTCTCCTCGCGCCGTTCCGGCGCACGCCGTTCTCCTCCGCCGTCGCGGGCGCGCTCAGTCGAGCTGCGAGACGATCATCACGCAGTCCTGGAGGGCCTTGGTGGCGTGCCCCTTGCCCTGGGTGTCCTCGACGAGCTGGGTGTTGCCCGGGGTGAAGGTCCGCCAGGTGCCGTCACTGACGCCGCACTCCAGCAGACCGCTGATCAGGGTCATGATCTGGCGGCGCGGCGCGGGGTGGAAGTCGCCCACGTACCCGGCCGGCAGGAAGAGGTAGACGGCCTGCTTGGCCGGCACGCCCTCGGAGACGAAGATCGGCGGCGCGGGCGGGGCGAAATTGACGGCGGTCACCTCCAGCGTCTCGTCGATGAAATGCGATTCGCCGTTCTCGTCGTTGTAGAGACGCGATACGGCGATTTTTGCGGTCTCGGCGCTCACGGGAACTCCCGGGTATCTGGTGAAGTGGCTCGATCGCCCTTCACTATCCCAGCGGGCACTGATGGGCCCCTGACCGTTCCCCCGAATTCCGGTCTCAGAAATCCATCAGCAGCCTGTCAGCGGCGGCGTGCCAAGCTGATGCCAGAGAAAGGCCGTTGGAGAGGTTCCCAAAGCGGCCGAATGGGGTCCGGTGGGGCTACTCGCCGGACGGGCTCTGCCCACGCAGGTTCGAATCCTGCCCTCTCCGCAGGTGCTCATCCCAGGCACGCGCATCCCGATCCGAACCAAGGGGTGCGCGTGTCTTTGGCATGAGGGGCCCCCGCCGCACCGGCCCGGGCCCCCTCCGGCGCCCCTCCCGCCCCGGACTCGCGGAGCGAGGACGTGTATCCAGCCGATCCGCCCGCGGGTCCGCGTCGACGGATCCGATTCCCTCACCACACCCGCGCGACCCGACCAGGCGTCGTTTCCCGAGCGACCTTGAGAGACATGGAGACGCAGTTGCCCAGCACCGACAACCACACCGATCCCGCGATCCGCAGGACCGACGCCGCAGCGCTCGTCGAGGAGGTCTCGTCCTGGCTGGCCGTCGACGCCGACGAGATCGACGCCAAGTTCGCCGGCGAGCGGGCCAGGGTCGTCGAGGCGGTCACCCGGATGAACGCGGCCGCGGTGGCCGGCCCCGACCGGGACGACGCCCACTACCAGCAGCAACTCCTGCTGTCGCGCATCTACCAGACGGTGATGCAGATACCGTCGCGGCCCACGGCCGAGGGCTCCGTGCTCGTCCACGAGGTCACCCGGCTCCTGGAGCACGCCACCCTCACCACCGAGGACGCCCATCTGGAACCCGGGCTGCTGGAGTCCGCGCCGACCGAACCCAAGCAGTTCCTGTCCTGGCTCAAGGGCCTGGTCCGCAAGCACCGCGCCTTCAAGCACCCGTACTACACCGACTTCATCAACCGCGAGGCGCGCAGCGAGGACCTGCGCACGTACGTCATCCAGGAGTCGCTGATCGACGGCCGCTTCGACGACTTCCTCGCGATGATGCAGATCGGCACGGCCGGCGCGAGCAAGATGGAGATCGCCGGCAACTACTGGGACGAGATGGGCAACGGCGACCCCGAGGCCGTGCACACCCACCTCTTCAACAAGATCTACGAGGTCTTCGACGTCCGCGCCGAGGACCTGGAAGCCGCCATGACCACCACCGACCTGCATTCGGGCAACCTCGCGGTGCTGCTGTGCCGCTACCGCCACCTCTACCCGGAGGCGGTCGGCTTCCTCGGCATGACCGAATGGCTGGCCCCCGACCGGTTCCGCAACGTCGTGCGCGCCTGGGAGCGGCTCGGTCTGCCCGAGGTCGGCATCACCTACCACCGGCTGCACATCACCATCGACTCGCAGCACGCGGCGGGCTGGTTCCACAACGTGGTCATCCCGAGCGCCGACACCGCCTACATGCGCCGGGGCATCGCCCGCGGCGCGCTGTGGCGGGCCAACTCCTCCGCCCGCCACCTCGACGAGCGCCTGCAACTGGCGCGGATGTCCGCCGAGCGCACGCCCGTCGCCGCGGGCTGAGGCCGTGGCGTCGCCGAGCGGGCACGCGCTGCGCGAGCACGGGTTCGCCCTGACCGGGCTGCCGCCCGTCCCCGCGGTGGTCGCCGCCGGCTTCGCGGACCTTCCGCGGCCGCCCCTGCGGCTGCGGATGTCGTGGACGGCCGATGACGACTGGCTGTTCCAGTACGTCCCCGCGGCCGCCGGGCCCGCGAGCCCCGTACGGGACCTCGCGGACCGGCGGCTCGCTGCGGGCCTGTCGGCGCTGTTGCGGTCCACGCTCAGCGGGCCGTGGCTCGACATCCACGCGGATTGGCTGATCGAACTGCACCGGGTCCGCACCGTCGCCCCCGCCGGGGAGGCGGCGCGGGTGGAACGACCCGGGCGACCGGCCGGCTGCGCGTTCACCCTGGTGGCGGTGGCAGGCCGCGACGGTACGGGGAGCCTGCGCTCTCGGCTGTACGCTCCCGGGCGCGTCGGGCCGCTCGTGGAGGCGGCCCCCGCGCCCGGGCAGGGCGTCCTGTTGGACCGGCGGGCCGTCGTCGACGACCGGCACGAGCTGCTGGCCGGGGCCGGCGGGCCGGTGGTCCAGGACTTGTTGGTCGCGCACCTCTCCCCGGCCTCCGGGCCGGTGGAGGCGGCTCCGGGTCCGGCCCTGCGGCGACGCCCGATGCTGGTGCGCGGGCCGGCCGGCACCGTGGTGAGCACCCGGCCGGCCCTGCGCTGAGGGCCTGATCGGAACGGGAGGGCGGGGCGGTGGGGGACTCCCCCGCCGCCCCGCCCTCCGCGTGCGGGGGCCCGCCCACGGCCGCGCCCCCGCACGGGAATCCGTACGGGGGCGCGGGCGGGGAGGACGTACGGGTTCTCAGGACGCGGCGGCTCCTTCCCGGAGCAGGGCGTCGAGGCGGACCAGGCCCTCCTCGACGGCGCGGGCCGCCTCCAGGTCGTCGGGGGCGGCCGCGCAGGCCTGGAACTGTTCGACGACGAGCAGGCCCTGGGCCCGGATCTCCTCGTCCGTCGGGGACGTCGGGGACGTCGGGGGCATGGGTGGGCCTCCCTCTCTCAGACCGCGTTGCAGGCGCGGAAGACGTGGACCAGCGCGGGCAGGCTGGCCCGGTGCTGGAAGGCGATGTACTCCGGCAGCACCACGGAGGGCGCCCACTTCTGCTTGTACTCCAGCTGCGTGCGCGCCGGGTAGATGTGCGCGCCGTGCTCCCACAGGTGTCGCATGAACCAGTGGAAGCCCGGGCTGTGGCCCGGGAACTGGGGGGCCGTCAGCGAGGTGAAGGGGGTGAAGCCGAAGTGCAGCCAGCGGGTGCCCTCGGCGGTGAACACGTCGAGGGCCGCCTTGTTGAGGGCCTCCATCACCCCGGGCGGGGAGTCGGGCTGCCGGCGGCTCAGGTCGTGCATCCAGCCGGGCCGCGGCCCGTAGACGGGGGCGTAGGAGACGTAGCCGATGAGCCGTCCGTCGTGGACGGCGGCGAAGAGCCGGCGCAGCGGCTGGTAGCGGCCGCCGGTCTGGCCGACGAGGAACTCCAGCGGTTTGACGCCCTCGCCCTTGGTGGCGAGCCAGGCGGTGTCGAGCGCGGCGATCTGGTCGGCCCAGTCCTCGTAGGGGGCTTCGCGGATCTCCAGGCCGCTGCGCAGCGCCCGGGAGATCTTGTTGCGGAGCTGCATGAACTTGGTGCCCGCCAGAGTGAAGGTCTCCAGGTCGACGACGTAGGAGGCGCCCATCTGGTTCACGGTGAAGCCCTGGTCGACGTAGACGTCGGCGTCCGCGCCCTGGAGTTGTACCGACACGATCTCGCGGCCCTGTTCGGCGGCGAAGGCGGTGAAGCCGGCCAGGAGCCGGGCCCGGGGGCCGTCGGGGCCGGCCGGGGCGAAGGGTGCGAAGGGGCCGCCGAACTGCACCAGGTAGCGGCCCACGGGCCGGTAGACGATGATCCCGGGCTCGTCCGGCAGCCGGAAGTAGCTGTTCCCGTCACTGAAGGCGAAATACGCGCTCGGATTTCCGGCGTCCGCGTACTGCCGGATGGCGTCGAGCGCGACATCCGTCTCCAGAATCGTTCCGGTCATTTCAGATCCATTCTCCCGCGAGCACTTCTCCACTTATGGCACGGGCGGCGCCCCGCCACAAGTGCCGGGCGGTCCCCCGGTCAGTCGCGCGTCAGGGCCAAGTCAGGTGAAATCACTGGTCAGATGGGTGTCAGGCCTCAGTCAGACGGTGGGTGAAACACTTCTTTCCGAATATTGCCTTTCGGACCGCGGGGAATGTCCCGACCGGTCCGGAGGAGAATTCCGAGAGAGCCCGAGGAGAAAACGCCGATGCGTTCCCTGACGACAGCCCGCGGGATCTGCGAGCAATTCCATCCAGGTCTTCTCGACGCGCTTGAGAACCTGCCGCTCACCTCCGCCGACGGCGGGGCGCGGGAGAGCGCGGACAGCCCGGTGCTGGAGCTGTACCGCGAGCACGCCGGTCCGGGGCTGCTGGTGCCCGCCGCTTACGGCGGCGCGGCCGCGGGGCCGCTGGAGGCGGTGCGGGTGCAGCGGGCCCTCGCCGCCGCCTCGCCGTCGCTGGGGGTCGCCTCGACGATGCACCACTTCACCGTCGCGATGCTGTTCCGGCTGGCGGAGGTCACCGACCGGCTCACCCCGACCCAGTTGAAGGTGATGACGGCGGTGGCCTCGGACGGGCTGTTGCTGGCCTCCGGCTGGGCGGAGGGGCGCACCAGCCAGAACATCCTGACGCCGTCCGTCGTCGCGGAGCGCACCCCCGGCGGGTACCGGGTCAACGGGTCGAAGAAGCCGTGCAGCCTGTCCCGTTCGATGGACGTGCTGACGGCCAGTGTGGCGGTGACGGGGGACGACGGACGCTCCGGTCTGGCGCTGATGCTCATTCCGGCCTCCTCGCCGGGCATCACGACCCGGCCGTTTTGGGGGACCCCCGTACTGGCGGCCGCGCAGAGCGACGAGGTCGTGTTCACCGACGTCGAGGTCCCGGCCGACCTCGTCATCCACAGCACCCCCGAGGACGCCGACCGGCTCGACGACCTGCAGACGGCCGGGTTCACCTGGTTCGAACTGCTCGCCACCGCCACGTACGTGGGCGCCGCCTCGGAGCTCGTCGCCCGGGTGGTGGCCGGCGGGCGCGGCACGGCCGACGAGCGGGCGCGGCTGGTGGTCCGGCTCGACGCCGCGGTGGCCCTCGTCGAGGGCGCCGCCCGGGCCCTGGAGGACGGCACCGAGGGCGACGAGGCGGTGGCGGCGGTGCTCACCGCCCGGTACGCGTCCCAGGACCTGCTCGCCTCGGCCGTCGACCAGGCCGTGGAGATGCTCGGCGGGATGGCGTTCATCCGTTCCGCGGACGTGGCGTACCTGGCGAGCGCGGTCCGCGCCCTGGCCTTCCACCCGCCGTCGCGCGCGAGCGTGGCCGCCGAGCTGGCCGACTACTTCGCCGGCAGCCCCCTGCGGCTGTCCTGATCAGCCGCCCCGTCGGAAGGACACCCTGATGGACATCAAGAACCCGGTCGAGTCACCGGTCACCTTCAACCTGCACCGCGCCGAGTACCTCGTCGCCTTCGCGGTGACGATCGGCATGATCCTGTGGCACTTCACGGACATCCGGTGGTTCGTGGCGATCGGCCTGTTCCTCTACATCGATCTGCTGGGCTACATCCCGGGGGCCATCGCCTACCGGCGCAGCCCGGACGGGCGGATCCACAAGGCGTACTACGTCCTGTACAACACGATGCACAGCCTGCTCAGCGTGGCCCTCGTGGGTGTGCTGTGGATGTGGCTGATCGGGCCCGAGTGGGCGTTGCTGGCGCTGCCGTTCCACGTGTTCGGTGACCGGGGCGTCTTCGGGAACTTCCTCAAGCCGTTCGGGTTGCCCTTCGAGCCGGTGCCCACGCCGCTGGTCGACCGGGTGACGGCGATGCTGAAGCGCCGGGCGGCCACCGACGGCCCGGTGCCGCTGCCCTACGAGGAGCAGGCCGCCGCCACCGGCGCGGCCGCGGCGGTCGGGGCGCACCGGTGAGCCGCTACCCGACCTGGCTCACGGACCGTTCGGCGTCGGCGCCCGCGCAGGGGTACGAGGATCCGGAGGCGGCCCGGCTGGCGCTGCGCCGGCTGGCTTCGGGCGTGACGGTGCTGACCGTCAGCCAGGGCGGGGTCCGGCACGGCACCACGGCGAGCGCGGTGGTGACCCTGTCGAGGGACCCGCTGGTGCTGGGGGCCTGTCTGCGGCCCACGTCGACGTTCGCCTCGTTGGTGCGCAGGGCGGGCCGGTTCTCGGTGAACGTGCTGTCCTCGGCGCAGAACGACGTGGCCCGGCGGTTCGCGAACCCCGGACGTCCGCTCGGGGACGCCCAGTTCGAGGGCTTCGACTGGTCCACCGACCCGCTCACGGGTGCTCCGCTGCTCGGTGGGAGCTTGGCGCACATGGCCTGCCGGATCCTCGGCTGGCACCAGGTCGGCGACCACGACATGCTCCTCGCCGAGGTGACGGGCGGCAGCCACACCGTCGACTCCCCGATGCTCAGCTTCGCCGGCCGCATGCACAGCGCCGCCGTCACTCCCGCGGCGTCGGCCGGCGCCGTCCCTTCCGGTGTGCCCGCCCCTTCCGGCGCTTCCACCGTTTCCGTCTCTCCCAGCGAGGTGTCATGACCACCGTTCCGCAGATCCCCGTCGAGGCCGACTGGGACCGCGCGCCCAACCTGCTGGACGGCGCGCAGGAGATGACCCTGACCGCCGACGAGTGCGACCTCGGGTACTGGCTGTCGGCCGTCGCCCAGGGCACCCTGCGCGGGCGGGCCGAGGCCGGCCACGACGCCGTCACCCCCGCCCACATGCGCGAGGACGGGCCGCTGCGCCGGGCGCTCGTGCTGGAGCTGGGCAACCGGTCGCTGGCCGAGTCCCGGGCGGTGGAGGTGCTGTCCCACTACGTGATCGGCGCGCCCGGCGTCGTCGAGCAGGAGTTCTTCACCACGCAGGTGGTCGACGAGGCCCGGCACGCGATGATCTTCCGCAAGCACCTGGTGGACCTGGGGGTGCCCGCGGCCGGGCTGCTCGGCTTCATCAAGGAGCAGGGCGCCGACTACACCCGGCGGGTGCTGAACCCGATCGCCGAGTTCGCCACGACCGTGGTCCGCGACGAGGGCGACTTCATCGGCGCGGTCGCCGTGTTCACCATCGTCATCGAAGGGGTGCTGGCGCCCGCCGCCGAGCTCAGCGAACGCAAGTGGACGCTCCTCGACCCGGCCGCCGCCGAGATCGCGCGCGGTGCCTCGATCGACGAGATCCGCCACCTGACCGTGGGCAGCTCCATCGTGCGCGAGCACCTGGCGCTGAACCCCTCGTACCGGCCGCGGCTGATCGAGCTGATCCGGCGCGGCCGGCAGCTGTGGGACGAGCTGCCCTCGGAGGAGTTCGTGCTGGAACGCGAGGAGCTGTTCCAGGAGGGCATGTTCGCCCACGCCGGGCTGCTGGACGGGTACGAGGTCTTCCCCGGCTGCAAGCTCCTGGAGACGACCCCGAAGCAGCGCTACGACCTCGCCGAGCAGTGGACCGACGACATGGCCGAGGTGCGGCTGCCGTACATGGGCATCCCGGAGGCCGTGGACATCATCCGCAACCACCCGCGGTGAGCCGGTGACGGCCGTCGCCGCCGCCGCGCACGTCACCCGCGCACACCACCGCCGAGGACCGAGGAGCCGTCATGCACGACCCGCACGCCCTGCTGCAGGACGCGGCGGTGGCCGACCTGGCCCGCCGCGGACACCACCTGGACCGCGCCGCCCTGCGCGAGCTGACCGATCTGCGCTCCCGGCTCATCGCCGAACGCGACAAGCTGCGGGCGGAGCAGAACCGCTCAGCCCGTAGCGGGGTGCGGCCCGACGCGGCCGCGCGCGCCCGGATCCAGGAGGCCAAGGAGCGCCTGCGGTCGGTGTCGGAGGAGCTCCGGGTGGCGCAGGAGTCCCTCGACGCGCTGCTGCTGGCCGTCCCCAACCGGCCCCACCCCGACGTGCCCGACGGCACCGAGCAGGATCCGCCGGTGGTGCGCCGGGTCTTCGGGGAACCCCCGGGCTTCGAGTTCACCCCGCGCGACCACGTGGACGTCGGCACCCGGCTGGGCATCCTCGACCCGGTGCGGGCCGCGAAGCTCTCGGGCTCGCGCTTCGCCGTGACCCGGGGGGCGGGGGCCCGGCTGGAGCGGGCGCTGGCCTCGTTCCTGCTGGACCTGCACACCGGGGAGCACGGATACGTGGAGCACGGCGTCCCGCACCTGGTGAGCCGGGAGACGATGACGGGCACCGGGCAGCTCCCGAAGTTCGCCGACGACCTGTTCGCGACGGACGCCGCGGACCGCGAGCTGCTGCTGATCCCGACGGCCGAGGTGCCGCTGGTCAACCTGTACCGCGGGGAGACCCTCCAGGAGGGCGAACTCCCCCTCGCCCTGACCGCGTTCACTCCCTGCTACCGGGCGGAGGCGGGCTCGTACGGCCGGGACACGCGGGGGTTGGTGCGACTGCACCAGTTCGAGAAGGTCGAGCTGGTGCGGATCTGCCCGCCCGACCGGGCCCGGGAGGAACTGGAGATCCTGGTGGGGCACGCGGAGACCGCGCTGCGACGGTTGGGGCTCGCGCACCGGGTGGTGGAACTGCGGGCCGGCGACCTCGGGTTCGCCGCCCGGCGGACGTACGACATCGAGGTGTGGCTGCCGGGTCAGGGCACCTACCGGGAGATCTCCTCCTGTTCCGACTGCGGGGACTTCCAGGGGCGCAGGGCCGGCATCCGGGTCCGCGACCGGGACGGCGGCAAGGCCTTCGCGGCGACGCTGAACGGTTCGGCGCTGCCGATCGGCCGGACCCTCGTGGCGATCCTGGAGCAGTACCAGCGCGCGGACGGCTCGGTGACCGTGCCGCCCGCGCTGGTTCCGTACACGGGTTTCACCGCGATCGCCCCGGACGGTACGGCGGTGCTCAGCCCCGCGGCGTGAGCAGGGCCTGCCGGGGCCGGCCGCCGGCGTGCGCCCGGACGGGTTCCCGGGCGTGCTCCGGGACGGGCCACGGCAGGACCGTGACCGGGGCGAGGTCCCGGGACACGAAGGCGGTCATCGCCCAGGGCGCGTCCCGGTGGGTCGGCCGGAGTTCGGTCCGGCCGTGCCAGGGCGACGGGCCGTGGCCGCTGATCCCGCGCAGGGTGACCGCGCCGTCCGGGCCGAAGTCCAGGTCGACCTCCCGGGCGCCGTCGGTGAGGCCGCGGCCGGTGGCCTTGACCGCGGCCTCCAGCAGGGTCCAGGCGTGGAAGAAGGTCTCCGGGGTCGCGCTCGCCGGCACGCCCGGGTAGACGAAGGTCAGCACGTCCAGGTTGGTGGTGGACGGGCGGACCAGTTCCACGTCCACCCCGACCGGTCCGGTCTCGGTCGCCCCGAGCAGCAGCAGCCCGTCCGAGCGGGACCAGCTGATGTGGGTGCCGGGCTGGTCGGGCAGGTACGGCTTGCCCGCGGGGTCGTAGTGGATGCGCAGCTCGGACGCGGTGACGCCGAGGCGTTCGGCGAGCAGCCGACGGACGGTGAGCCGGGCGCGGTAGAAGCGGTGGGCGGCCCGGGCGTGGACGAACTCGGCGCCGCGGCGCAGCTCGTCCTCGGTGAGGCCCTCGGGGTAGTGCGCGCTGATGTCGGTGGGGTCGACCCGGTCGAGGTCGACCAGCCATGCGTCCATCGTGCTCCTTCCATGGGTACGGTCCTTCGGCGCGGAAGGGGCGGCCTACAGGCGGAACACCTGCGTGGCGGAGTGCGCCGGGTCGCCGGGGCGGACGTGGAGCCGGCCGGCGGCCGGGTGCATGACGACCGCGGCGACGGTCCGCTCCGCCCGGATGTCGCCGCGGTCGGGGACCCGCAGGGGCTCCCTGGAGAGCAGCGCGAAGTGGTCCTCGGCGTCCGCGTCGCCGCGGAGGTCGGCGAGCCCGTCGGTGGCCGCGCGCAGGCGGCGCACCGAGGAGTTCCGGGCGAAGACGTTCAGCTCGTCGGCCGGGGCGAAGTCCGGGTGGAGGAAGTGGTTGGTGTGGACGAGGCCCCCGGGCCCGGCCTCCCGTACGCGCAGTTCCCCGTCGAGGTGTTCGACGTACAGGGCCCGCTCGGGGTCGCACAGCATGAGGGAGCGGGAGCTGGCCAGTGGCAGGCCCGAGAGGACCTTGAGGGCCTCGTCGACGCTGCCCGCGTGGTCCAGGAGGTGGCGGATGGCCAGGTACGGGGGGACGCCCGGGCGCCAGGTGCCGCCGAGGACCAGGTTGAGGCCGACGGCCAGGCCGTCGCTGTTGAGGCCGAGGTAGCCGAGGAGCCCGGCGAAGCTGAGGACCAGCGAGCGCCGGGGGGAGCCGGCGCGGGCGGTCTCCAGGACGGCGATGTGGCTGTCGAGGTTCCCGTTGAGGTCGACGGTCTGGGCGAGGACGGGTGTTCCGTCGGCGGTGGTGCGGGCGTAGGTGGTGCAGTCGCCGGCCGTGGGGACCTTGGAGTAGCCCATGATCTCGCGGCGGAGCTGGAGCAGCCAGGCCTCGTCCTCGCCGATGCCGGCGCCTTCGGCGAGGCCCGCGACCTCCTCGGCGAGGTCGGGCAGGGCCGCCGTCACCCGCGTCCGGTAGGCGGCGACGGTCGGCAGCAGGGCGGGCAGGGTCAGGGGCCCGGCGGTGAGGTGGTTCAGCCGGGCCAGGCCGTCGTCGAGGAAGGTGCGCAGGGGGGCGGCGAGGGCCCGGCCGTGGGCACGGCCGATGTCGCGGGGCTCGCCGCCCGCCCGTATGAAGGTGATGCCGCCGGTGTTCACGCCGGTACCGCCTTCTTCGGGCCGCGGGCGAGGGCCTCGCGGACGGCCGGCCACTCGGTGCGCAGGATGCTGTAGAAGACGGCGTCGCGGCGGCGCCCGCCCGGCATGTAGTTGAAGCTGCGCAGGGTGCCCTCCTCGGTGGCGCCGATGTTCGCGAGGCCGCGGCGGGCCTGGACGTTGAGGACGTCGGTCTTGAACTCGGCGCGTTCGACGTCGAGCACCTCGAAGGCGTGGGCCAGCAGCGCGGCCTTCGCCCAGTGGTTGACGCCGCGGCCGCGGAAGTCCCGGCCGAGCCAGGACCAGCCGATCTCCAGGCGGCGGTCGGCCTCCGCCATGTTGCCGAAGCTCATGCTGCCCGCGACGCGGCCGCTGTCCTTGTCGGTGATCACGTACACGACCCGGCGGCCGGCGGCGTGGTCGGCGAGGTTGGCGTCGAAGAAGGACTCGAAGTCGGCCTCGGTCTCGACGGCGGCGACGAAGTAGCGCCAGATCGCGGGGTCCATGGCGACGGCCCGGACGCCCTCGCGGTCCGCCTCGGTGATCGGGGCGAGGCGCACCCGGTCGTTCTCCAGGACGGTGGCGGCGTGGTCGGTCCAGCTCATGATTCAGGCTCCGGTGGTGGCGTGGTGGCGGGTGAGGGCGTCGGTGACGTCGCGCAGCGTACGCATGACGGCGAGGTCGTGCTCGGTGAAGTGGGCGAGGTCCACTTCGGTCTCCTCGCACACCTCGGTGAGGAAGAGGACCTTGTTGAGGGAGGTCAGGCCGTAGGCGGCGACCATGTCGGCGTCGAGGTCGAGGTCCTCGGGCTCGACCTCGGGGATCAGGACGAGGGAGAGCTGGGCGCGGGCGGCTTCTTCTACGAGCTGGGTGTCAGGCATGGATTCCGGCCTCCTGGTCGTGCAGCGGGATGTGGTGGGCGGCCGCGATGGCGGGCCGTTTGGGCTTGTACTGGGAGGTCAGCAGGCCGTTGTCGATGCTGAACGGCGGATCGGCGACGAGGACACGGCTGATCCGCTCGTCGGCGCCGGTGGCGGCGTTGACGGCGGCGAGCCGGGCGGCGATGGCGGCGCGGTCGGCGGGCAGCGCGGCCGGGGACACGACGGCGACGAGGTCGGTCTGGGTGGGGCTGAACAGGACGCATTCGGCGACGGCCGGGTCGGCCCGCATCAGTTCCTCGATGGGCCGGACGATGACCTTCTTGCCGTTGTCGAGGACGATGACGTCGTCGGCGCGGCCCCGCACGAACAGGTAGCCGTCCTCGTCGAGGTGACCGAGGTCGCCGGTGCGGACCGTTCCGTCGGTGTCGAACACCTTCTCCGAGTCACCGGGGCGGGCGTACGCGTAGTGGTTGTTGACCGGGTGGGTGCTGCGGACGCTGATGACGCCGTCCTCGCCGATCAGCACCTCCTTGCCGCGCACCACCCGGCCGACGCTGCCCTCGCGGTGGGCGCCGGGGTGGTTCTTGGTGACGATGCAGGTCTCGTTGAGGCCGTAGCCCTCGAAGAGGGGCAGGCCGACGTCGGCGAAGAAGCGGAGCACGGCCGGGGAGGCGGGGGCGGAGCCGGTCCACAGGTAGCGGATCCGGTCGCCGAACAGGGCGCGGGCGGCCTGCCGCGGGTCCTGGCCGGCGGATCGGCGCAGCCGGCCCTCGATCTGCCTGCGGGCGCTCTCGTAGAAGGCGGGTACGCCCATGACGACGGTGGGGCGGACGCGGCGCAGGGTGGCGAAGGCGGCCTCGTAGGTGGTGAGGGTGACGTCGTGGCCGTGGAGCAGCGCGGAGTACACCCAGTAGCGCTGTTGGAGCAGGGAGAGCGGGAGGAAGACGAACAGGTCGTCGCCGGGGCCGTGCGCGAAGATCTCCTGGACGGCGGTGAGGGAGCTGTCGATGCTGCCGGCGGTGGCGCCGAGCCCTTTGGGCACGCCGGTGCTGCCGGAGGTGAACTTGATGGTGGTGACGTCCTGGAACCCCCAGTGGACGGGGGGCAGGGGCCGGTCGGGGGCGCCGTCCGGCTCGGTCAGGTCGAGGATCGCGCCGGTGCCGAGGACGCCGGCCGGCCACTCGGCGCAGCCGTGGTCGGGCCGGTCGGCGGTCTCGTCGGCGGTCTCGTCGGCGGCCCGGTCGGTGTACAGCAGGCGCAGGCCGTAGCGGTCCATCAGTTCGGCGGACGGGGTGAACTTGCCGGGCTCCAGGCCGGCCGTCTGCGCCCCGAGGCGCAGCGCGGCCAGGTCGAGGAGGACCCACTCCAGGCTGTTCGCGGCGAGGATCCCGATGCGGTCGCCGGGGCCGATGCCGTGGGCGTCGCGCAGGTGGTGGGCGAGGCGGCCGGAGCGCTCGTACAGCTCCCGCAGTGCGATGGTGCGGGTGCCGTCGAGGCGGGCGACGGAGATGCTGCCGGCGGCCGGCGGGCCGGTGACGATCCGCCGGATCGTGTCGGGCCCGGAGGCCGGCCCGCCGCCGGGCGCGGGGCGTACGGGCGCCGGTGAGGACGCCGCGCCGGTCATCGGGGCACCTCCGGGCGCAGGACGGCGGCCATGGCGCGGACGGTGTCGACCTCGGCGAACCGGTCGAGGGTCAGGGTGACGCCGAACCGTTTGCGGGCCGCGGTCAGGATCCGGGCCGCCGCGATGGAGTCACCGCCGAGGGAGGCGAGGGTGTCGAGGGCCCCGACGTCGGGACGCCGCAGGACGGTGGACCAGATGTCGCAGAGGATCTTCTCGGCCTGGGTGGCGGGGGCGCTGCCGCCCGCCTGCGGGGCGGGGGCCGCCGGGTCCTCGGCGCCGAGCGCGACCAGCTTCGTACGGTCGACCTTGCCGTTCTTGGTGAGCGGGAGCGAGCCGTGCCAGATGACCGCCGCCGGGAGCATGTAGTCCGGCAGGTCGGCGCGCAACGCGCGGCGGACTTCGGTGAGGTGCGGGCGGTGGGAGCCGGCGGGGACGAGGTGGGCGACGAGGCGGTTGCCGTGGGCGGCGACGACGGCCCGGGTGACCTCGGCCAGGGCGGCGAGCCGGGTCTCGACCTCGCCGGCCTCGATGCGATAGCCGTTGATCTTGATCTGGAAGTCGCTGCGGCCGAGGATCTGGATGTTCCCGTCGGGCAGGTACCGGCCGAGGTCGCCGGTGCGGTAGAGGCGTTCGCCGCGCACCGGGTCGGTGAAGAACCTTTCGGCGGTGCGCTGTTCGTCGCCCCAGTAGCCGCGGGCGAGACCGGTGCCGGCGGCGACGATCTCCCCGGTGACCCAGTCGGGGGCGTCGAGGCCGTCCCGGTCGAGGACGTAGGCGCGGTTGTTGGCGTTGGGCCGCCCGTACGGGATGGACTCGCTGCCGTCCTCGTCCTCGCCGACGGGGTGCAGGATGTTCCAGATGGTCGTCTCGGTGGGGCCGCCGAGGGAGACCACCTCCAGGCCGGGCGTCATCGTGCGCAGGGCGGCGGGCAGTTCGGGCGGGATGCGGTCGCCGCTCATCATGACGAGGCGCAGGGCGGGCGGCGCCGCGCCGTCGGTGCGGGCCTGGTCGTGGAGCAGTCCGGCGATGGCGGGGACGGAGTTCCACACGGTGACCCCGTGCAGGCGGCACAGGTCGAGCCAGTGCGCGGTGTCGACGGCCTTGTCGTGGTCGGGCATGACGAGGGCCGCGCCCGCCGACAGCGCTCCGAAGACGTCCCAGACGGACAGGTCGAAGTTGAAGGCGCTGATGGCGAAGAACCGGTCGCCGGGGGTGATGCGGAAGCGGGTGTGGCAGTCGGCGACGACGTTGGCGACGTTGCGGTGGGTGACCATCACGCCCTTGGGGGCTCCGGTGGTGCCGGAGGTGTAGAGGACGTACGCGAGGTCGTCGGGGTGGGAGCCCGGCAGCCGGTCGGGGACCTCGGCGCGGCCGGAGGCGGGTCCGGTGAGATCGAGGGTGGCCAGGGCGGCGAGGGGTCCGGTGTCGGGCGGGGCGGTGTCGGTGAGCACGCACCGTACTCGGCCGTCGGCGAGCATGTACTCCTGGCGGGCGGCGGGCAGGCCCGCGTCGACGGGCAGGTACGCGGCTCCGGCGAGGACGGTCGCGAGGATGCCGATGATCTGCTCGGGTCCGCGCCGCATGACGAGGCCGACGAGTTCGCCGCGGCCGACGCCGTGGGCACGCAGCCAGCCGGCGGCGGTGGCGGCCCGGTGCAGGAGTTCGCCGTAGCCGACGGTCCGGTCGGCGGTGAGGATCGCGGGCGCCCCGGGGGTGCGGGCGGCCCGCGTCACGATGGCGTCGCCGAGCATCTCGTCGGGCAGGGCGACGGCCGTGTCGTTCGCGGCGAGCCGGCGGGCGCGTTGCGCGGGCGGCAGCAGGTCGAAGCCGTGGCGCTGCCAGGCCCGCGCGTCGACGAGGGTTTCGAGGAGGGTGGTGTAGCCGTGCGCCAGGTCGTCGAGGAGGCCCTCGCAGAACAGTTCGTCGAGGCCGTCGAGTTGGACGACGAGCCCGCCGTGCTGCTCCATGGCGAAGGCGTTCAGCCACACCTGGGGGGTCTGGCTGACGGAGAAGACCTCCTTGCCGAAGAGTTCCAGGGTCGACCCGTCGACCTCGCTGCTGACGTGGCCGATGGCGCTGTTGAAGGTGTACGGCATGCGGGCGCCGGCCAGTCCGCCGCGGCGGCGGGCGAGTTCCTTGAGGACCTCGATGCCGGAGAAGTGGCGGTGGTCCATGTCGGTGTGCAGCTGCCGCTGGAGGGCGCGGGCGCGTTCGGCGAAGGTCAGGGTCCGGTCGGTGGCGGCCTCGACGAGGAGGGTGTCGGAGAACGGTCCGATGGCCTCGAAGATCCGGGGGTGGATCGGCGGCCGGTTGGCGACGGTGGTGGTGAGGGTGAACCGCTCGCCGGCGCCCCAGGTGGCGAGGGTTTCGGCGTACGCGGCGAGCAGCAGGGCGGACGGGGTCAGCCCGGCCTCGGCGGCCCGGTCCTTGAGCGCGGTCCAGGCCGTACGGTCCAGCCGGACGGCGCGTTGGGTGAACCGCGAGCCGGACAGGGCGGCGGGGGCGGCGCGCAGCGGCAGGTCGGGGTGGGGGGCGAGGTCGTCGGCGCGGGCCGTCCAGTAGTCGCGGGAGCGGCGGGCGGGGGCCCGGTCGCGGGCGGTCTCCAGGGCGGCGACGTAGTCCTCGAAGGGGAGTTCCTCCGGCGCTTCGGCGGTGGGGCTGCGGTAGGCGTGCCACCAGGCCCGGAAGAACAGGAACATGCTGATCCCGTCCATCACGAGGCCGTCGTGGCCGACGTGCAGGACCATCCTGTCGTCGGCGAGGAGGGTGACGTCGGCGGTGAGCAGCGGGGCCTGGTCGGCGGGCAGTACCTGGTGGGAGCGCATCTCGCGGAGTTCGGTGCGGATGAGTTCCTGCTGGCGGGGGTCGTGGGCGCGCAGGTCGAGGACGCCGATGCGGGGTGTGTGCTCGCCGTGTTCGGTGACCTGGCGGTCGGGGGACAGGAAGCGCGAGCGCAGGGCGCTGTGCGCGGCGACGACGGTGCCCAGGGCGCTCTGCAGCCGGTCGACGTCCCAGTGGCCCTCGATCTCGTGGAAGACGTGGCTGGCGACGTCCCCGATCTCGAAGACTCCGCTGCGGCCGGCGTAGTAGCCGCGCTGGAGGGGGGTGAGGGGGAAGCCGGGGCCGTGTTCGGCCTCGCGGGCGAGGTGGGCGACGAGGGCGGGCTTGGCGGCCTTGACGCGGGAGATGAACTCGGGGTCCATCCGGTCGCGGTTGCCCTGGAGGCGCAGGTCGCCGTCGGTGAGGGTGACGGACAGCCCGCGGCGGCCCATTTCGCGCAGCAGCTGGAGGTGGTTCATCGGGGCTCTCCCGAGGTCAGGGCGGCGACGGCGGCGGGTTCGGCGCGTTCGGCGATGACGGCGGCCAGTTCGGCGAGGGTGCCGCCGTGCAGGAGTTCGTCCATGGACAGGTCGACGTCGAGGGCGTCGAGGATCTGGTACTGGACGGTGACGGCCTGGAGGGAGCCGGCGGCGAGCTGGGTCAGGGTGCGGTCGGCGATCGGCTCGTCGTCGCCGAGCCGCAGGACGGTGCGGGCGACCTGGGTGAGCCAGGGCGTCAGGGCGGGTTCGGCGTCCGGTGCGGCGTCCGGTGCGGCGTCGGGCGACGGCCGGAAGAACACGGCGTCGGCGAGGGCGACGGCGCTGCCGGGGGTGAGGAGTTCGACGGTACGGGGCCACTCGCTCGGGGTGTCCCGGCCGAGGGCGGCGGCCAGCCGGGCGGCGAAGCGGGGCATGACGGGGGCGGCGGCGTGCGCGAGGAGGCGGGCGGCCGCCAGTTCGAGGGCGATGGCGGTGCGGTTCTCCGCCTCCCATCCCGGGGTGTCGGTGAGGAGGCCTTCGGCGCGGCCGAAGCGGACGGTGTCGCGGACGATGCCGTCGAGTTCGGCGGCGGCCTGGTTGAGGGAGAAGGCGTCGTTCTCCAGGGCCGCGGTGACGGCGGAGAGGCGGGTCCCGAGCCGGGCGAGGAACGCGGAGTGCTCGGGCGTCCAGTTGCCGGCGTCGGGGGCGCGGCCGGCGTGGTGCTTGGCGACGCGGGCTCCGAGGTCGGTCAGCCAGTGCTGCCAGGTGCCGATGAGGGTGTCGTTCAGGGTGGCCTCGTAGGCGGTGCGCGTGTAGTCGGTGCGCAGGCCCTCGGGGCGGGTGGCGGCGAGGAAGTAGCGGACGGCGTCGACGGTGTCGGGGCCGAGGACGTCCTTGCCCCAGATGGCGTGCCGGCGGCTGGTGGAGAACTTGGCGCCTTCGAGGAGGTAGAACTCGTTGACGTGGTAGTCGATGTCGGGGTTCCAGCCGGGGAAGGCGAGCTGGTAGAGCACCGGGTAGAGCACCGAGTGGTAGAAGCTGTTGTCGTAGCCGAAGAAGTGGACGATCTTCCAGTCGCGTTCGGGGTCGGCGGCGCGCCAGGGCCGGCCGAGGCGGGCGCCCAGGGACTGGATGCCGTGCAGGAACCCGTAGCTCATCTCGGGCCAGACCCAGATGACCTGGCCCTCGGTGTCCCCCTCGCGGGGTTCCACGCCCCAGGTCGAGGGGTGGGTGAGGGGGATGTCCACGCGGGGGCGGCGGAAGAGGCGGTCGGCGAGTTCGCGGAGCCGGGCGGGGACGCGGCCGGTGCGGTGGTGGGCGCGGACCTCGGTGGCGAAGGTGTGCAGGGGCAGGGTCCAGCGGGCGGCCGGGGCGGTGCGGGGCGCGGCGGCGGAGACGGTGGAGCGCGGGTCGGTGAGGTCGGTGACGGTGTTGGGTTCGCCGCATTCCTCGCAGATGTTCCCGTTGGTGGGGTTGCCGCAGCCGGGGCAGCCGCCCTTGACGTCGGACTCGTAGAGGTACTGGCCGGTCGTGGCGTCGTGCAGGGCGTCCTGTTCGGTGACGGTGACCTCGCCGGAGGCGACGACGCGGCCGAAGAAGTCCCGCAGGCCCTCGCGGTAGCCGGGGTCCTGGTCGGTGACCGTGTACTGGTCGAGGGGTATGTCCATCAGCCGCAGGGTTTCGGCGATCTCGGCGCTGTAGTGCGCGGCGGTCTCGGCGGGGGTGCGGCCGTCGGCGCGGGCGGCGCCGAGGACGTAGCTCTGGTAGTCGTCGCTGCCGGTGAGGTGGTAGGCCTCGGCGCCGTTCATGCGCTGGTAGCGGGTGAAGGCGTCGGCGCCGAGGTAGGGGCCGCCGAGGTGGCCGAGGTGCAGGTCGCCGTTGGGGGTGGGCGGGGTGGAGAAGACGAAGACGGGCCGGTCGCCGAAGCCCTTGCGGGCGGGGTTCGCCGCGGAGGTCGCGGCCCGTTCGGCGTCGCGCCAGTACTGGGTGAAGAAGACGAGGTCGCCGGCGTCGGGGCCGCCGGTGTTCTCCAGGACGTGGGACTCGAACGGTTCGAAGAGGACGACGGTGCCGGGGGCGGCGGGGTGGCGTTCGCCGTCGATGACGAACTCGCCCCGCCCGGCGGTGATCACGAACAGTTCGGTCTCGTCGTGGCGGTGGTGGTCGGTGGCCCGGCCGGGTGCGATGCGGCCCCAACCGGCGGGTGTGCCGAGGCCCTCCACACCGCTCATGTCGATGCCGAACGCCTGCTCCAGGACGTCGGCGTCATAACTGGCGATGATCATGTCGTGGCCTTTCGCGGGACCGGGAGGGACGGAAGGGACGGAAGGGAGGAGGGGGACGGCAGGGACGGGATCAGGTCGGCGGCGCGGGCGGCGAGCGCCGGGGCGAGGCGGTAGCCGGAGCCGCCGGCCGCGCCCGCGAACAGGAGCCGGCCGTAGGGGTCGAGCGGGGTGACGACCGGGGTGCCGCCGGCCCCGTACGCGTCGCAGAAGACCCGGCCCGACCGGCAGTGGGCGGCCAGGCCCGGGGCGTAGCGGGTGAGCAGGGCGCGGGCCTCGCGCAGGTGGCCGTCGGTGAGGGAGGGGTCGACGGTGTCGGGGTCGACGTCCCACTCCTGGCAGGTGTAGCTGAACAGCCAGTGGCCCCGGTGGTGCAGGGGCAGCAGGAAGGCGTCCTCGGTGTGCAGGACGACGGCCCGGTCGTCGGGGGCGCAGGGCACCTCGATGTGCAGGGCGACGATCTTCTTGACGCGGGCACCGAGCGGCGCGACGAGTTCCCGCCAGGCGGGCGCGGCGAGCCAGGGCCCCGGGGCGAGGACGACGTGGCCGGCGTCGAGGGTGGCGCCGCCGGTGAGGGTCAGGCGGGTGCCGCCGGGGCCGGAGGCGAGGGCGGTGACCTCGACGCCCTCCCGGAAGGCCACGGCCGGGCGCAGTTCGGCGGCGAGGCCTTGGGTCAGGGCGTGGACGTCGGCGTACTGGCAGCCGTCGCCCTCCCAGGCGCCGTGGCCCCGGGGCAGGGCGGGGACGGCGGCCGGCAGGTCGGCGGTCCAGCGGAGCTTGGCCTCGGGGAGGTAGACCTCGCGCAGCTGTTCCTCGGCCTGCTCCGGTGCGAGCACCGTCATCCCGAGCGGGTGGATGGGCAGGTCGGGGCGGGCCGTGCGGAGGTCCTCGTAGAAGCGTTGGCTCTCGGCGGCCAGCGCGCGGACGGTTTCGTTCGCGCCGCGCGGGAAGTGCAGTCCGGCGGAGCGGCGGGTGGCGCCGCAGCCGGTCATGTCGCGGTCGAGGACGGTGACGGTGGCGCGGGGGTCCCGGGCGAGTACCTCGCGGGCGATGAGGACGCCGAGTATCCCGGCGCCGACGACGGCCACGTCGGTACGGGCCCGGGCGGGCCCGCCGGCGCCCCCGCCGGAGACGGCGGACGCGGCGGACCCGGTGGGTATGCCGGGGGCGTCGGTGCGGTCGGCCGGCATCAGGCGCTCCACCGTTCGTCCTGGGGGGCCTTCGACGACCACTCGATGAAGGAGGACAGTTGCTCGTCGCCGCGTACGCCGCACAGCCGGTCGGCGATGCGCCGGCTGCGCCAGGCGTTGAGGCTGAGGTTGGGGTCGGCGAGACCCCGCTGGCCGCGGACGCCGTTCTGGACGAAGATCCGGCGGTCGGCGGGGCCGTCCCAGCGGACGGCGTAGTCCTCGTCGACGCGCAGTTCGTCGCCCTCGCGCTCCAGGCGGTCGGCGACGGGGGCGAGGAAGTCCATGGTGGCGGGCCGGTAGCCGGTCGCCCAGACGACGATGTCCGCCTCGAACTTCTCGACGGAGTCGGGCTCGCCGGTGTGGCGGGCGCAGACCTCCCAGCCGCCGAACGGGCCGCGGCCGACGTCGAAGACGTCGCGGCCCGGGTGCAGGGCGACCAGGTCCTCGTTGCCCTCGACGAACCGGTGGACGTAGATGGTCTGGTAGATCTCCCGGAGGGTGGACTCGGAGATGCCGTCGCTGGTCAGGAGGTTGCGGGTGTTCAGCGACTGACGGCGTTCGCGGGGCAGTCCGTAGAAGTAGTCGGCGTGGCTGGGCATGTAGTAGTCGTTGGTGAAGGGCGAGTCGTCGATGGGGAAGTAGTTCGGCCGCCGGGAGATCCACGAGACGCGGCGGGGCAGCTCCCAACCGCTGCGGGAGATCAGGTCGAGGAAGGCCTCGGCGCCGGACTGGCCGCCGCCGATGACGACGACCCTCTTGCCGCCGACGTCGCGGGCCGCGCCCAGGTAGTCGGCGACGTGGAACTGGGTGGGGCCGAGGAGGCCCTCCCCCTGCGGCGGCACCCAGGGCCGGCTGCCGACGCCGACGACGACGTTGTCCGCGGTGACGGTGCGGCGGTCGGTGTGGACCGTGAACACGCCGCGGTCGTCGTCGAAGTCGACCTCGCGCACGCCCTCGCCGAAGACGACGTTCTCGTTGCGGCGGCTGGCCCACGCCAGGTAGTTGCGGAACTCCAGCCTCGGTACGTCGTCGAACTGGGCGTTGAGGAAGTGGTAGACGCGGCCCTTGGCGTGCAGGTACGCCAGGAACGAGAAGGGGCTGGCCGGGTCGGCGAGGCTGACCAGGTCCTTGAACTGGGAGACCTGGAGCGTGGTGCCCGGGATCTGCTGGCCGTCGTGCCAGCCGAAGGACTCCTTGCGGTCGAGGAAGAGATTGGGTACGTCCGGCATGCTGTGCAGCAGCGACGCCAGACTGAGGTTGGCCGGGCCCACGCCGACGCCCAGGCAACGGACGTGCCTGGTGCCGGGCCGGAAGCTCTCGTGCCCCATGGTCGGAACCTCTCGTTCGAATCGGTGATCAGCAGGAGGGGGAGCGGGGACGGTGGCGGACACCGCCTAGGCGGGGCGGGTGCGGACGGCGATCAGGCCGAACAGGGTGGCGAGCAGGGAGGCGGCGCCGACCAGCGGCCAGACCAGCGAGCCGAACTGGAGGAAGAGCCAGGTGCCGGCCATCGGCCCGAGGGCGGAGCCCAGGCCGAAGACGAACTGGAAGCTGCCGATGTAGCGGGAGCGCAGGGCCTCGGGCCCGGCGTTGGCCGGGTAGGCGAAGACGGCGGGGCCGCCGAGGATCTCGCCCAGGGACCAGACGAGCGTGCCGATGACGATGGCCGCCGGTCCGATCGGCAGTCCGTAGCAGGCGACGCCGGCGCCGACGAGGGCGAAGCCCAGGCCGATCGTGATCTTCAGGGGCCAGCGCTGCGAGACCTTGGTGACCAGCAGCTCGAAGGCGATGACGATGACGCCGTTGAGCGCGACCGCGAAGGTGTACCAGAACAGCGCCAGCCGGGCCTCCTCCATGTAGAGGGGGAGGGTGGACAGGTACTGCATGTAGACGGCGGAGTGGAAGAAGGCCGCGACGAGGTAGAGCAGGTAGCGGCGGTCGCGCAGGACCGCGCCGTAGCCGCCGGTCCGTACGGGTGCCTGCGGCCGTACGGCGCCGGGTGCCGGCCGCGTCCGGGCGGGCAGGGTGGCGCGGGCGACCAGCGCGAAGGCCAGGGCGAGGGCGGCCTCGCCCCAGAACAGCAGCGTGTAGGTCCTCCCGCCCGCGTGGTAGAGCGCGTAGCCGAGCAGGGGCGCGGCGGTCGCTCCGACGTTGAGGCCGAAGCGGTACATCGCGAAGATCATGATCTGTCGGTCGCCGTCGGTCTGTTCGGCGAGGAGGGTCGCCGACGCCGGCCGGAACAGTTGGGCGCCCAGGCTGACGAGGGCGATCGCGACCAGCAGCGGCAGGAACCCGGGCAGGTAGAGCAGGGCGGCGGTGAGCAGGGCGGTGCTGCTCATCGACAGGACGGTGGCGCCGCGGATGCCGAGCCGGTCGGCGAGGGTGCCGCCGACGAGCGAGCCGGCGACGGCGCCCGCCCCGTAGACGCCCAGCGCGATGACGGTGCGGCCCTTGGAGTGGCCCTCGGCGGTGAGGAAGAGGACGAGGAAGACGTGCAGGAAGCCGCCGAGCCGGTTGACGAGCACCCCGGCCAGTACGGTCTTCACCGCGCTCGGGGCCTCCTTGAAGGTGGTCCACACCCCGGGGGCCGGGGCGGGCGGGGCGGCTTCCCGTTCCGCTTCGACGGGCCGGACGTCAGTGCTCATCGGGGTCCTCCGGGTCGACGACGACGGTGACGGCGGCCCGGACGGCCCGCTCCAGTGCGTCGAGCCCTTCCGGGGTGGGCGCGTCGATCAGGAAGGTCACCGCCCGGTCGTCGGAGCAGGCGAGCGGCTGGAGCCGGGCGCCGGCCTCCTTCAGGACGAGCAGGGCGCGCAGCGCGGGCCCGTCCTGCGGCTCGCCGGGCGCGCAGTCGGGCCAGGTGCCGGCCTCGCCGACCCACTGGGGGCGCACGCCCGGCCAGTCGAGGGTGACGTCGGCGAGGCAGCCCGCCTCGTGTTCCAGGTAGACCTGGCGGGTGAAGCGCCGCGGCGGCGGGTAGTCGGCGCCCTCGCCGAGGGCGATCCGGATGATCTCCGGTTCCAGGGGTTGCCCGGTGGCGAGGTGGTAGAGGGCGACGAGGCCGTCCCCGGGGGTGCGGGCGGCGACCTCCATCAGGCGGGGTTCGCCGTCCTCGCCGATGCGCCACTCGGCGTGGGCGATCCCGTCGCGGAAGCCGAGCACCTCCAGCATCCGGCGGTTGGCGGCCAGCAGGACGGCGTCCTCGCCGGTGCCGGCGTTGGGGACGGAGTGGGCGAGCTCGACGAAGGTCCGGTCGCCGGACTCGGTGGTCTCCTTGCGGGTCACCGAGGTGAAGAGCGGCTCTCCGTGCTGGACGAGGGACTCGACCGAGTACTCCTGGCCGGTCACCTTCTCCTCGATCATCAGCGTCTCGTGCTCGGGGTACCGCGGCAGCAGCGCGCGCAGTTCGGCGGCGTCCGCGACGGCGACGACGCCCGAACTGGAGTGCCGGGTGGCGGGCTTGGCGACGACCGGGTAGTGCAGGGCGGACAGGTCGGCGTCCTCGCGGCCGCCGGGCGGCAGGACGAGGGTGGTGGGGCTGAACTCCTCCAGGTACCAGCGCTGGAGGTACTTGCTGCGGCACACGCGGGTGGCGCGCAGGCCCGGCCCGGGCAGGCCCAGGGCGTCGCACAGCAGGCCGGTCTGCTCGACGAGGGTCTCGCCGACGGCGTACGCGCCGCGGACGGTGTAGCGGCCGCGCCAGGCGCGGGCCCCGGCGACGAAGCCGGGGGTGAAGGAGCCGTCGAGGTCGAGGGAGCCGTCGACGTAGGCGATCTCGTCGATCAGGGAGGCCGGGTGCTCGGGGTCCTTGCGGGCGCGGCGGACGGCGTCGCGGTTCGTGTCGGGGGTGATGAGCAGGATCCGCAGGCCGCGGGCGGCGAGTTCCTCCAGGTAGCGGGGGTTGCGGCAGACGACCCGGAAGGCGCCGGTGAGGATGAACGCCTCCGGGAGGGCGGGGGCTTCGGGCAGGTGGGAGGGCTGCGTCATGCCGGGACTCCTGACGGGGTGGTGGTTTCTTCGCGGGCGCCGCGCAGGCCGTGGGCGCCGAGGAAGGCGAGCCAGCGGCCGGTGTCCTCGGGCGCGGCGGCGCGGTTGAGTCCGGCGGGGAGGGCGCCGGCGAGGATCCGGGTGACGCCGTAGGCCAGGGGGAGGGAGACGCAGCGGGCCATCGCGGATTCCTCGGCGTCGCCGGTCAGGTCGAGCAGGTGGGAGCCGCGCCAGGACGGGCCCGCCGGGGTGCGCAGTTCGAGTGCGACGGACAGCACGACGCGGTCGCGGTCGGTGGGGGTGGTGGGGTACCGGGCGGCGAGCGTGCCGGCAAGGGCGCGGACGGCCCGCTGGTCGCCGGTGGAGACGGTGTCGAAGACCTCCTTCCAGGCGGTGTGCCACCCGGCGTTGCGCAGGGTGCCGCGGACGAAGGTGTCGAGCCGCCAGTGGTCCGGTATGCCGTACTGGGCGACGAAGGGGAGGCTGTCGCGGTTCGGGTAGACCTCGAAGTCCTCGCCCGCCAGGGTCAGGGAGCGGGTGGCCTCCCAGGGGCGCGGGACGGTGGCCTCGGCGCCGGCCTCGATGTGCCGGGCCGGGGACCCGAGGGCGGCGAGGACCCCGTAGGGGGCCCAACTGAAGCGGTAGCGGAAGGGGTTGGGGACCGCCGGTACGCCTCCGCAGTAGGAGGTGAACACGGCGGTCGCGGGTATCTCGCCGAGGGCCGCGCGGCCCCGCGCGACCAGGTCGTGGGCGAGCAGGTGGTCGATGCCCGGGTCGAGTCCGGCCTCGGTGAGGACGACGGTGCGGGTACGGGCGGCGGCCTCGGCGGCCAGTTCGGCGAGTTCCGGGGAGACGTAGCTGGTGCAGGCGAAGTGGGCGGCCCGGTCGGTGGCGAGGCGCAGCAGCGGGGCGTGTTCGGTCGCCGGGAGCATCGAGACGAGGACGTCGCCGGGGCCCACCCCGGCCGCCAGGGCGGCCGGGGTGAACGCGCGGACCTCGGCGCGGCCCGCCAGGCCGAGTGCGGCGAGGCGGGCGGCGCCGCGCTCGACGGTGCGGTCCCACAGGACCACCCGCCGGGCGCGTTCGCAGACGAGGGAGAGGCCGGAGCGGCCGGTGGACAGGCCGGTGCCTATCCAGTGGACGGTGCCGGATGCCGCGGCCGCGGTCGGCGCGGCGGTCGCGGGGTGGTCAGCGGACAAGGGGATCCTCCTGGGCTTCGACGGCCGTCCGGTAGGTGTGCAGGGCGCGCTCCCAGACGTCGTCCGCCGGGGCGGTCAGGCGCAGGAGCTGCGGGGCGAGTTCGGCGGAGAAGGCGGTGGCGGCCTCGACCGGCAGGAGCGAGGGCAGGTTGTCGATGGCGATCAGGTCGAGGGGCCGCTCGCCGGCGCGCAGGGCGCGGACGGGTTCCGTCCAGGTGGTGGTCTCGTCGTAGACGGGCAGGACGTTGCAGTCGGAGGTGACGTCGCAGGTGACGTCGGAGACGAGGGACAGCCGGCGGCGGGGGTCGTCGAGGTCGGCCTTGGTCAGGAACGGCGCTACGGGCGTGGTGGTCAGGACGGTGTTGACCATCAGGTCGTGGCCGAGGAGGGCGGCGCGGTCGAGGTCGCGGGTCTCGGCCAGGTCCCAGCGGGTCGGTTCCAGGCCGGCGGTGGTCAGCGCGTCGCAGGCGCCGCGGCCGCTGCGGCCGAGCGCGCCGATCACGAGGGCGGTGGTGGGGTCGTCGGCGGTGGATCCGGAGGCGAGCAGGGCGTCCAGGGCGGGCCGGTCGGTCGGGCGCAGCGGGGTGGTGAGGGCGCCGCGGTGGTGCAGGACGGCGAGGGCGGCGCCGACGTACCCGGCCCAGTAGCCGAACGCGGCCACGCGGCGGCCCGCTCCGTCGGTGAGGTACTCCATGTCGAGGAGGGCGCCGCCGCCCGCGGTGAAGCGGGCGAGCAGCTCGCGGGCCCCGGCCTGGCCCTTGTAGGCGTGGCCGAAGTAGATGTGCCGGTGGCGCAGGGCGGGCGCGTCGGGTCCGGCGGGGAGTTCCTTGAGGCCGAGGACGTACGCGTCGTCGGGGGCCTGTTCGTGCCAGGAGGCGGTCGGGGCGGTGGCGCAGCCGGCGGCGGTGTAGGCGTCGAGCGGGAACACCCGCTGGTCCGACTCCTCGACGGTGATGCGGATGCCCTCGGCCACCAGGCGGCCGGCGTCTTCGGGGGTGAGGGGGGCGCGGCGTTCGGTGACGCGGGCCTCGTGCCGCATCCAGAGGTGAATTGTGTCCGACATGTTGCGGTTTGTCCTGTCTGAAGGCATGGAGGTGGCCGACCCACGGCCTGATCGCGGTCGCGGGGGTGACGTCGTCCCCGGGTGAGGAGTACCTGCGCGCTAGAGGAGCGGGATCCGGGCGTTCGCCAGAGGGCGGTAGGCGGGGGTCGCGGTGGTGCTCAAGCCTGCCGTGCGGAGCTCGGTGACGACCGCGCCGGCGAGGGCCACGGCGAGCTCCTCCCCCGGGCAGCGGTGGGCCGCCGCACCGAAGGTGAAGACCACCGGATTCACCCGGCCGGGCGACAGGGCGTCGGGGTCCGGGTTGACCGCGGGGTCCCGGTTGGCGGCGGCGAGCAGCACCAGCACCTGCTGTCCGGGCTCCACTTCGGAGCCCGCGTGGACGAAGGACCGGGCGGCGAACCGACGGGTGTTCTGGATCGGGGCGTCGTGGCGGACCACCTCGCGCACGAGCGCCGTGATGGCCCGCGGGGTGTCCGGCACGGCGGCGCCCCGGGCGAGGGCGACCAGGGTGTTGCCGATGAGGCCGGCGGTGGCGTCGTAGGTCTGGGACAGGAAGCCGACGGCGTTGGAGAGCAGGGGCGCCAGGTGCGGCCAGGAATGCCGGTCGGCGGCGCCCACCAGCTCGGCGAGCAACCCGGACGCGGGAGCGCCGTCGCCCCGGTCGGCCACGTGGGTGGCGGAGGCCGCGTTCAGGGGCGGGGTGAGCAGTTCGCGCAGCCGGGCCGCCGCCGTGGCCGCGGCCCGCTGCTGGGCGGGGGTCGCGGAGGCGGGAATGCACTGGACGAAGTCGCCGATCGCGCGGGCCGCCTCCCGGCCGGCCCCCTGCGTCAGACCGCAGAGTTCGGCGACCACCCGGGCCGGCACCCCGAACATCAGCTCCTCGTACGGGACTTCGCCGCCCGCCGCCAGCACCTCACGGGTGTGCCGGGCCGCCAGTCGGGCCGCGCGGGCGGTGTCGGCACGGGCCAGCGCCTCGGCCACCACCGCCTTCAAGCGGGCCGCGACCGGGCCGTCCGTCATGCGCACCAGGTCCCCGAAGACCTCTCCGGCGGGGGTCCCGACGATCCCGGCGGGGACCGGCTCGGCCGGCGGCCGCACCCGCAGCGCGTCGCCTCCCAACACCGCGCGCACCGCGGCCGCGTCGGCGGCGACCCAGGCCCCGAGCGTCTCGTCGTAGGCGAAGGGACGCTCGGCCACCAGGCGCGCGTAGAAGGGGTAGGGGTCCGGGAGGCGCACCGCCTCGACCGGGCCGACCGGGCCGACGGGGGCGACGGCACGGGCGGTACGGGCGGTACCGGCGCTACCGGTCCGGGGGGTCGTGGTGCTCACTGCCTGCTCCTTGCTGAACGGGTGGTACGGGTCGGGCGGGTGGTACGGGCGGTACGGGTCAGGCCGCCGCGCGGGCCGCGCGGCGCATGTCGAGGGATCCCGCGATGGCCATCCTCAGCACCTCCGAGGTGCCCTCGTAGATGCGCAGCGACCGGACCTGCCGGTAGAGCCGCTCGGTGACGCCGCCCTGCACGATGCCCGCCGCGCCGAGCAGTTGCACGGCCGCGTCGACGACTCCCTGGGCGGCCTCGGTCGCGTGGACCTTGGCGATGTTGGAGTGCCGGGCGAACCGGCGGCTGCCCCGGTCGGTCTCCCAGCCGGCGCGCGCCACCAGCAGCGCGGCCGCGTTCAGCTGCACCTCCATGTCGGCGAGCGAGGCCTTGACCAGCTGGAGGTCGAAGAGGGTGGCCCCGTACGCCTCCCGGCCCAGTACGTGGGCGAGGGCGGTGTCGAAGGCCCGCCGGGCGAAGCCGAGGGCGGCCGCGCCGACGGTGGTGCGGAACCGCTCCAGCAGGTCCACCGCGATCACGAAGCCCTTGCCCGGCCGTCCGAGGAGGGCGTCGGCGGGCAGCCGGCACTCCTCGAAGGACAGGTGGGCGAAGGACCGCGGGGCGATCGCGTCGATCCGCTCGACCCGCAGCCCGGGGGTGTCCGCGGGCACCAGGAAGGCCGACAGGCCCAGCGGTCCGGGGCCCTGCCCGGTACGGGCGATGACCACGAACACGTCGGCGATGGTCCCGTTGGCGATCCAAGCCTTGCGGCCGTTGAGCAGGTACGAGCCGTCCTCGGCCCGCGCCGCCTCCAGCCCGACCGAGGACACGTCCGAGCCGGCCTCCTTCTCGGAGACCGCGAACGCCCCGATCAGGGTGCCGGCGGCCATCCCCGGCAGGTAGCGGCGGCGCTGTGCCTCGCTGCCGAAGCGCAGCAGCGGGGTCGCGGCGAGCGCCTGGATGGAGAAGGCGAAGTCGGCGAGGTCCTCGGCGTAGGCGAGGGCCTCGCGGCGCAGGCACACGGCGCGGAAGTCGTTCACGGGGGCGCCGCGCGGGTCCAGTTCGGAGAGCCAGCCGGCCGCGCCGAGGGCGCGCACGAGGCGGCGTCCGGCGGCGTCGGGGTCCAGGGTGCGGATCTCCTCCCACAGGACCCGGTTGCTGTCGCACCAGGCCCCGGCGGACTCGGCGAGCCGGCGGTGGGAGTCCTCGTAGAAGGGCAGCGCGAGGACCTCGGGGTCGAAACTCGTCGTCAGTTCCATGGTGAGGCTCCTCAGATGACCAGGTCGGCGGGGGTCCGGGCAGTGTCCGCGGCCTCGGCCGCGGCCTCGGCGCGGACGCGCTTCACCAGGCCGTGCTCGACGAAGTGGGCGAAGGAGGCGTAGCCGCGCCAGACGCGGCGCCACGCGCCCTGGACGGCCTCCTCCCCGGAGGCGGTGCGCACGTCGTCGAGGAAGGCCACGATGATCTCGGCGGACTGACGGGCGTGCCCGGCCGAGAAGTTGTCGATGGACAGGTGGGCCTCTTCGTAGGAGACGTCGAGGCCGTGCCGGCGCAGTTTCTGGATCTCGTGCAGTCGCATCGCGCCGAGGCCGAACATCTCGATGCCCAGGTTGTAGCCGAGGATCTCGTGGTGGAGGCTGTCGGGGAACAGCGACAGGCAGATCTGGTGGATCGAGAAGCCGTACAGGTGGTCCGGCAGGTCCCCCTGCTGGAGGAAGGCCTCCTGCCGGATGTGCGGCAGGTCCATGTCCATGCTGGCCAGCACCTTGTGGATGATCGTGATGTGGTTCTTCGCCATGTCGCCGCGACCCATCTCGTCGGCGTAGATGGAGAAGAGCATGTCGTCGCTGCGCCGGTGGCGGCGGCCGAGGTTGCCGACGCGGTGGGCCCAGGTGCCGTCGATGAGGCTGCCCAGGGCGTACGTGGACTGCTCGAAGACGACCTCGTCGCGCGAGGGGATCTCGGTGAGCGGCTCGTACGGGTCCACCAGCTTGTCCCGGTAGATCCGTTCGACCCGCTCCATCAGGGCTTCGGGCGTGTAGTCGAAGTACGAGGCGTCGGTGAGCATCCCCCCGGCCCCGTGTTCGAACAGGATCTCGGCTTCGGCGAGTCCGGCCTCGGCGCGGGCGCGGGCGGCCGGCAGGACGTTCGGGTACCGCTCGAAGTTGACGAGGCGGTGGAAGAGGCGGCGGTGGTCCTCGGTCGGTCCGGGCTCGCGGACCAGCACGTCGGCGGGTTCGACCGAGGCGAGGCGGCCGCTCCAGGCGCGGGCCGGTTCGTCCCCGGCGGTGAGCGGGACGAGGTCGGCCCCGGCGGGCTCGCCGGCGGCGACGGACCGGGCCCAGGCCGCGAGGACGGCCGCCTCGCGCTCGTCGAAGATGCCGAACATGGGGCCGCCGAACTTGATGGACTTCAGGAACCGGCAGGGTCCGCCGTCGCGGCCGGGCCGCAGCTGGCGGGCGGTGCGGAATTCCCGGACGAAGGCGGCCGGGTCGAGTTGTTCGTCGTCGAGCCAGTCGGTGAGCTTGCGGGCGCCGAGGCGGACGGCGCGGTGTTGGCGGCCGGCGTGCGGGGCGTGCCGCTCGACGATCAGGGCCACCTTGGCGTCGAGGGAGAGGCCGTCGTGCCAGGCGGCGAGCTCGGCGAGGGCGGCGGTGTGCTCGCGTTCCAGGCGGACGACGAGGCGTACGGCGGCGAGGGCGCGGCGCCGGTCCTCGTCACCGGTCGGCGACTGCGCGGTGAGGGCCAGGTACTCGGCGAGGACGGGGCGTACGTCGCTCTCCGCGAGCATCGGCTCGCTGCCGAGCAGGAGTTCGTCGAGGCCCAGGGCGTGGGCGGCGTAGTGGACGCCGACGACCTCGGGGAGGAAGGAGGCGGGCAGCCGGGACAGGGCCAGGTGGAAGGCCGCGTGCAGGGCGGTGAGGGGGCGGGCCCCGGCCGCGTCGAGGAAGGCGGCGGCCTCGACGGCGGGGAGGAACACCCCGTGCCCGGCCAGTGCCCGACGGCGGCGGCCCAGCAGGCCGGCCTCGGCGGTGCCCTCGCCCTGGAGCAGCCAGTGCTGGCCGAAGAGGCGGCCGACGATCTCGGCGGGCTGGGTCGCGGCCTGCGAGACGGTGTCGAGCCAGCAGCCGCCGGTCAGGGTGAGGGGGGCGCGCTGGCGCAGCACCGCGGCGCGCACCTCGGGGTCGGCGTGCGTGCGCAGCGGGGTGAGGACCGCGGCGAGTTCGGCGCGGGCGGCGCCGACGTACGCGGCGACCGCGTCGGCGTCGGCCGGCTCGGGAAGGGGTTCGTCGGCCGCGGGGTCGCCCTCGGGGGCGAGGAAGGCGGCGAGGACGCGCCGGGCGGCGAGCAGGGCGGCCTCGCCCTCCTGGTCGGCGAGCAGCCGGCGGAAGAGGTCGGCGGGCGGGGCGGCTGCGATGAGGACGGCCTCGGCGGCGGCGGCCGGGGAGGCCTCGAAGGGGCGGGCGGGCAGGGAGGTGGTGCGGTCGGGCAGGGGGAAGGCCGGTGCGAAGGAGCTGCGGGCCAGGTCCAGGTCCGGGAACCCGTCGGTGGCGGGGCCGGCGCCGGTCTCCGTACGGGCGGTCCTGCCCGCGGTCGCGTCGGCGGTCATGTCGGCGGTCATGTCAGCGGCCCTCCCGTCGGGCGGTGGCGGTGGCGGTGGCGGTGTTGGGGGTGGTGGCGGTACCGGCGGACGGGGCGGCACCGGCGGACGGGAGCCGGCGCAGCAGGACGCCGATGCGTACGCCGGGGACGCTCGATGCCAGCAGGTAGTGCCCGTGGGGCTTGAGGGCGCCGGCCGCGGCGCGGTCGACGAGGTTGATCAGCGGGTCGGCGGCGAAGCAGTGGCCGACGCGCGGGATGTTGTCGAGGAAGAGCTGTTCGCGGCCGAAGCCGGCCTGGCGTTCCTTGAGGACGACGAGCGGCTTGTAGAGGTTGGGGTGCAGGACCCCGTGGATGTCGCCGATCTTCATTCCGGCGTCGTCGAGGATCCGGTCGTTGACCTCGCGGGCGAGGTCGGAGCTGATCTCGTTGGACCAGTCGAGGCCGGCCGGGTCCTGGGCGCCGGCCCCGGCGACGATCTCGTAGGCGTCCGGGCCGATCGGGGCGGCGCCGACCAGGCAGGAGGCGGCGCCGTCGCTGAACAGGGCGAAGTTGTCCATGCGGACGGATTCGTCGGTGACCCGGTCGGTGGTGACGACGACGACCCGGCGGTACATGCCCGCGGCGACGTACGCCTGGGCGGTGCGGATGCCCGCCAGGAGGTTGGCGCAGCGGCCGAGGGTGAGGCCGATGAAGGCGGCGGCGCCGAGGCCCGTGGCGGCCAGCACGTTCTCCACGAAGGCGCCGTGGGTGCGCGGTCCGCCGGGGAATCGGGTGGAGCACAGGATGAGGCAGTCGACGTCCGACGGGGCGGCGCGGGCCGCGTCGAGGGTGGCCCGGACGGTCTCCGCGGCCAGGGTCTCCAGGGACTTGGCGGTGCGGTGGACGCTTCCCCAGCCCCACAGCTCGGCGCGCGGCGGCATGCCGAACCGGCGGGCGCGCTCGGCGAGCCCCTCGATGGAGGTGTGGTCGTCGTGGAGTTCGCCGAGGACGTAGCGGGGCGCGGACAGGTGGACGGCGGGAACGGCGGCGGTCGGGGCCGCGGGCGTCGCGTCGGTGGCGGGTAACGGGTGCGGAAGGCTCACGGTGCCGGTTCGCTCTCTCGGTCGGCGGACGGGGCGGGGTCGGCCAGGAGTTCGTTGGCCTCGGCGTAGGGAAGGGCGTCGGTGCCGAAGCCGAAGGTGCCGAGCTCGCTGATCTCGCGGGCGGCCCGGGTGAGGGCGCCGAGGGCGGCCCGCGACAGTGCGGACCCGGTGCTGACGCGGCGTACGCCGAGGGCCCCCAGGTCGGCGACGGACAGCGGCAGGGCGCCGCCCATCAGGACGTTGACGGGCCGGTCGACGGCCGAGCACACGGCGCGGATGGCGTCCGCGTCGGGCAGGGCGGGGGCGTAGAGGACGTGGGCGCCGGCGGCCTCGTAGGCCCGCAGGCGGCGGATGGTGTCGTCGAGATCGGGGCGGCCCTGGAAGAAGTTCTCGGCGCGGGCGGTGACGGTGAAGGGGAAGTCGAGTCCCTTCGCCGCCTCCACGGCGGCGGCGACGCGCTCGACGGCCTCGTCCAGGGGGCGTACGGGGTCCTCGTCGCGGCCGGTGGAGTCCTCGATGGAGCCGCCGACGAGGCCTGCGGCGGCGGCGAGGCGGATGGTCTCGGCGACGTCCTCGGGGCGTTCGCCGAACCCGCTCTCCAGGTCGGCGGTGACGGGCAGGTCCGTGGCCTCGATGATCGCGGTGGCGTTGGCGAGGAGTTCGGCGCGGCCGACGCGGTTCGCCCCGTCGGGGCGGCCGAGGCTGTGGGCGAGGCCGGCTCCGGTGGTGGCGAGGGCGGCGAAGCCGAAGGAGGCCAGGACGCGGGCGGATCCCGCGTCCCAGGGGTTGGGGACGACGAAGGGGCGCGGGCCCTCGTGCAGGTCCCGGAAGGCGATGGCGCGCCGCAGCCGGGCGGCGTCCGCGGATTCGGAAAGGGGCACGTCGAAGGAGGCTGAGTGGTTCATGAGGGTCCTCGCTGGTGAGCTGATGGAGTGCGTCGGCCGGTGTCAGATCAGCTCAACGTACTCATCCCCGGCGGGTGTCGCGGCCGAGGCCGCCGTGCGGGCCAACGGGCGCAGCACGCGGGTGACGGCGTCCGGCCGGCCCTCGAAGTAGAAGTGACCGCCCTCGGCCCAGTGCCGCTCCGGCGGCGCGGCGCACTCGCGGGCCCAGGCGTCCAGCGCGGCCGCGTCGACGTGCGGGTCGTCGGTGCCGTTGAGCAGGGTGACCGGGACCTCCAGCGGGGCGGCGGGCCGGTAGTGGTAGCCGGCGACGAGCCGGAAGTCGGCCTTCAGGTGCGGGAGGAGCAGTTCCTGGACGGCCTCGTCCTCGACGACCTCGGGCGGCAGTCCGCCGAAGAAGCCGACGGCCTCGGTGAAGGCCCGGCCCTCCAGTCGGGCGGTTTCGACGACGCGTCGGGTCGGCAGCAGGGAGGGGGCGCTGCATCCGGAGACGACGAGGCCGGCGAAGCCGCGTGAGCCGTCCAGGCGGCGGGCGACCTCGAAGGCGAGGGCCGCGCCGAAGCTGTGGCCGAAGAGCAGGAAGGGCCGGTCTGTGGTGGCGCCGGCGAGGGCGATGGCGGCGGCCGCTCCGTCGGCGAGGGCGGGGACGGAGGTGAGGGCCGGCTCACGGAAGCGGTGGCCCCGGCCGGGCGGGCAGACGGCGAGGATCCGCGCGTCCTCTCCCAGGCCGGCCTGCCAGTCGAGGAAGGTCCGGGGGTTGCCGCCGGCGTGCGGGAAGCAGTAGACGCGGGCGGCGGCCGTGGCATCGTCGGCGGCAGCGGCGGCGGTCTCGGGGGTCAGGAACCAGGGGGAGGGGGCAACCACGAGGATCAGCCATTCTCTTGCCGGTCGGTCAGTGGCGGGAGGTGACGCAGTGCAGGACGGGGCGGCGACGGACGGTCAGTTCCAGCCAACGTCGTTGGTGGGTCCCGGAGTCGGGGTCGTGGTGGCCGGCGCCGGGGTGGTCGCGCCCGGCTGCGGGTTGTTCCAGCCGACGTCACCGGCGACCACGTGCGGGTTCGTGTTGTTCCAGCCGACGTCGCCGAGTCGCAGGTGGCTGCCGGAGTCGGAGGTGAGGGCGCCCTGGGCGATCCCGGTGACGACCGTGCCGACTCCGAGGGCGACGCCCGCGGCGGCGAGGGCGACGCGACCGCGGATTCCCGAAACGCGGCCGGTCCGACGAGTCACCATGTGGTTCTTCCCCATTTTGCCCAGTCCCCTCAAGTCGTTTCGTGTTCGGCCATTCCAGGAACGCCAAACCGAGGCGGTTTCCGGCGGTGGTGATCGTCGGGCGCCTTCTGCGTGTTCGTTCCTGCGGTGAGACCAAATCTCCCCTGCCGGGTCACGACGAGGTAGACCTACGATGGCTCCGGTTTACGCATTGCGGGAACCCACGGGGTCCAGACCGCTACAGACAGCTGCATACCGGACAGACAGGGGTGGCACGTGGACGTAGTCAAATACGTCGAAACCGCACAGAGCGGTGCACCTGAAGCGCTGTGTGGGGCCGCGGCGGGGGAACCGCAGGCGTTCTTGCGGGAACTCGCAACGCACCTCGGGCTGTTGGCCCAGGAGGCCGCGCAGCAGGCCGCGCGACCGGTTGCCGCTCCGGCGGTGGAGGGCGGCGCGGACGAGGTGGTGGTGGGCCCCGGGGTCCGTTACTTGCATGGTCTGGGCAGCATCTCCACCGCGATCAACGACGCCCTCGGCGCGGTCCGGCGGGACATCCTCACCGCGCAGCCCGACGGGGCGCGGCCGAGCGCGGTGCTGAAGGAGGCGCTGGAATCCGTGCGCCGGCACATCTCGGCGGGGATCGCGATGCGAACGCTCTATCAGCACACCACGCGATTCGACGAGGCGACGAAGGAATATGTCCGCGCGGTTACCGAATACGGAGCCCAGGTTCGCACATTGGAGGAATTCTTCGACCGGCTGATCATTGTGGACGACATCGCCTTCATTTCGGCGAACGAGGACCGTACCACGGCGATCTCCATTACCGAACCGACGATCGTACGATTTCTCCGCGACACGTTCGACAAGGCCTGGGACCGGGCGAAGCCCTTTCCCTTCGTGCCGCTGCACGCCGCGAAAGCGGCGGACGAAGTGGTTCCGGCGATCCGGGAGTCGATCAGCAGGCTGCTCGTGGAGGGCTACGCGGACAAGGCCATCGCCCGCCGCATCGGGATCAGCGAGCGCTCCCTCCAGGCCCACATCGCGGCCATCAAGCAGGAGATGGGCGCCCTCAACCGCTTGCAGCTCGGCTACCTGCTGGGGCGCAACGAGGCCACCTACGTCCTGTGACCCGCCCCCGGACGCGGGGGCGGGTCCACAGCGGCGCGGGGGCGGGGTGCGGCCCGTAGGGGCTCAGGTCAGGGCGGTGATGACGATCGCCGCGATCGAGGCGCCGAACACGACCGCGTGGCGGGCGTTCTGCAGGACCCGGACCCACGCGGGGAAGCCGCCCTCGGCGGCCTTGAGCAGGGCCGCGACATCGACGCGGGCCAGTTCCTCGTCGCCCTTGCGGGCGAAGGCGGCCGTCACGGAGGGCACGGCGGTCAGGTTGCTGTACAGGATCACGCAGTTGACCAGCAGGATCACCGACTGGAGGACGTAGGTCAGGACCGGGGCCCAGGAGACGACCGTGGCCAAGGCGACCGAGGTCGCCATGCGGTTCCCCCGGCTGCGCGCGCGTCGACGGCCCGGCGGCGACCGCGTACGCGGCGGCGCCCGAGCAGACCTTCGAGTTCGGCCTCCGGATCCTGCTGGGCGGGCCGGCGGCCGAACTCGCCGGACGCGACCGAAACCGGACGGCCGCCGCCCCGCCCCGAACGACATTCCGCGCCAAGGGAGTTACTTCACCGCGGGGACCTCCGCCGCGGCGGCCCGCGGCCGCCTGCGGGAGACCGCGACACCGCCGAGGCAGATCGCCCCGCCGAGCAGGGTCAGCCAGCCGGGGACCTCGTCCAGGGCGAACCAGGCGATGACCACCACCACGGCGGGCACCGCGTACGTGGTGGCGCCCATCTTCCCGGCGGTGGTGCGCGACAGCGCGTACGTCCAGGTGGTGAAGGCGAGGGCGGTCGGGAACAGGCCCAGGTAGACCATGTTGAGGGTGGCGGTGAGCGGGGCCTCGGGGAGCTGGGAGATCAGCTGCCAGGCGAACGGCAGGGTGCACGCCGTCCCGACGAAGCAGCCGTACGTCGTCACCTGGAGCGGAGTGGCGTGCCGGAGCGCCGGCTTCTGCGAGACGACCCCGGCCCCGTAGGCGAGGGCGGCGACCAGGCACAGCAGCACGCCGAGGACCGAGGAGGTGCCGCCGTGGGAGGTGGACACGCCCACGACGGCCGCGCCGACGAAGGAGACGCCCATGCCCGCCAGCAGCATCGGCGGGAAGCCCTCCTTCAGCAGCCAGCCGCTGAGCAGGGCGATGACGATCGGGCCGATGTTCACGACCATCGCCGCGGTCCCGGCGTCGACCTCCTGCTCGCCCCAGTTCAGCGTCACCATGTACAGCCCGAACCAGAGCACCCCCGAGACCAGGATCCCGGGCCAGGCCTGACGCGGCGGCAGCGGCACCCGCTTGACCAGGAGTACGACGCCCAACGCGACCGAGGCCGTCAGCAGCCGCCCCAGCGCGAGCGCCCCGGGCCCGAAGTGCTCGGCCGCGGCGCGGATGGAGACGAACGCGGAGGCCCACAGCACGACCGTGATGGAGGCCGCGACGAGGGCGCGATGATCGGTTCTGGGATCGCCAGCCGTTTGGTCCATGCGAGCAACGTACCGACGCCCCCCGGCCCTGCCTAGATGATCTCCGACGGGATCCGGCCGGCGCGGCCGGTACCGGTCGCGGCGCCCGCCCGTCAGGTCCCGGCGAAGGCCGAAAGGTCCTCGGTGAGCGCCCGGACCACGGCGTCGTGCTGCTCCGCCAGGTAGAAGTGCCCGCCGGGGAACGACCGGAAGGTGAAGGCGGCGCCGGTCAGCTGCCGCCAGTCCATGGACCCGGCCAGGCTCGCCCGCGGGTCGGACTGCCCGCACAGCACGCTGACGGGGGTGCTCAGAGGCGGCCCCGGCTCGTAGCGGTACGTCTCGATCGCCTTGTAGTCGCTGCGCAGCGACGGCAGGATCAGCTCCCGGAAGTCCGGATCGGCGAGCAACTGCGGGTCGGTGCCGGAGAGTTCGCCCAGCCGGGCGAGGAGCGCGTCGTCCCCCTCGATGTGGGTGTTCCCCTCCTCGGGCAGCAGCGGGGAGCGGCGCCCGGAGAGGACCAGGCCGCGCGGGGCCGTGCCCGCGCGCTCCAGCCGGCGGGTCAACTCGAAGGCGAGGACCGCGCCCATGCTGTGGCCGAAGAGCACCAGGGGCCGGCCCAGCCAGGGCCGCAGCGCCCGCTCGACCTCGTCGACGAGGCCGGTCACCGTCTCGGGGCTCGGCTCGCCGAAGCGGTCCTGGCGGCCGGGGTACTGGACGGTGAGCACCTCGGCGTGCGGGGCCAGGTCCCGGGAGATCGGGAAGTAGAAGGAGGCGTTGCCGCCCGCGTGCGGGAGCACGACGAGGACGGGTGCGTCCTGCGGTCGCACCGCGGTGTGGAAGCGGCGGATCCACGGACTGCCGGTGGTGCGGAGGTCCCTGGTGGTCTTGGCGATGGTCATGCGTGGTCCCCGGTGTCGTCCGTCAGCAGGAGCTTCTTCTGTGGTTTGCCCATGGCGTTGCGCGGTACGGCCGTGATGAACCGGACTTCGCGCGGTCGTTTGTGGACCGACAGGTGCGCGGCGACGAAGTCGGTCAGTTCGCCGCCCGTGACGCCTTCGGCGACGACGAAGGCGACGATCCGCTGCCCGAGGTCGGCGTCCGGGACGCCCACCACGGCCGCCTCGCTCACCCGGGGGTGGTCCAGCAGCGCGTTCTCGATCTCGCCCGCGCCGATCCGGTACCCGCCGGACTTGATCATGTCGATGGAGGCCCGGCCGACGATCCGGTGGACCCCGTCGGCCTCGTCGACGGCGGCGATGTCACCCGTACGGAACCAACCGTCCTCGGTGTACGCGGCGGCGGTGGCCTCCGGGCGGCCCAGGTAGCCGGAGAACAAGGTCGGCCCGGTCAGCTGGAGTTCGCCGATCTCCGCGCCGGGTTCGGCCGCGATGCGGGTCCGGATGCCGGGCAGCGGGGTGCCGACCGTGCCCGGGCGGACCTCGCCGCCCGCCCGGCCGCTGATGGTGATCAGCGTCTCGGTCATCCCGTACCGCTCCACCGGCCGGTGCCCCGTGAGGCGCTCCAGGTCCCGGAAGACCGGGGCGGGCAGGGCGGCGCTGCCCGAGACGAGGAGCCGGGCCCCGGACAGGGCCGCGGCGGCCTCCGGGTCGGCGGCGATGCGGGACCAGACGGTGGGTACCCCGAAGCAGAGGCTGCCGCCCGCCCGCGCGTAGGCACTCGGGGTCGGGCGGCCGGTGTGCACGAGGCGGCTGCCGGTGCGCAGCGCGCCGAGCACGCCGAGGACCAGGCCGTGCACGTGGAACAGCGGGAGTCCGTGGACGAGGGTGTCGTCGGCGTTCCACTGCCAGGCGTCGGCGAGGGCGTCCAGGTCGGCGGTGATCGCGGTGCCGCTCAGCACGACGCCCTTGGGCGGCCCGGTGGTGCCGGACGTGTAGAGGATGAGCGCCGGATCGGCGGTGGGCACGGCCGGGAGGGACCGGGCGGGAGCCCGGCGGGCGAAGTCGACGTCGAGTTCGACGGCGCCGGAGTCCCGCAGGATGTGCTCGCGCTCGGCGGGTCCCGCGTCGGGCGGCAGCGGTACGAACGGCACCCCGGCCAGCAGGGCGCCGACGGCCGCCGCGACGGTCTCCAGCGAGGCCGTCGCCGTCATCGCGAAGGCCGTCGTGCCCGCCACGTCGGCGGCGACGGCGCTCGCGGCGCCCAGCAACTCCTCGTACGAGGCGGTCCGTCCGGCGACGCTCAGGGCGTCCTTGCGATCGCCGTACGTCCCGTCGAGCGCGCTCAGCACGGATGACTCCCTGTCGGTGGTGGAACACCAGGCTACGGCCCCGGCCCGGTGCCCGGGCCGGGTGCCCCGGCTTCCGGCGTCAGATCACGCCCTGGGCGAGCATGGCGTCGGCGACCCGCTCGAAGCCGGCGATGTTGGCGCCGGTGACGTAGTCGCCGGGAGCCCCGTACCGCTCGGCCGTCTCGTACGCCACCGCGTGGATGTCGCGCATGATGCCCGCGAGTTCCTCCTCGACTCGGCCGGCGCTCCACGCCGTGCGGCCCGCGTTCTGGGCCATCTCCAGGGCGCTGACCGCGACCCCGCCCGCGTTGGCGGCCTTGCCGGGGCCGAAGGCGACGCCGGCCTCCTGGAAGAGGTGGACGGCCTCCGGGGTGGTGGGCATGTTGGCGCCCTCCGAGACGGCCTTGACCCCGGCGGCGATGAGCGCGCGGGCGTCGTCGGCGCCGAGTTCGTTCTGGGTGGCCGACGGGAAGGCCACGTCCGCCGGGACCTCCCACACCCGGCCGCCGGGCACGAACCGGGCGGAGGAGCCGCGGCGCTGCGCGTACTCGCTGACGCGCCCGCGCTCGACTTCCTTGATCCGGCGCAGCAGCGCGAGGTCGATGCCCTTGTCGTCGATGACGTAGCCCTGGGAGTCCGAGCAGGTCAGCGGGTTGGCGCCGAGCTGCTGGAGCTTCTCGATGGTGTACAGGGCGACGTTGCCGGAGCCGGAGACCACGGCGGTGAGGCCGTCGAGGGACTCGCCGCGGACGGCGAGCATCTCGGCGGCAAAGAGGACGCTGCCGTAACCGGTGGCCTGCGGACGGATCTCGGAGCCGCCCCATCCGGTGCCCTTGCCGGTCAGGACGCCGGCCTCCCAGCGGTTGGTGATGCGCCGGTACTGGCCGAAGAGGTAGCCGATCTCGCGGCCGCCGACGCCGATGTCACCGGCCGGGACGTCCGTGTGCTCGCCGATGTGGCGGTACAGCTCCGTCATGAACGACTGACAGAAGCGCATCACCTCCGCGTCCGACCTGCCGTGCGGGTCGAAGTCGCTGCCGCCCTTGCCGCCGCCGATGCCCAGGCCCGTCAGGGCGTTCTTGAAGATCTGCTCGAAGCCCAGGAACTTCACCACGCCGATGTCCACCGACGGGTGGAAGCGCAGGCCGCCCTTGTACGGGCCCAGCGCGCTGTTGAACTCCACCCGGTAGCCGCGGTTGACGTGGACCCGGCCGCGGTCGTCCGTCCACGGCACCCGGAAGATGATCTGCCGCTCGGGCTCGACCAGCCGCTCCACCAGGCCCGCCTCCGCGTACTCGGGGCGTGCGGCGAACACCGGGGCGAGGGTGTCCAGGACCTCGCGCACGGCTTGGTGGAACTCGGGCTGGGCGGGGTTGCGGCGTTCGATGTCGGCCCGCAATGCGTCCAGCCGGTGCTTCGGTTCGGTCACGGTCTGTTTCCTCTCCAGGCTTCGGTGCCGGGCGTGCGGGCCCGCGGAAGCGGAGGGTACCCCGGGCACCTGTGCGCGCCGAACGGTGTCCATCGGTTGAAACCGGGTGGTATCAGCTCATCGGATTTCCCGGGACGCCGTGGATCTCCGCCCGTAGGATCGGCCGCGTCCGTCAGCTCGATGACCGGATTTCGACTACGCACGGGGGAGCTCAACATGGAAACGGCACGGTTCGCGTCACTGATCGCGGCGACGATCACCATGGGCCTGGTCAGCGGCCTCTTCTACGGGTTCTCCGTGGCCGTGATGCCCGGTCTGCGGGCCACCGGCGACCGGACCGTCGTCGAGGTGATGCAGCGCATCAACGTGGCGATCCTCAACGGCTGGTTCATGCTGGGCTACCTCGGGGCGCTCCTGTTCACCGGGCTCGCCGTGGGCCTGCACGTCCCGGCCGACGGGCGGGCGGCACTCGGCCCGCTGATCGGGGCGTTCGTCTGCTACGTGCTGGCGATGGTGGTGACGGGCGTGGTGAACATCCCGCTCAACAACGCCCTGGCGCAGGCCGGTCCGGCCGACGCGCTCGCCGACCCGGCGGCCGTCCGGCGGGCCTTCGAGGGCCCGTGGGTGCGCGCGAACGTGTGGCGCACCCTGCTGTGCACGGCCGCCACCGGCCTGCTGGCCTGGGCGCTGGTCCTCCACGGCGGTTCCTGACCTCGGGAGCGGCCCCCGCGCGGTGCGGGGGCCGGTCCCGTCCCGGTCAGCGCGGCGTGGCGCGGCCGTGCAGGAGGAGGGCCCGGACCAGGGCGACGAGCGCGAGCGTGGAGAGCAGGGTGCGGATGATGTTCGTGGTCACCCAGGTGCCCTTGAAGTCGTCCACCACCGGCAGGCCGGTCGGCGGCGCGGCGCCCACCGCGCCCGCCACGTCGGCGAGCCGGTCGTTCAGCGGGATGTTCACCGCGAAGGTGATCACGAGGACGACGAGGTAGGCGACGGCGGCCGCCCCGGCCAGGAGCGCGACGGCGCGGTGGCCGGTCCGCAGGGAGACCACCGCCGCGGCGGCGGTGGTGAGCAGGGCCAGGACGAAGACGCTCCCGAAGAGGCCGTTGCCGTCGATGGCCGCATTGAAGCCGTTCATGGCGGTGACGTACGCGCGGTCGTCGAGCCCGGCCAGTCCCGGCATCACCGAGACGTCGAAGGCGAAGAACAGCCCGGCCATCAGGCCGACGAGCACCGTCGACAGCCCGAGCAACACCCCGGCGGCCCGCGCACCGCCCCCGCCCGCCCCGGCCGGTCGCTGTGGAGCACCGCCCTGTGGGGCACCGCCCTGTGGAGCACCGCCCTGTGGGGCACCGCCCTGTGGAACGTGGCCCGGCACGGCTCTGTTCGGATTCATGACGCGTCCTCACCTGCTGTCGGCGGGCCCCGTACCCGCGCGCGGAGCCGATCGTGGCACCCGGGCGGCCTCCCTGTCAGGGCATCGGAGCGTCCCGACGGCCCCCACCGGCCCCGCGAGCCGGAGCTCGCGGGGCCGGTGGGGGCCGTTCCGGTGCCGGGGCGGCGTCAGGCGGTGGCGTCCGGGAGCAGGACGATGCGGCCGATCTGCGCGCGGGACTCGATCAGGCGGTGTGCCTCGGCGACCTCGTGCAGCGGCAGGGTGGCGTGCACGGCGTGCCGGACCGTGCCGTCGGCGAGCCGGTTGGCCAGGTCCTCGTGGTTGCGCAGGTACTCCTTGGGGCGGGCGGCGCGCCAGCGCGATAGCGCGAAGCCGGTCAGGAACTTCATCTCGATGAGCTCCATGGGCGAGACCTTGGGGATCTCCAGGCCGCCGCCGGCCGAACCGTAGAACACGAGCCGGCCGAACGGGGCGAGGAGGCCCACGCCCTGCCGGAGCACGTCGCCGCCGACGCTGTCGAGGATGACGTCGACGCCCTTGCCGCCCGTCGCCGCGCGGACCTCGTCGGCCCAGTCGTCCCGGCTGTAGTCGACGACGACGTCCGCGCCCAGGCCCCGTACGAACTCCAGCTTGTCGGGGGAGCCGGCGGTGCCGATGACCAGGCCGGCGCCCGCGGCCTTGGCCAGTTGGACGGCGAGGTGGCCGATGCCGCCGGACGCCGCGTGCACGAGGACGCTCTCGCCGGGCCGGAGCGCCGCGGTGCCCAGCGTGCCGGCGGCGATCGGGCCCGGGGAGGGCAGCGCGGTCGCCTGGGCGGCGTCCAGGCCCTCGGGGACGGGCAGCACGGTGGAGGCGTCGACGACCGCGTAGTCGGCGTAGGCGCCGTTCAGGGTGAACGCGCCGACCCGGTCGCCCTCGTGGATGTCCGTCACACCGGCGCCGACACCCGCGACGCGGCCGATGATGTCCCCGCCGAGCACGATCGGGAACTGCGGGCGCCACATGGGGGCGGGGAAGATGTTCCGCCGCATCTGGGTCTGCGCGAAGCCGACGCTGACGGCCTCGGCGGCGATGAGTACCTCGCCCGGGCCCGGCGTCGGGACGGGTGCTTCCTCCACGCGGAGGACATCCGGGTCCCCGTACTCGTGGATTCGGATGATGCGCATCTGACTTCCTCCGGTCGTGCCGCGGAGCGGGAAAGAGAAGAACGGAAAGGGGGGACGGGGCGGCCTAGTCGGTGACGGGCGCGGTGCGGCCCGTGCTCTGCTTCAACTCGAAGAAGTCCGGGTCGGCGGCCAGTGTCGCGAAGGCGGTCCACAGGCCGGCCGCCCGCTTGCCGCGCGGTATCGCGGACAGCACCGGCCCGAACTGGCCCGGGCCGCCGTCCACCGAGATCGTCGGTACGCCGATCAGCTCCCGGCCGAGGTCCTGGTCGGGTACCCGGTCGTGGGAGGCCCGCAGGCGCTCGTCCCACTCCTCGGAGTCCAGCGCCGCCAACAGGGAGGCGGGCAGGCCGAGTTCGGCCAGGGCCTCCGCGCAGCCCGGCTCGACGCCGTCCAGCGCCCGGTGCATGGCCTCGCGGAAGTCGGAGTCGGCCGCGGTGCGCACCGGCTCGAAGATGCCGCCCGCGCCGTGGAAGCGGTTGCCGAGGGCGGTGTAGAGGGGGCCGACGACCTCGTCGCCGTGCGCTTCGCGGGCGGCGGCGATCAGCCGGACCGGACCCCAGTAGCGGCCGAGGAGGGCACGCCGGGCCTCGGGGACCTCGGGGCCGCTGTTGAGGAGCGCCAGGCTCATCTCGTGCCACCGCAGGGTCAGGGGCAGCCGTTCGGCGGCCTCCAGCACCCAGCGGGAGGTGATCCAGGCGAAGGGGCAGAGGGGGTCGAACCAGAAGTCGACCGTCTGGCCGCCGGGCCCGTCCGTGTGCGCGGCCCGCGGGGCGGACTCGGTGTCGGTGTGTGGCATGTCTGAGGAGCTCCCCGGGATGAGGGTGCGGACGGGGGGGGGGGGGGGGGGGGGGGGGGGGGGGGGGGGGGGGGGGGGGGGGGGGGGGGGGGGGGGGGGGGGGGGGGG
>NZ_JANFAK020000065.1 GCF_024721315.2 Streptomyces sp. Isolate_45
GCCGCGGCCCCGCCCGGCAGGCCGCCCGTGCGGGGGCCCGAGCGGCCCACGGTCAGTCACCTCGGGGACCGGGCTCCGACCTACGCCGCCGAACCGGGGGCGCTGCCCGCGGCCGACCCCGCGGCGCTGGACGACCTGACCCCCGACACGGTCCTGGAAGGGGCCCGCTACGGCACCTACACCCTGCGCGCCGCCTCGGTGCGCGGGGACTCCGCCCGCTACCGGGGCGAGGCGCGCCGGGACTGCCTGCTCACGGCCCGCTTCGGCAGCGGTGACGACGCCCTGGTGCTGGTGGTCCTGGCCGGCGGGGACCGGGCGGCCCCCGGCGCCGGCGAGGCCGCGGCCGAGCTGTGCCACACGGTCGCCGCGGCCGTCGGGCGCAGCAGGGAGCGGCTGGCCGACGACATCCGGGCGGGCCGGCGCGAGGCCCTGCGCTCGGGCCTCCAACGGCTCACCGACCGGGGCTACGGACGGCTCCGCGCCCGCGCCGCCGAGCTCGGGCTCCCCGAGGACGCCCGCACCGCCGGGCTGCGCGGCCTCCTGCTGCCCCTGGATCCGCGGTGTCCCCACCGGGTGTGCTTCGGCGCGGGCCCGGGCGGGGTCTTCCGCCTGAGGGCGGGCGAGTGGCAGGACCTGGAGCCCGGCACGGGGTCGCCCCCCGCCCCGGGGGCCGCCCCGACCGCCCCCGACCCCGAACCCGGTACGGGGACCGGCACCGGCGGCTTCCGGTTCCGGGCCTCCGTGGCCCGCCCCGGCGACACGCTCCTGCTGTGCTCAGGCGGCCTGGCCGAGCCCATGCGGGAGGAGGCGCTCCTTCCGTCGGAGCTCGCGGCCCGCTGGTCGCAGGGCGAGCCGCCCGGCCTCGCCGCGTTCCTCGCCGACACCCAGCTCCGCCTCAAGGGGTACGCCGCCGACCGGACGGCCGCCGCGGTCTGGGAGGCGTAACGGCGCGGAACGTGCGTGGATGGGAGGCGCACCCGGCAGTGCCGAACCGGAAAGGGCGCCCCTTCCATGGCCAAGCAGAACGTGGCGGAGCAGTTCGTGGACATCCTCGTGCGCGCGGGCGTGCGGCGGATGTACGGAGTCGTCGGCGACAGCCTCAACCCTGTCGTCGACGCCATCCGCCGGACCGGTGACATCGAGTGGATCCAGGTCCGGCACGAGGAGACGGCCGCCTTCGCGGCGGGCGCCGAGGCGCAGATCACGGGCAGGCTCGCCGCCTGCGCCGGCTCCTGCGGCCCCGGCAACCTGCACCTGATCAACGGGCTGTACGACGCCCAGCGTTCCATGGCGCCCGTCCTCGCGCTGGCCTCGCACATCCCGTCCAGCGAGATCGGCCTCGGCTACTTCCAGGAGACCCATCCCGACCAGCTCTTCCGTGAGTGCAGCCACTACAGCGAACTGATCTCGAACCCGCGGCAGATGCCCCGGCTGTTGCAGACCGCCGTGCAGCACGCCATCGGCCGCAGCGGCGTGAGCGTCGTCGCGCTGCCCGGTGACATCGCCTCCCAGCCGGCGCCCGAGAAGGCGGTGGAGCACGCGCTGGTGACCGCGCGGCCCACCGTTCGGCCCGGTGACGGGGAGATCGAGAAGCTGGTCCGGCTCGTCGACGAGGCCGACCGGGTCACCCTCTTCTGCGGCAGCGGCACCGCCGGCGCGCACGCCGAGGTGATGGAGTTCGCGGGCCGGGTCAAGGCCCCGATCGGGCACGCCCTGCGCGGCAAGGAGTGGATCCAGTACGACAACCCGTACGACGTCGGCATGAGCGGGCTGCTCGGCTACGGCGCCGCGTACGAGGCCACGCACGAGTGCGACCTGCTGATCCTGTTGGGCACGGACTTCCCGTACAACGCCTTCCTCCCCGACGACGTGAAGATCGTCCAGGTGGACATCCGCCCCGAACACCTTGGCCGGCGATCACAGTTGGACCTCGCCGTCTGGGGAGACGTACGGGAGACGCTGCGCGCGCTGAACACCCGGGTCAAGGCCAAGACGGACCGTCGTTTCCTGGACCGGATGTTGAAGAAGCACGCGGACGCCCTGGAGGGGGTGGTGAAGGCCTACACGCGCAAGGTGGAGAAGCACACGCCGATCCATCCCGAGTACGTGGCGTCGGTTCTCGATGAACTGGCCGATGATGACGCGGTGTTCACCGTCGACACCGGCATGTGCAACGTGTGGGCCGCGCGCTATCTTTCCCCGAACGGTAAGCGGCGCATCATCGGCTCGTTCAGCCACGGTTCCATGGCCAACGCACTTCCCCAGGCCATCGGGGCGCAGTTCACCGACCGGAACCGTCAAGTGGTCTCGATGTCGGGCGATGGTGGGTTCTCGATGCTGATGGGAGATTTCCTCACCCTGGTGCAGTACGACCTGCCCGTCAAAGTGGTCCTCTTCAACAACTCTTCGCTCGGAATGGTCGAGTTGGAGATGCTGGTTTCCGGCCTGCCCTCGTACGGAACCACGAACCGGAACCCGGACTTCGCCGCCATCGCCCGCGCGGCGGGCGCCTTCGGGGTCCGCGTCGAGAAGCCCAAGCAGCTCACAGGGGCTCTCAAGGACGCGTTCCGGCACAAGGGGCCCGCTCTGGTGGACGTGGTGACCGACCCCAACGCCCTGTCGATTCCACCGAGGATCAGCGCCGAGATGGTGACCGGTTTCGCACTATCCGCCAGCAAGATCGTGCTGGACGGCGGGGTGGGCCGGATGATCCAAATGGCTCGATCCAACCTCCGCAACGTTCCGCGCCCGTAACTCCGCAGGAGTGCGAATTGCCCCGGGGGGCATGCATTCCGTAGACCAGTTCGAGCAGTGTGGATGCGGGGGAGGTACATCGCCGTGCGGGTGGGGGCGAATACCGGAAAGCTGTGGAAGAGGGGCCGGCCGGTGCCGCGCGAACCGTCCGTCGGGGGCGGCGGCAGCACGACGGACGTGGTGCGGATCAGGCGGAGCGTGGAGCGGGCGGACCTGAAGGCCGTGGGTGAGGTCCGACGGGCGCTGCGGGAACTGCTGCGCCACCGGTGCCGGACCGACGCCGCCGATGTCGCGGAGTTGCTGATCACCGAACTCGTGACGAACGCACTCGTCCACACCGAGCACGGCGCGGAGGTGTCCGCGAGCCTGGCCGCCGCCACGCTGCGGGTCGAGGTCCGCGACTACACGGCCCGCCGCCCCCGCCCGTACGTACCGTCCGCCGACGACGGTACGCACGGCCGGGGGCTGGTGTTGGTGCAGGCGCTGGCCGACGACTGGGGGGTGGACCCCGCCGCGCTGGGGCGCGGCAAGGTGGTCTGGTTCGAGCTGCGCGCCGGCCAGGGCGTGTTGTGAGTCTCGCCCGGCCCGCGACGCCCGGCCCGCGACGCCCCGCACCGCGCCTCGCCGCGTTGTCGCCCGGAACGCGGCGGCGGGGCGGTTGCCCCCGGGGAACCCCGGGCGGCAGCCGCCCCGCCGTGTCGTACGAACGGTCCGGATCAGCCGAACTGTTGCTCCAGGTCCTTCAGTTTGCGCTCCAGTGAGTCGAGCCGGGGAATGGTCTGGGTGTCGTCCTCGGCGGTGAGGTCGACCGTCCGGGCGCCGGACGGATCAAGGGGTTCGGTTCCGTTGACGGCCTGCAGGGAGGGCCGGCGGCGCAGGGGCAGCTGTCCCGCTTCCGATATGGCCGGCTCCGCGCCGACCGGCGCGGAGCCCGTTCCGGGGTTGAGCCCCGGCATGTCGACCTGTCGGGCACGGGCCCGGCCGAACGCCCGGTTCTGCCGGCCGAGGGCCTTGATGTGGGCCCGGTCCAGGCGGTGTTGCTCCCGCCTGCGGTGACGGTCCTGTTCCTTCTCCTTCTTGTCCTCGCGCACCTCGTCCACGGCCTCGTCGAGGGTGCGGACCCCTTCCAGCAGCATGAGCGACCACGCGCCGAAGGTCTCGCGCGGGGCCCGCAGCCAGCGGACCATCCGGATCTGCGGCAACGGCCTCGGGATCAGGCCCTGTTCGCGCAGCGCGGCCCGGCGCGTCTGCTTGAGGGCCCGGTCGAAGAGCACGGCCGCCGACAGCGACATACCCGCGAAGAACTGCGGGGCGCCGTCGTGTCCGAGGCCGCGGGGCGCGTGCACCCAGTTGAACCAGGCTGCGGCGCCCGCGAACATCCAGACCAACAGGCGGGACCCGAGGGCCGCGTCGCCGTGGCTGGCCTCGCGCACGGCCAGGACCGAACAGAACATCGCGGCGCCGTCGAGGCCGAAGGGGACCAGGTACTCCCAGCCGCCGGACAGGTTCAGGTTCTGTCGGCCGAAGCCGACGAGTCCGTGGAAGGAGAGCGCCGCGGCCACCGCCGCACAGCAGAAGAGCAGGACGTACGAGGCGGTCCCGTAGACGGCTTCCTTGCGCCGTCGCCGTTCCTCGCTGCGTTCCCAGCTGTCCTCGGCCGCGGCCTTCTCGCCCTCCCGCTTGCCCCGGGCCAGTACCGCCACTGCCGCAAGTACGCCCAGGATCAACAGGCTGCCGGGCAGCAGCCAGTCCAGCGATATGTCGGTCAGTCTCATGCGGATGTCCCTTGCCTCGCGTATGCGGCTTTCCGGGCGCCATAGTGACGCAGCCGGTCCGTGGTGCACGCGGGTTTCGGGGCAAGTGGACGCCATCGGGGGGCGGGGCCCGTCGGATAGGGTGTTGTGGCTCGAACTGGCGCTCGTGTGAACGGGGTTGAGTTCGAATCCGCTTCATCCCTGCGGGTGGGTTCAGTCGGCGGCGGCCTCCGCCACGAGCCGGGCGACGCGGTCCGCGTCGCAGGTGCGCGGACAGGTCGTACAGGTGTCCTCCGGGCGGATCGTGTAGAAGAAGCAGCAGCCGGCCCGGTCCCGGGTCGACAGTTCCTGGCCCTCGGGGCCGCGCAGGGTGCGGAAGCTCGCCCCGCCCGTGTACGGGGCGGTCGAGCCGGGCAGCAGCAGTTCCAACTCCCGCATCGCCCGCCGCTCCTCGCCCAGCAGCTGTCCGAGGTACCACAGGCTCTCGACGAGGTCGTCGGTCGCCATCGCCCACAAGGCCCGCCGGCCGCGCCGCGTCCGCGGGCCGAAACCTTCCAGCAGCGGGGTGAGGTGCTGGGACACCGCTGCCCGCACCTCGCTCCGCAGTGACTCCTCGTCGGGCACGACACGGGCCCCGGGGAGGGCGGCCGCCGGATCGTCCGGCAGGCACGCGAAGGTTTCGACCCGTACGGACATCTGTCCGCGGGTCCGGTGGTACGCCACCCGGGACACCGGCAGCCGGGGTACCCGGCGGTCCAGGAACCAGGGGACCGTGATCAGCAGGACGGCGGGCCAGGCGTACCGGTGCAGTCCGAACCCGGCCACCACGTCGGGCCGGCCCGGGGTGCCGTAGTCGCGCAGCACCTGGGCGTGGTCCCAGGCGAGGAAGGCGTCGACCGCCTCCCCGCCCGCCGCGAGCTCGTCCGCGCCGACCCATCCCACACCGCGAGGGAGGGGTTCGTGCGCGTCGTGCTCCGTGATCCGCAGCCCGGGGTATGCGGCCGTCAGGCGCTCGTACGCGTCCGCCACCGGAGAGCCGGCCGGGGCGGGTGCGGGCGGGAGCAGGACGTCAACAGCCAAGCCGGTCATGACGGACCACCGAATCACGCGATCGTTAGAAGGTTAGCCTTACCTTATCTGACCTTTGGGGTGACGCGTCCACCCCCCGCCGCCGGGAATTCCCCCGACCGCGGCGGATTCGGCGCGCCCGGCCCCGTCCACCCCGCTGACCTTCGCCTATTCTCGGAGCCGGTCGAGACCCGGAGGAGGGCCGAATGCACGCTGCGGACCACTCCGCGGCATCGACGAACCCGTCGATTCCCGCACAGAACGCACCGAGCGCACTGAGCGCACCGAAGGTACTGCGCCATTCGGTGCGCGCGCAGGTGCTGGACGCCCTGCGGGCCGCCCTCGTGGAGGGTGAGCTGGCGCCGGGGGAGATCTACTCCGGCCCGGCCCTCGGTGAACGGTTCGGGGTCTCCGCGACCCCCGTGCGGGAGGCGATGCAGCAGCTCGCCCTGGAGGGGGCGGTGGAATGCCTGCCCAACCGCGGGTTCCGGGTCCTGACCCGCACCCCCCGCTCCCTGGCGGAACTGGCCGAGGTCAGGGCCCTGCTGGAGGTCCCGGTGATGCTCCGCCTCGCCCGCACCGTCGCCGTCGAAACCTGGGAATCCCTGCGCTCCCGGGCCCTCGCCACGGCCGAGGCGGCCGCCGCGGGTGACCTGCCCGGCTACGCGGCCGCCGACCGGGCCTTCCACCGGGCCGTGCTCTCCCTCGCGGACAACGCCGAGCTCGTCCGACTCGCCGAGGAACTCCACCGGCGTGCCCAGTGGCCCCTCCCCGGAACCCCCCGCGTCCGCCGCGCCGACCTCGTCGCCGACGCGGCCGAACACTCCGCCCTCCTGGAGGCCCTCATCGCGGGGGACCTCCCGGTGGTGGAGTCACTCGTACGGGAGCACTTCGCCGGCGCCCGCTGAGCCGACAGGCCTGGGGCCTGTCGGCGAACTCCCGTCTGCCTCGCGGCGCCCGGTGCGTGCTCCCGCCGCACCGGGCGGAAGCCCGAGTACGTCCGCTACGCGGGCTTCCGTCCGGCACGCCGGGAGCACGCACCGGCCCCCGCGACGCCGCCCTCCGGGCGACGACGGGAGTTCGCCGACAGGCCCTACGCCGGTGACGGGTGGAGCTGGTCGGCCAGCCAGGTCGGGATGCCGCCCAACAGGTGGAACAGGCGACGCGCCTCCGCGCGCAGCCGGGCGGCCTCGGGCTCGGGCTCGGCCTCGGCCAGGGCCGCCAGCGCCGGCGCGGTGCCGACCAGGAACCCCAGCTCCTCCCGGATCCGCAGGGACTCCGTGAAGCCCTTGCGGGCCTCCGCGACCTCCCCGTCCCGCAGGGCGAGCGCGGCCAGGTGCCGCCAGGTGAAGGACAGCAGCAGGGTGTCCCCGTGGGTCACCGCACCGGCGTGGGCACGCCGGTAGGCCGGCAGGGCCGCCTGCGGGGACTCCGAGAGGTGCTCCGCGACCAGCCCCCGCCGGAAGTCCAGCAGCGGCCTGGTCCGGGACCCCGGGGACAGCAGGGCCGCCGAGCGGCCGAGGGCCGAACGGGCCTCGTCGGCCCGGTCGCGGACCCCGAGCACGGTCGCGGCATAGGCCAGCTGGCCCCGTTCGCACGCGGCCGCGCCCCGCTCGTCGTCGTCCCGGGCCACGGCCTCCGCCACCCGCAGCGCGTCCTCCGCCTCGGCCCACCCCTGGCCGGTGAACAGGCACCGCTCCACCAGGAGCGCCGTCCGCTGCACCGCGGCGCCCGCGTTGTGCGCGTGGGGCGTCAGGAGGGCCGCCGCGTCGGTCCAACAGCCGCGCGAGCGCAGCCGCCATATCGCTCGCTGGAGGGGGTCGTCGCCCCCCGTTGATCCCGCACCGGACATGGCGGTATCCGCCACATTGCCCTCCCCGAAGCAACCAAGCAGCACGTCTTTGAGCCCTGGGGCGAAATGAGAGCACGGATCGGCTGCATCGGCCAAGGGGTCGGGTGAACTCTTTCACAAAGTCCGGACGACGTGTCAGGGGCCCCCGACCGTACGGCCGTCCCCGCGCACCGCCCCGGGGAGGTGGGGCGGTGCGGTCTTTCCTCAGCTCATCCGCAGTGCGAGGAAGAAGTCGAGCTTGTCCTCCAGCCGGGACAGGTCCCGCGCCGTCAGCTGCTCGATTCGCCCGACCCGGTAGCGCAGCGTGTTGACGTGGAGGTGCAGTCGGGTCGCGCAGCGGGTCCAGGAGCCGTCGCAGTCCAGGAACGCCTCCAGGGTCGGGATGAGCTCCGCCCGGTGGCGCCGGTCGTAGTCGCGCAGAGGGTCCAGCAGGCGGGCCGTGAAGGCCCTGCGGACGTCGTCCGGGACGAACGGCAGCAGCAGGACGTGCGAGGCCAGCTCGTGGTGGCCGGCCGCGCAGACCCGGCCCGGACGGGCGGCGGCGACCCGGCGGGCGTGCCGGGCCTCCTCCAGTGCCCCGCGCAGCCCCTCGGCGGAGTGCACGGCGGCGCTGACGCCGAGGGTGAGCCGTCCGTCGTCGGCCAGGCCGGCCGCCAGGGGCTCCCGTACGGAGGCCAGGAGCACGTCGGCGTGCAGGGCGGAATCGGGTCCGCCCTTGTCCTCGCCGGGCTCCCCGGGGAGCGAGGGCAGCGGCACCAGCGCGATGGCCTCGTCACCCGCATGGGCCACCGCGATCCGGTCGGACGGCTCGGGCCCCGCGATCGACGGGTCGACCAGGATCTCCTCCAGCAGCGACTGGGCGACCGGCCCGCCGGGGATGTCCCCGCCGTCCCAGTCCACCCGCGCCACCACGACCTGCCAGTGCGGGGCGCCGCCCAGTCCGGGCAGCAGCACCGGGGCGGCCACCCGCAGGCGGGCCGCGATCTCGGCGGGCGCGGCGCCCGTCTGGACCAGCTCCAGCACCTCCTGGGCCAGCCGGCGGCGCACCGTACGGGCCGCGTCGCGGCGGTCCCGCTCGACCGCGATCAGCTGGGTGACGCCCTGGAGCAGGTCCAGCCGCTCGGCGGGCCAGTCGCCCGCGTCCGCCTCGACGGCCAGCAGCCAGTCCGACAGCACGCTCTCGCGCACGTCACGGGCCGCGGGGCCCGGGCCCCGGCCGTGTCCCCTGATCGGGAACAGCGAGTAGGTAATACCCTGGATGGACATCCGGTGCGGGCCCCTGCGGCCGGTCCGGACCGCCGCGAGGTGTTCGCTCGCCAGCGTCGCGCAGACGCCCGGAGCCAGCGGCTCGCCGGCGCCGGCGATCTGCCGGCCCGTGGGCGAGAGCACCCAGGCCCGCAGATCGAGGTCCGTGGTGAGCAGATCCAGCACCACATCGGGTCCCCCTCCTGCCGGACCCGATGTCATGAGCCGCCGGTGGCGGTCCACGACCGCCGCGAGGTCGCCCGCGCGCTCGCCGGAGACCTGCCGCACCACGTATTCCGTGATGGTGGCGAATGCAACGTCCTCGTTCACGGCGAACAGCGGTAGCCGGTTGCGCCGACAGGCTGAAACCAGATCGTCGGGGATGTCGCCCAGTTCGGCCTCGCCGGCCGCGAGGCCCGCGACGCCCGCGCTCGCGAGGATTCGTACGAACGGCTCGGAATCGGCTGAATTTCTTCGCCATGCCAGGCCGGTGAGCACGAGTTCTCCTCCCGACAGGTACCGGCTGGGGTCCCGTAGGTCGGTCGTCATGACCCCGCGGACCGTCCGGTCGAGTTCGTCCTCGCCGCCCAGCAGCCGCAGCCCCAGCGCCTCGGTTTCCAGCAGTGCGCGCAGCCGCATGATGTCGCCGCCGATCTGTCTCGAATGTTGCCGTTGGAAATCGGGCAGGTCGTCGCATCCTGCCTTTCATACGAATCTACAAGACGAGGGAGGCCCCCAGCCAACTCCTTCATGGTTTCGGTGACTGCACCCGGGGGACGCGTGGCTTGTGTACTGACTCCACACCGCATTAACAGCACGTGAACGACCAGTCGAGGGCCCTTCGGCCTCCTGGCTTGAAGTGAACGACACGATGAAGAAGAAGAGAGCCGCACATGGACTTCCTTCGCCCCGCCAGCTGGGAGGAGGCGCTCGCCGCTAAGGCCGAGTACCCCACAGCTGTGCCGATTGCGGGTGGCACCGACATCATGGTCGAGATCAATTTCGACCACCGCCGTCCGGAGTACCTCCTCGACCTCAACCGCATCGGTCTGCTGCGGGAGTGGGAGGTAGGCGAGGAGGTCACCAAGCTGGGCGCCTCCGTCCCGTACACCCAGATCATGGAGAACCTGCGCGGCACGCTGCCGGGTCTCGCGCTCGCCTCGCACACGGTCGCGTCCCCGCAGATCCGCAACCGCGGCGGTGTCGGCGGCAACCTCGGTTGCGCCTCGCCGGCCGGTGACTCCCACCCCGCCCTCCTCGCGGCAGGCGCGGAGGTCGAGGTCGAGTCGGTCCGCGGCGCGCGACTGATCCCGATCGACGAGTTCTACACGGGCGTCAAGCGCAACGCGCTGGCCCCCGACGAGCTCATCAAGACGGTCCACATCAAGAACGCCTCCGGTCCGCAGCAGTACTCGAAGGTCGGCTCCCGCAACGCGATGGTCATCGCGGTGTGCGCCTTTGGTCTGGCGCTGCACCCCGACTCCCGCACGGTCCGCACCGGCATCGGGTCGGCCGCGCCGACCCCGATCCGGGCGAAGGCCGCCGAGGAGTTCCTGAACGCCGCGCTCGAAGAGGGCGGCTTCTGGGAGTCGGGCAAGGTCATCACGCCGTCGATCGCCAAGCAGTTCGGTGACCTCGCCTCCGGCGCGGCCAACCCGATCGACGACGTCCGCGGCACGGCGAAGTACCGCCGCCACGCGGTAGGCATCATGGCTCGCCGCCAGCTCGTCTGGACGTGGGAGCAGTACCGCGGCACCAACGGCCGCTCGCTCGAAGGGGCTGCGTAACCATGCGCGTCAATTTCACTGTCAACGGTCGTCAGCAGGAAGCCGACGACGTGTGGGAGGGCGAGTCCCTCCTCTACGTCCTGCGCGAGCGCATGGGCCTGCCGGGCTCGAAGAACGCTTGCGAGCAGGGTGAGTGCGGTTCGTGCACCGTCCGACTGGACGGCGTGCCGGTCTGTTCCTGTCTGGTGGCCGCCGGCCAGGTCGAGGGTCGCGACGTCGTGACCGTCGAGGGCCTGGCGGACTTCGCCAAGCAGCGCGAGGAGCACGGCCACGGCGGTGCCTGCGGCACCGGCGGCGGCTGCGGAAGCAAGGGCGTGACCACCGACGAGGCGAAGCGCTGGGCTGCCAAGCCCGGTGACTCCCAGACCGGTGAGGGCATCGAGCTCTCCAACATCCAGCAGGCGTTCATCGACGCCGGCGCCGTCCAGTGCGGTTTCTGCACCCCCGGTCTGCTCGTCCAGGCGGACGCGCTGCTGGAGGAGAACTCCGACCCGTCCGACCAGGACATCCGTGAGGCCCTGTCCGGCAACCTCTGCCGCTGCACGGGCTACGAGAAGATCCTCGACGCGGTCCGCCTCGCGGCCGCCCGTCAGGGAGAGGCGGTCTGACCATGGCTCAGAACACCCGCACCGTGCCCGCCGGTACGCCGACGAACGTCACCCAGAAGCACAACAAGGGCGGCATCGGCGAGTCCATCCTCCGTCCGGACGGCACCCTCAAGGTCACCGGCGAGTTCGCCTACTCCTCGGACATGTGGCACGAGGACATGCTGTGGGGCCAGACCCTGCGCAGCACCGTCGCCCACGCCGAGATCGTCTCCATCGACATCTCCGAGGCGCTGGCCATGCCGGGCGTCTACTCGGTGCTGACGTACGACGACCTGCCGGCCGAGATGAAGAACTACGGCCTGGAGATCCAGGACACCCCGGTTCTCGCCAACGGCCGAGTACGTCACCACGGTGAGCCGGTCGCCCTCGTGGCCGCCGACCACCCGGAGACCGCCCGCCGCGCGGCCGCCAAGATCAAGATCGACTACCGTGAGCTGCCGCTCGTCACGGACGAGGCCTCCGCCCTCGCCGAGGGCGCGCCGCTGATCCACGAGGGCCGCGACGACCACCACATCGGTCACGTCCCGCACCCGAACATCGTGCACCGCCAGCCGATCATCCGCGGCAACGTGGAAGAGGCCCGCAAGCGCGCCGACGTCATCGTCGAGGGCGAGTACACGTTCGGCATGCAGGACCAGGCCTTCCTCGGCCCGGAGTCCGGTCTGGCCGTGCCGTCCGAGGACGGCGGCGTCGAGCTGTACGTCGCCACCCAGTGGCTGCACTCGGACCTCCAGCAGATCGCCCCGGTCCTCGGCCTGCCGCCGGAGAAGGTCCGCATGACGCTCTCGGGCGTCGGCGGTGCCTTCGGTGGCCGCGAGGACATCTCGATGCAGATCCACGCCTGCCTCCTGGCCCTGGCCACGAACAAGCCGGTCAAGATCGTCTACAACCGCTTCGAGTCGTTCTTCGGCCACGTGCACCGCCACCCGGCGAAGCTCTACTACGAGCACGGCGCCACCAAGGACGGCAAGCTCACCCACATGAAGTGCAAGATCGTCCTGGACGGTGGCGCGTACGCGTCCGCCTCCCCGGCGGTCGTGGGCAACGCCTCCTCCCTCTCGGTCGGTCCGTACGTCCTGGAGGACGTGGACATCGAGGCGATCGCGCTCTACACGAACAACCCGCCGTGTGGCGCGATGCGCGGCTTCGGCGCCGTCCAGGCCTGCTTCGCCTACGAGGCCCAGATGGACAAGCTCGCGGAGAAGCTGGGCATGGACCCGGTCGAGTTCCGCCAGCTCAACGCCATGGAGATGGGCACGGTCATGCCGACCGGCCAGGTCGTGGACGCCCCGGCGCCCGTTGCCGAGCTGCTGCGCCGGGTCAAGGCCCGCCCGCTGCCGCCCGAGCGTCAGTGGGAGTCGGCCGGCGAGGGCGCGGACGTCCGCGCGCTGCCCGGCGGCCTGTCCAACACCACCCACGGTGAGGGCGTCGTCCGCGGCGTCGGCTACGCGGTCGGCATCAAGAACGTCGGCTTCTCCGAGGGCTTCGACGACTACTCCACCGCCCGCGTGCGCCTGGAGGTCATCAACGGCGAGCCCGTCGCGATGGTCCACACGGCCATGGCGGAGGTCGGCCAGGGCGGCATCACCGTCCACACGCAGATCGCCCGTACCGAGCTGGGCGTCACGCAGGTGACGATCCACCCGGCCGACACGCAGGTCGGCTCCGCCGGTTCCACGTCCGCCTCCCGGCAGACGTACATGACCGGTGGCGCCGTGAAGAACACCTGTGAGGCGGTCCGCGAGGCCCTGCTGGAGATCGGCCGTCGCAAGAACGGCTCGTACCACCCGGCGTGGGCCACGGCCGAGCTGCTGCTCGAAGGCGGAAAGGTCGTCACCGACGGCGGCGAGGTCCTCGCGGACATCGCCGACATCCTGGAGGGCGAGGACGCGATCGACCTCGAACTCGAATTCCGTCACGCGGCGACCGAGCCCTTCGACCTGGTCACCGGCCAGGGCAACGGGCACGTCCAGTACACCTTCGCCGCGCACCGCGCGGTCGTCGAGGTGGACACCGAGCTGGGCCTGGTCAAGGTCGTCGAGCTGGCGACCGCCCAGGACGTCGGCAAGGCGCTGAACATGCTCTCCGTGGTCGGCCAGATCCAGGGTGGTACCACCCAGGGCCTGGGCGTCGCGATCATGGAAGAGATCATCGTGGACCCGAAGACCGCGAAGGTGCGCAACCCCTCCTTCACGGACTACCTGATCCCGACCATCCTCGACACCCCGACCATCCCGGTCGACGTCCTGGAGCTCGCCGACCCGAAGGCCCCGTACGGCCTGCGCGGCATGGGCGAGGCCCCGACCCTCTCGTCCACCCCGGCCGTCATCGCGGCGATCCGGCAGGCGACCGGTCTGGAGATCAACAAGACGCCGATCCGTCCGGAAGCCCTCACCGGCACCCTCTAGGACGGCGTGGTCCGGGGGCTCCGGCCCCCGGACCCACTCCCCAAGATTTCCGGGCGGTGTGACAGGGAACGTCACACTTTCGGCCACACCGCCCGGAGCACGAAGTACCGCACCGCTCGCGGTCCTCGCACCTGGCAGTACCCCTGCAGAAACCCCCACGTAGTACCAGCGGTCACCCCCGCACTACCCGCAGTAAACGCAGTGAACATTCGCGTCGCCTCGGGCCGTCACCCCGGGTCGTGCAGCCAAACGCAGTTTCCCAAATCCCGTGTCTCCAATCTTTATGCGGGTGCCCCTTTGAACCTTGGGAGTTAGGCACCATGACCCAGTCATCAGTGGAGCCCAAGACCACCGCGGAGGAGGCCGGCGACGGCACTCTGAACCCCGCGGGCCGTTCTTGGCTCGACCGGTATTTCCATATAACGCACAGAGGATCCAACGTCGGCAACGAGGTTCGTGGCGGTATCACGACCTTCATGGCCATGGCGTACATCCTGCTGCTCAACCCGCTGATCCTTTCCGGCAAGGACGTCGCCGGAAACACCATGGCCCCGGCAGCGCTGATCACGGCAACCGCGTTCGCGGCCGCCCTGACCACGCTCCTCATGGGCTTCGTCGGCAAGGTGCCGCTCGCACTCGCCGCCGGTCTCTCCGTCTCCGGTGTGCTCGCCTCGCAGGTGGCACCGCAGATGACCTGGCCGCAGGCCATGGGCATGTGCGTGATGTACGGCGTCGTGATCTGTCTCCTGGTCGTCACCGGCCTCCGAGAGATGATCATGAACGCGATCCCCCTCGCGCTCAAGCACGCCATCACCATGGGCATCGGCCTCTTCGTGGCCCTCATCGGCCTCGTGAAGGCCGGCTTCGTGGGCCGCGGTCCCGAGTTCGGCGCCCCGCTCCAGCTCGGTGCGGTCGGTGAGCTCGCCGGCTGGCCCGTCCTGCTCTTCTGCATCACCCTGATCGCCATCTTCATGCTCCAGGCCCGCAAGGTCCCCGGCGCGATCCTGATCGGCATCGTCGGCGGCACCATCCTGGCCGTGATCCTGAACCTCATCGTCGACATCGACCCGAAGGCCTGGAAGAACGGCCCGCCGGAGCTCTCGGGCTCCGCGGTCTCGATGCCCGACTTCTCGCTGTTCGGCGAGGTCTCCTTCGGCGGCTGGGGCGACGTCGGCGTCATGACGATCGGCATGATCGTCTTCACCCTGGTGCTCGCCGGCTTCTTCGACGCGATGGCCACCATCATCGGCGTCGGCACCGAGGCCAAGCTGGCGGACGACAAGGGCCGCATGCCGGGCCTGTCCAAGGCCCTGTTCATCGACGGCGCCGGTGGCGCCATCGGTGGTGTCGCGGGCGGCTCCGGCCAGACCGTGTTCGTCGAGTCCGCCACCGGCGTCGGTGAGGGTGCCCGCACGGGTCTCGCCTCCGTCGTCACCGGCCTCTTCTTCGCCGCCTGCCTCTTCTTCACCCCGATCACCCAGGTGGTCCCCGGTGAGGTCGCCTCCGCGGCCCTGGTCGTCATCGGCGCGATGATGATGCAGAACGCCCGCCACGTGGACTGGGCCGACAGCGCGACCGCGATCCCGGTCTTCCTGACCGTCGTGATCATGCCGTTCACCTACCAGATCACCGCCGGTGTCGCGGCCGGTGTCATCTCCTACGTGGCCATCAAGGTCGCGCAGGGCAAGGCCCGCGAGATCGGCGCCTTCATGTGGGTCCTGACGGGCATCTTCCTGGTGTTCTTCGCCCTCAACCCGATCGAGGGCTGGCTCGGGGTCCACTGACCCGAGCCGGAGCACCGGCCGATCGGGTCGATCAGGTCGATCAGGTCCGATCGGTCGAAGTACCGCACCCTCCACGTACTCGATACTGGAAACGAACCCCTCCGAGGAGGCCGCACATGCTGGACATCGCCGAAGAACTCAACCGGTGGGTCGAGCAGGGACGTGACTTCGCCGTCGCCACGGTCGTGGCGGTCGGCGGGAGCGCACCCCGGCAGCCCGGTGCCGCGCTCGCCGTCGACGGCGAGGGCACCGCGATCGGTTCGGTTTCCGGTGGATGTGTGGAGGGTGCGGTCTACGAGCTGTGCCAGCAGGCGCTGGAGGACGGCGAGACCGTCCAGGAGCGCTTCGGCTACAGCGACGACGATGCCTTCGCCGTGGGTCTGACCTGTGGCGGAATCATCGACATCCTGGTCACCCCGGTCCCCGTGGGCTCGCCCCTGCGCCCGGTACTGGCGGCCGCGCTGGCCGCCGCCGCCCGCGGCGAGGCCGCCGCGGTGGCCCGGATCGCCGAAGGCCCGGCCGAGCTCATGGGCCGCGCCGTCACCGTCCGCGCCGACGGGTCCTACGAGGGCGGCTTCGGGGGACACCCCGAACTGGACCGCACACTCGCCGAGGAGGCCCGCGCCATGCTGGACGCCGGGAAGACCGGCGTACTGGAGATAGGCGCCGACGGCCGGCTCTGCGGAGAGCCCCTCAAGGTGCTCGTCGAGTCCAGCGTGCCGCCCCCGCGGATGATCGTCTTCGGTGCCATCGACTTCGCCTCCGCCCTGGTGCGGATCGGCAAGTTCCTCGGCTACCACGTCACCCTTTGTGACGCCCGGCCCGTGTTCGCCACGAAGAACCGTTTCCCCGAGGCGGACGAGATCGTGGTCGACTGGCCGCACCGCTACCTGGAGGCCCAGGCCGAATCGGGTGCCGTCGACGCCCGCACCGTCCTGTGCGTCCTGACCCACGACGCCAAGTTCGACGTCCCGCTCCTCGAACTGGCCCTCAAGCTTCCCGTCGCCTACGTCGGCGCCATGGGCTCCCGCCGCACCCACGAGGACCGCAACAAGCGGCTCCGCGAGGTCGGCGTGACCGAGCTCGAACTGGCCCGGCTGCGTTCCCCGATCGGCCTGGACCTCGGCGCCCGCTCCCCGGAGGAGACCGCGCTGTCCATCGCCGCCGAGATCGTCGCGAACCGCCGCGGCGGCACCGGGGCGGCGCTCACCGGCGCGCACATCCCGATCCACCACGACACCTCGAACTCCGTGATCGGCAGGATCGGATCCGTCGCTTGAAGCGGTGAGACCCGGCCGGGAGTGAGCGAAGGCCGGAAATGAGCGAAGGGCGCGACCCCATGGGTTGCGCCCTTTTGACGTTCCCCCTATCTTACCGGCCGGTAAGGGGAGGCAACCTCTCCGTCCCTTCGGAACACCGGAGTTGACCGGATGTTACGTACCGAGCGAACCCCGCGAACCCCGCGGCCCCCGCGGGCGCGGCGGCTCCTGCGGACCCTGGCCGTGCCGGCCGCGGCCGCCCTGCTGATCACCCTCGCGCCGGCGTCGGCCGCGACGGCGCCCCCGGCCGCCCCCGGCGACGGCCTGCGCGAGGTGTTCTTCGTCGGGAACAACTGGGAGGGGACCGCCGACGTCCTCGCCTCCACCGGCGACCTCGCCCGGATCGGCCGGATCGACGTGATCCCCGACAAGGCCGACCGGCTGTGGGAGATCCACCTCAACCCGCTGAAGCTCGCCTTCTTCCTCGGTATCCGCGAGAGCGCCGGCGAGGGCCACGACCAGTTCGTCGACGACATGTACACCACCCCGGACGGCTCGGCCGTCGTGGTCTCCCGGCCGAGCTTCGCCGACGTCGTGTCCATCGACGTCCGCTCCGGTCGGATCAACTGGCGCTTCCCCGTGGCCGGGTTCCGATCCGACCACATGGCCGTCTCGCCGGACGGCACCCGCGTCGCGGTCTCCGCCTCCACGGCCAACACCGTTCACGTGTTGGACATCGCCACCGGGCGTCAGGTCGGCTCGTTCAGGACCGGCGACAAGCCGCACGAGAACACCTACACCCGCGACGGCCGCTACCTGTGGAACAGCTCCATCGGCGAGGTGAACACGGCCCTCGACGCGCCCTGGCTGGACTGGACGAAGGGCGACCGGAAGATCACCGTGGTCGACACGCAGACCTTCCGCACCGTCCGCGTCATCGACATGCGCGAACGCCTCGACGCCTTCGGCCGCTCCGACCTCTCCGATTCCGTACGCCCGGTCGCCTTCGGTCCCGACGAGTCGAAGTTCTACTTCCAGGTGTCGTTCTTCAACGGTTTCCTGGAGTACGACGTGCCCACCGACCGGATCACTCGCCTCAAGACCCTCCCGATGAACCCGGACACGAGCGCCGACCGGACCACCTGGGTCAACGACTCCCGCCACCACGGCATGTCCATGAGCCCGGACGGATCCAAGATCTGCATCGCGGGCACGATGGACGACTACGCCACCGTCGTGGACCGCGCCACCCTCGCCGAGGGACCGCTGGTGCCCGCGGCCAAGCCCTACTGGGCCACGGTCGACGGGGACGGCAAGGGCTGCGTGATCTCGGAGAGCGGCGCCGACCGGGTCACGGCCATCGACTTCGCCACCGGCGCCAAGCGGGTGTCCGTGCCCGTCGGCGACCACCCGCAGCGCGTCCGGCTCGGCCACGTCCCGACGGGCTGGACGGGACCGGCGGCACACTGACGGATCAGCGGCGCGGGCGGGGCGCGGCGGGGGCGGTGAGCGACGCGGGTGCCGCGTCGCCGGCGCTGGAATTGGCCATTCCGGCGCATGAGGGCCCTTATGGGGTGACCGGTCCACGATGACCGATTAGTCTCACGATCATGGTGGACATCCGCGAGGTACCCGAGGCCGACATCGACCGCGCCCAGGAGCTCGCCTACCTGGTCTTCCACGACCGCCCCGAACCCGAAGGACGCCGGCGGCACCACGCCCTGCTCACCCGCTGCGCGCGCCTCGGCGCCTACGACGGCGCCGCGCTGGTCGGGTTCATGGCCGCGCACGACTTCCGGCTCTCCGTCCCCGGCGGCGAACTCGACTGCCCCGGGCTCACCTTCGTGTCCGTTGCCCCCACCCACCGCCGCCGGGGCGTCCTGACGGCCCTCATGGACGAACAACTGCGCCGCGCCGCCTCGGCGGGCAGTCCGCTCGTCGCCCTGTGGGCCTCCGAGGCCGCCATCTACGGGCGCTTCGGCTACGGGGCCGCCACCCAGGGCCTCACCATCGAGATCGACTCCGGCCGGCCGCTGGCCCTGCGCATCGCCCCCGACCCCCGCCCGCTGCGCCTCGTGGCGCCGGAGGACGCCCTCGCCGTGATCGGCCCCCGCCACGAGGTCGCCCGTACGGAACGGGCCGGTCGTCCGAGTCGCAGCACGCAGCGCTGGAACGAGGAGTGGCTCTGCGAACAGGACGAGGAGGACGACGAGTTGGGGCCGCCCCGGATCATCGTCCTCGGCGATCCCGGTGAACCCGTCGCGGGATACGTCCTCTTCCGCACGAAGCCTGAGGACGACGCGGCCGGACCGGGCCGGACCCCGGGACTGGTGCGCGTCGACGAACTGGAGGCCGACACACCGGCCGTGGCCGCCGCCCTGTGGGACTGCGTGGCCTCCCTGGACCTGACCGGCCGGGTCCGGGCCTGGGGTCGCCCCGCCGACGACCCGCTCCTGCACTTCGCCGCCGACCGGGACCAGGTCAGGGTCACCGCCCAGTTCCCCGCGCTCTGGCTGCGCCTGGTCGACGTACGGGCGGCCCTGACCGCCAGGGGCTGGGCCGCGCCCGTGGAAGTGGTCCTGGACCTGTCCGACGTGCGCAGGCCCGCGAACGCGGGCCGCTTCCGGCTCAAGGCGGGACCGGCCGGCGCGGCGTGGGAGCCGGCCCGGGCGGACCCCGATCTGACGCTCGACGTACGGGAGTTGGCGGCCTGCTACCTCGGCGGGACCCTGATGACCGAGCTCGTGGCCGCCGGTCTCGTCACCGAACGCACGCCCGGCGCGGCGGCCGCACTGGACGCCGCGCTGCGCACCGACGTACTGCCGCACACGGCGGACGAGTTCTGATCCCGGGCGGGGGCTCCGGGGCGGGGACGGGCGAGCGGTCCGCCCCCGCACCCGGTCGGTGCCGCCGCCCGGCCCGCGGGCTCAGGCGGGCAGCGAGATCCGCGCCGCCGACATGCCGAAGCCGGGCCGCAGGACCCCCGTGGACAGGGCGTCGGCCGGTCGGTGCAGGTCCTCCTGCCGGTAACGACGGCACTTCTCGTGCCAGTTGAGGATCCCCGCCAGCCAGTCCTGGAGCTCGCCGACGTACGCGTCGAGACCGGCCCGGGCGTCGGAGTCCAGCTTCCAGTCCTCGTAGAGCAGCGGCAGCTGGTTCGCCACGATGTGCTGGAACTCCTCGATGCGCTGCGTCATCAGCGAGTGGCAGATCCTCAGGGCCTCGGGGTAGCCGATGTCGAAGAAGTTCTGCGTGACCAGCACGTGGTTGTGGACCTCGCCCTCGACCTCCAGCTCCTTCTGGTAGGAGAAGATGTCGTTGATCATGCAGGCGGCGTCGGCCGCCGCGTTCTCCAGGGACCGGATGGTGCCGCAGGCGTAGATCTCGTCGGGGATGCCCCGGCCCGCCTGCCCCAGCCGGCACAGGTACATCGTCAGGTGGGAGCCGAACGTGCTGCGGCGCATCTCGGCGTAGTCGACGGGGTCCGGGATGCGGTTCTGGATCTGGTTCCCGACCTCCCACACCCAGCTCTCCAGCATGCTCACCAGGGTGGCCCGGAACTCGGTCCGCACCTGCGGGCTCATGCCCGCGCTCGTACGGACCCACAGGTCGGCGAGTGAACGTTCCATCGCGGTGACCGGTGGCGGCTGCTCGCCATGGTCCACGGGGATCATGGAGATGAGGCGGGCGGTGGTCGCCTTGGCCGCCGAGAGGTCCTTCGTCCGGCCGAACACCACCGGGTAGTAGTCGTCCCCGTACGTCCCCCAGGTCAGCCAGCACGCGTTGAGGAGCAACGCCTCGGGCGTGGCGTCGGGGTCGATTCCCGCGGAGCAGAGCGCGAAGTCGAAGCCGCGCATCCGGTCCTCGGTCCAGATCGAGGAGCCGGGGTCGCCGGGCTGCGGGTCGAGCAGCCCCATGTCGCGGGACCATGCGACGGCACCCTCGCGGGCGTGGTCCAGGTGGGGACTGAGGGAGAGCGGGAACGGCATGTACAGGTCCGGGATCACGGAGGGCCCGGTCGACCGGAAGGGCACGTGCGTGAAGGAGCGCCGGCGCAGTTCCATCGAGCGGCGGGTGAAGAGGGAGCCCAGGTCGAGGGCGGTGGTGCCCAGGCCCGAGGGGAGGAAGGGGAGGGTGAGCGGGGCGGTGGGTTTGGCTTCCTTGTTCATGTAGCGGCTGGAGACCATGTGCCACTCGTGGCCGCCGGACTGCCAGTCCTGGAGGCCCTTGGTGTACGCGAGCACGGCGGCGATCTCGGCCGGGTTCATCGCCCGGTCGGCGAAGAGCTGGGGGAGTTCGGTGAGGGCGGTCTGCTCGAACTGGTGCAGGCGGGAGGTGAGCAGGTCGTTGGAGGCTTCGGCGGCCTCCTGGGTGGTGCAGTCGAGGAAGGTCTCCAACACCAGGATCGCGTTGGAGAGTTCGCCCTCGTCGGCGACCTCGCGCTGGTAGGAGAAGATGTCGTTCCTGATGTGCACGGCGTCGGAGAAGGCGTCGCGCAGCACGCCGAGCGGCCGCGAGTGCGCGACGCGCGCCGGGACCTCGGCGGAGACGTACTCGATCAGGCCCGCCGACCAGGGGGCGCCGCCCACCTTGCGGCGCATCTCGATGTATTCGAGGGGGTTCGCCACCCGCCCGATGTTGATGTTGGCGAGTTCCCACATCGACTCGTCGAGGAGGTTCTTCGTCGACAGGGAGAACCGTTCCCGCCAGTCCATCGTCATCGCCGGGACGGTACGGGCCCACAGGTCGGCGAGGCCCGCCTCGACCGGGTTGGTGGGCTCGGGGAACCCGTCGGCCAGGTCCATCGGCATGAAGGCGGCGAGCCGGTCGAGATAGGCCTTGGCGCCGTCGCGGTCCTGGGAGCGCTTGTACATCTCCAGGAAGTGGTCGTCGAAGAAGAAGACCCACACGTACCAGTCGGTGACCAGGGAGAGCGCGGCGGCGTCGCAGTCGGGGTGGGTGTACGAGCAAAGGAGGGCGTAGTCGTGCGAGTCGAGGTCCTTCTCCTCCCACACGCCGGAACCCTCCAACATCCCGAAGGCGCGGGCCCACTTCTTGGTGTGGATCCGGGCGTCCTCCAGGTGTGGGTTCAATCGCGCCGGATAGGGCACGTAGAAATCCGGCAGTTGGAACGGCTGCGTCACGACGGGGTCGGCCTTTCGTCCACGGGTGCGGGGAGCCGGCGTTTCGTCCCCCCGGCACGAGATCAGCAGGGCCCTACCCCTGATGCAGGTGGGATAAGGGGGAGTTCACCGCATCAGGTGACACGAGCTCCTTTGTACGGCGGCGCGACACGGCGGGGGCTAAGGGGGCGTCTCAGGTGGGACGGCCTCCACGCCTTGATCGGTGCGGCCGCCCCGGCGGCCCGCTCGATCTTCGCGCGTGGCTTCCTTTGACGCTTCGCGACGCGAATGAAAGAGTGCGGATCATTGTCATGTCCGCGGTTTTCACTGGCAGGTACCGCTTGTCGCACTCAACAGAGCCGAGAGAAGCCCGCATCGACGATGCGGGCAACATCCTTGTCGCGCCTTCCATGTTGCGGGACCACGCCTCGATCAGGGACTTCTTCGGGTCCACGATCACGCCCGAGGACCTGGCCTCCGGTTCGCGTGACCTCGCGGGGAGGTCCGTCTATCTGTGTGGCGATGTATCCGGGATCAGTGCCCGCCAACTGCAAGCGGCCGAGCGGGTGTTCGTCATCCGGGAGCTGTCGCACGGTTACCGCGAGGGCGTCGACGAACCTTGGACCGCCGTCGACCTCGGTCGGGTTCCCCTCCGTGTGCACGGCGTCGGCGTGTACTACCGCCGCTTCTTCGCACCCGGCGCCGATCACTTCGGTCGGATCCGCGCGGAGCATGAGTTCCAGTCCCTGACGGAGTCCACCAAGCCCGGAACCGCGCATCGCAGCGGGATCTATCTGACGCCCGTCACACGAGACGATGACGAACTGCATTTCCGCCTGCTCCGGTGCTCCACGAATCTCTCGGGGCCGACCGAGAACTTCCGCCCGACCGACACGAGCATCGTCGAGGATCTGAACCGCGAGGCCGCCGCCGTCTTCCGGGACCAGGCACCGCTGAATCACGTCCTCGCCCAGATCTACCACAACACCGCCGCCACGGCCGAGCGCAAGCAGTCCAAGGCGAGGATCTCGGCCCACGCCGACAAGACCAAAGACATGCCGGTCAACGGCATCATGGCGTTCTGCACCTTCTACGACGGGATCGACGCGCTGCGGCCCCTGGCCGAAGACGCCTTCGATCACGGCGTGCGGGGTGCCAGTGGACTGACCAAACTCCGCTTTCGCCTCAAGGACCCGACCGGGGAACGCGACGGGGTCGCGCTTCCCGCGCAGTTCACGCTCACCCTCCACCCCGGCTCCGTGTTGTTCATGCCACTGTCCACCAACCGCCTGTACACGCATGAGATCCGGCCCTCGGCTTTGGACGCGGACCTGCTCCCGACCCGTTTGGGATACGTGGTGCGCTGTTCGAGCGCCGAAGCCGTCCACAAGCTCGGCCGGACGTTCCTCAAGGTGGGAGGAGAGCTGGTGAAGCTGGGGCCACCCACTCCGGCCGGCCTGGACGAGCTGCGCAGGCTGTACGCCGAGGAGAACAGGACCTCGTCCTTCATCGACTACGGCGAAGAATTGCTCTTCAGCATGAACACGGGAGACTACGTTGCCCCCCGAGCCTAGGATCTCGGACGAGATCCTCTCGTTCGCGTTGCCGACCGGGGAGAACCCCTTCGCGGAGCTGTCCGCTTCGGCCCGTATGGAAGACGCGGGAAAAGGCCGGCGAGGCGCCGTGCTCACCCGGATCGACGACGCGGGTGACGTGCCCCTCGTACGCACCACCACTCGGTACGGCAGCCCGGCACGGTGTTTCCGGGCGGCGCACGAACGGCTGGCGCGGACGATTCAAGAACGAGCGGGGCTGTCGGTCGGCTTCAACAACGCTCTCATCGAGAATTACACGAACGCGTACCGAACCATGGGCAGTCATTCCGATCAGGCCCTCGACCTTGCCGACGAGTCGTTCGTCGCCGTCTTCTCCTGCTATCAACATCCCGAAGCGGGCCCGCCGAGGAAGCTGATCTTCGAAACGAAGGGATCCGGCGGCGAGAAGTTCGAGATCCCGCTCACGCACAACGGTGTCGTCGCGTTCTCCGTCGCCTCGAACCGGCTGCTCAAGCACCGGATCGTGTTGGAGGCGCCCGTCGGGACGGCGGACAACCAATGGTTGGGCGTGACCTTCAGAACGTCGAAGACCCTCGTTCGGTTCCGCGACGGACACGCGTACCTCCCGCAGGGCGCGCGCCTCACGTCGGCCGACGACGAGCAGAGGCGCGAGTTCTACCGACTGCGGCGCCGTGAGAACGACGAATCGGATTTCAGCTACCCCCTGCTGACGTACACCATCAGTGAGAGTGATCTGATGCCGCCGGTCTGACCCGCGGGCCCGGAGGTTCCGGCGGCATGCGCGCAAAAGGGGCGCATGCCGCCGGAGAGCAGGGGCTGTTACTCCGCCTCGCCCTCCAGGTTGCCCTCCGTGTCCAGGTAGACCTGGCGCAGGGATTCCAGGATCTGCGGGTCCGGCTTCTCCCACATGCCGCGGGACTCCGCTTCCAGCAGGCGCTCGGCGATGCCGTGCAGGGCCCAGGGGTTGGCCTCCTCCAGGAAGGCACGGTTGGTCGGGTCCAGGACGTACGTTTCCGTCAGCTTGTCGTACATCCAGTCGGCGACCACCCCGGTCGTGGCGTCGTAGCCGAAGAGGTAGTCGACCGTCGCCGCCAGCTCGAAGGCGCCCTTGTAGCCGTGGCGACGCATCGCCTCGATCCACTTGGGGTTGACGACGCGGGCGCGGAAGACGCGGGAGGTCTCCTCCACCAGGGTCCGGGTCTTGACCGTCTCCGGGCGGGTGGAGTCGCCGATGTACGCCTCCGGGGCCGTGCCGCGCAGCGCGCGGACCGTGGCCACCATGCCGCCGTGGTACTGGAAGTAGTCGTCGGAGTCCGCGATGTCGTGCTCGCGGGTGTCCGTGTTCTTCGCCGCGACGGTGATCCGCTTGTAGGCGGTCTCCATCTCGTCCCGGGCCGGGCGTCCTTCGAGACCGCGGCCGTACGCGTACCCGCCCCACACCGTGTAGACCTCCGCGAGGTCGGCGTCCGTGCGCCAGTCGCGGGAGTCGATCAGCTGGAGGATGCCGGCGCCGTACGTGCCCGGACGGGACCCGAAGATACGGGTCGTCGCGCGCCGCTCGTCACCGTGCTCGGCCAGGTCCGCCTGGGCGTGGGCGCGCACGAAGTTCGACTCCGCGGGCTCGTCCAGGGACGCCGCCAACCGCACCGCGTCGTCGAGGAGGCCGATCACGTGCGGGAACGCGTCGCGGAAGAAGCCCGAGATGCGCAGCGTCACGTCGATACGAGGGCGCCCCAGCTCGGCGAGCGGGACCGCCTCGATGCCGGTGACGCGGCGCGAGGCCTCGTCCCACACCGGGCGGACGCCCAGCAGCGACAGGGCCTCGGCGATGTCGTCGCCCGCCGTGCGCATCGCGCTGGTGCCCCACAGGGACAGGCCCACCGAGGCCGGCCACTCGCCGTTGTCGGTGCGGTAGCGGGTCAGCAGGGACTCCGCGAGCGCCTGACCCGTCTCCCACGCGAGGCGGGACGGGACGGCCTTCGGGTCGACCGAGTAGAAGTTCCGGCCGGTCGGCAGGACGTTGACCAGACCGCGCAGCGGGGACCCGGACGGGCCGGCCGGCACGAAGGAGCCGTCCAGGGCGGACACCACGTGGGCGATCTCGTCCGTCGTGCCCGCCAGGCGCGGCACGACCTCGCGCGCCGCGAAGTCCAGTACGGCCGCCACGTCCGCGGAGTGGCCCGCCGCGACCTCGGCGACCGCGTCCGCGGACCAGCCCGCGTCCTCCATCGCCTGCACCAGCGCGCGGGCCTGCTCCTCGACCGCGTCGGCCGAGGTGCGCGTGGCCGCCGACTCGTCCAGGCCCAGCGCCTCGCGCAGACCCGGCAGGGCCGTCGTACCGCCCCAGATCTGGCGGGCGCGCAGGATCGCGAGGACCAGGTTCACCCGGGCCGCACCGGTCGGCGCGCCGCCGAGCACGTGCAGCCCGTCGCGGATCTGGGCGTCCTTGACCTCGCACAGCCACCCGTCGACGTGGAGCAGGAAGTCGTCGAAGCCGTCGTCGTCCGGACGCTCCTCCAGACCCAGGTCGTGGTCCAGCTTCGCAGCCTGGATCAGGGTCCAGATCTGCGCGCGGATCGCCGGCAGCTTCGACGGGTCCATCGCCGAGATCTGCGCGTACTCGTCGAGGTGCTGCTCCAGCCGGGCGATGTCGCCGTACGACTCCGCACGCGCCATCGGCGGCACCAGGTGGTCGACCAGGGTGGCGTGCACGCGGCGCTTGGCCTGCGTGCCCTCGCCCGGGTCGTTGACCAGGAACGGGTAGATCAACGGCAGGTCCCCGAGCGCGGCGTCGGGCGCGCAGGACGCGGACAGGCCCGCGTTCTTGCCCGGCAGCCACTCCAGGTTCCCGTGCTTGCCCAGGTGGATCATCGCGTCGGCGCCGAAGCCGCCGTCCTGCTCGCGGGCCTGGATCCAGCGGTACGCGGCCAGGTAGTGGTGCGACGGGGGCAGGTCCGGGTCGTGGTAGATCGCGATCGGGTTCTCGCCGAAGCCGCGCGGCGGCTGGATCAGGATCAGCAGGTTCCCGCGGCGCAGCGCCGCGAGGACGATGTCCCCCTCCGGGTTCGCGGAGTGGTCGACGAACATGTTGCCGGGGGCCTCGCCCCAGTGCCGCTCCACGCTCTCGCGCAGCTCGGCCGGCAGCTGCGCGAACCAGCGCCGGTAGTCGGCGGCCGGGATGCGGACCGGGTTGCGGGCCAGCTGCTCCTCGGTCAGCCAGTCCTGGTCGTGGCCGCCCGCCTCGATCAGCGCGCGGATCAGCTCGTCGCCGTCCCCGGAGACCAGCCCCGGGATGCCGTCCGCGGGACCGAAGTCGTAGCCGCCGGCGATCAGGGTGCGCAGCAGCTCCACGGCGCTGGCCGGGGTGTCCAGGCCGACCGCGTTGCCGATGCGGGAGTGCTTGGTGGGGTACGCGGAGAGGACCAGGGCGACCTTCTTGTCGCGCCGGTCGATGTGCCGCAGTCGGGCGTGGCGCACGGCGATCCCGGCCACGCGGGCGGCGCGCTCCGGATCGGCGACGTAGGCGGGCAGACCGTCCTCGTCGATCTCCTTGAAGGAGAACGGGACGGTGATCAGGCGGCCGTCGAACTCGGGGACGGCGACCTGCGTCGCGGCGTCCAGCGGGGACAGCCCCTCGTCGTTCTCCTCCCACGTGCCGCGCGACCCGGTCAGGCACAGGGCCTGCAGGATCGGCACGCCGAGCGAGGCGAGGGCGCCCGCGTCCCAGGACTCGTCGTCGCCGCCCGCGGAGGCGGTCGCGGGGCGGGTGCCGCCGGCCGCGAGGACCGTCGTGACGACCGCGTCCACCGACTCCAGGGCGGTGATCAGCTCCGGCTCGGGGGTGCGCAGGGAGGACACGTACAGCGGCAGCACCTGTGCGTCATGGGCCTCGACGGCCTCGCACAGGGCGTGCACGAAGGCGGTGTTGCCGCTCATCTGGTGGGCGCGGTAGTACAGCACGGCGACGACCGGACCGGTGGTGCGGCCCGGGGTGCGTTCCAGGGGGCCCCAGGTCGCGGAGGCGGCGGGCGGCTCGAAGCCGTGACCGGTCAGCAGGACCGTGTCGGAGAGGAAGCGGGCGAGCTGGTCCAGGTTGGCCGGGCCGCCGTGCGCGAGGTAGCCGTGCGCCTCGGCGGCGATGCCGATCGGGACGGTGGACGCCTCCATCAGCTGCGCGTCCGGGGCCTGTTCGCCGGTCAGCACGACCACCGGGCGGGTCTGGCCGGGCGCCAGCAGCAGGTCGAGGCCCTCCTGCCAGGCGCGCAGGCCGCCGAGGAGGCGTACGACGACCAGGTCGACGCCGTCGAGGAGCCCGGGGAGGTCGTCCAGCGGGAGACGGGAGGGGTTCGCGAACCGGTACGGGACGGGGCCGTCCGCCGTGTTCGCCGCGCGGGCGCTCAGCAGATCGGTGTCGGACGTCGACAGCAGCAGGATCATGCGGCGGCAGGCCTTCCTCGGGGTTTCCGCGCCCCGGGCAGTGTGAGGACAGCGGGAGTTCCTGACTCACCCCGGTCGCCGGATCGCTCCGCGGGGTTCACAGTGGCGGGACCGCGCCGGATTCGCACCGGGCTTCCTCCCATGTCGCCGTCCTCGGCGATGACGGGCCGAACGGTCCGTCGAAAGGTCATCCTAGGCGGCCGGGTCCCCGGCCGGAATGTTCGGGGTGGCCGGGTGCCGGTGCGGGTGCCGGTGCGGGTGTGTTGGGGGGGCTCTGCCCCGGGCCCCGCGCCTCAAACGCCGGCGGGGCTGGATCGGGCGGGCGTCGGTGGGAGCGGGGTCGGTGGCGCGGGGTGCGGGTGCCGGTGTGTCGGCGGGGCTCTGCCCCGGGGCCCGCGCCTCGAACGCCGGCGGGGCCGGATCGGGCGGGTGTCGGTGGGGCCCGGTGGGTTGTGGCTGGTCCGGGGGGTGGGGTGGCGACGGACACAGGTCGGGGTGGGGGAATCGTGGGTATGCTCGCGGCCATGCCCCAGCCCCCTTCCGCCGCGTCGCGGGACGAACCCGTCATGCGGGAACGCGGTGACGCCTGCCCCGGCGCGCTGCGCCTGCACGCGGCGGACGACGGGCTGCTGGCGCGGGTCCGGATCCCCGGCGGGCTGCTCACGGTGGAGCAGGCGACCGTGCTCGGGCTCGCGGCGGACCGGTTCGGCGACGGGCACCTGGAACTCACCTCGCGCGGCAACGTCCAGCTCCGGGGCCTGACGGAGGACTGCGGCGCGGGACTGGCGAAGCTGCTGACGGCGGCCGGCCTGCTGCCCGCGCCCACCCACGAACGCGTGCGCAACATCGTGGCGACCCCCGTGTCCGGGCTCTTCGACGACGGACGGCCCGACGTCACGCCGTGGGTCGGGGAACTGGACCGGCTGCTGTGCGCGAGCACCCGCGCGGCCGCCCTGTCCGGGCGGTTCCTGTTCGCCCTCGACGACGGCCGCGGCGACGTCGCCGCGCTCGACCCCGACGTGACCGCCCTCGCCCTGCCCGCCGGCCGGGCGCTGATCCGCCTCGGCGCGGCCGAAGGGGCCCTCGAAGTCGCCACCGCCGACGCCCCCCGAGCGGCGCTGCTGGCCGCCGAGTACTTCCTGGACACGGCCGACTCCGCCGGTACCCGCGCCTGGCGCGTCGCCGAGCTGCCCGACCGACACGGCCTGCGCGCCGACGAGTTGGGGCGGCGCCTGGCCGCCGCCGGGATCGACGCCACCCCCGTGTCCGACGTGCGGTGGCCGTACGCGCCGCCGCCGCGCCCCTGGGGCACCGGCGCGGGAGACCTGACCCCCCTGTGCGTGCTGCCGCCCCTGGGCCGGATCGACTCCGGCCAGTGGAAGCTGCTCGTACAAGTCGCCTCCCGGGGCAGGGGCGGTCTGCGGATCACCCCCTGGCGGACCGTCATCCTGCCGATGGCGAGCACCCGTAGGCCCATCAACGGCGCCGACCGGATCGAGTCGGCCGGTCTGGTCATCCGGGCCGACGACCCCTGGCAATCCGTCACCGCCTGTACGGGGCGGCCCGGTTGTGCCAAATCCCTGGCCGACGTACGGGCCGACGCGCGCGCGGTCGTCGCCGGGTCGACCGGAGCGCTGCCCGTGCACTGGTCCGGCTGCGAGCGCCGGTGCGGGCATCCGCGCGGCACCGCCTGGGTGGACCTCGTCGCCACCGGGGACGCGTACGCGCTCTCCGTGCACGGGCGGGACCCCGTACCGGCCGACCGCGAAGGCCTGGCCGCCGCACTCAAGGCCGCGCGTGACAGCGGCGACGGCGAGAGCGGCGACAACGTCGGCACCACCAGCACGTCCACCTCACCGCCGCAGTGAAGACAGTGAAGAAATGAGCGAGTACACCGTGTTCGAGTACGAGAAGGACGGCGCGGCCATCTACCGCCAGTCCTTTGCCACGATCCGCGCCGAGGCGGACCTCTCCGGGCTGCCCGCCTCCGTCGCCCAGGTCGCGGTGCGCATGATTCACGCCTGCGGCATGACCGACCTCCCCCAGGACCTCGGATACACCCCCGAGGTCGTCCTGCGGGCTCGCGCCGCCCTGGAGGCCGGCGCGCCGATCCTCTGCGACGTCCAGATGGTCGCCAGCGGCGTCACCCGCAAGCGGCTGCCCGCCGACAACGAGGTGATCTGCACCCTCTCCGACCCGGCCGTACCGGAACTCGCCGCGAGGATGGGCACGACGCGCAGTGCCGCCGCCCTCGAAGTCTGGCGCGACCGGGGCCTGTTGGAAGGTTCCGTGATCGCCGTCGGCAACGCGCCGACCGCGCTGTTCCGGTTGCTGGAGATGATCGAGGAGGGCGCCCCGCGCCCCGCCGCCGTCATCGGCGTACCCGTCGGCTTCATCGGCGCCGCCGAGTCCAAGGACGCCCTCGCCGCGCACCCCTCGGGCCTCGACCACCTGATCGTGCGGGGCCGGCGCGGTGGCAGCGCCATCGCGGCCGCCGCCGTCAACGCCATCGCGAGCGTGGCCGAATGAGCACCGCACCGGCCAAGGGACGCCTCTACGGCGTCGGGCTCGGCCCCGGCGACCCGTCCCTGATGACCCTGCGCGCCGTCGAGGTGATCGCCGAAGCCGACGTGGTGGCCTACCACAGCGCCCGCCACGGGCGTTCCATCGCCCGCTCGATCGCCGCGAAGTACCTGCGCGACGACCACGTCGAGGAGCCGCTGGTCTACCCGGTCACCACCGAGACCACTGATCACCCCGGCGGCTACCAGGGCGCGATGGAGGAGTTCTACGAGGCCTCCGCCGCCCGTCTCGCCGCCCACCTGGAAGCCGGCCGCACCGTCGCGGTGCTCGCGGAGGGCGACCCGCTCTTCTACGGCTCCTACATGCACATGCACAAGCGCCTCGCCGACCGCTACGAGGCCGAGGTGATCCCCGGAGTCACCTCCGTGAGCGCCGCCGCCGCCCGGCTCGGCACCCCCCTCGTCGAGGGCGAGGAGGTGCTGACGATCCTGCCCGGCACCCTGTCGGAGGAGGAGCTGACGGCCCGGCTCGCCGCCACCGACTCGGCGGTCGTGATGAAGCTCGGCCGGACCTTCCCCACGGTCCGGCGGGCCATGGAGAACAGCGGCCGGCTCGCGGAGGCCCGCTACGTGGAGCGCGCCACGATGGAGGGCGAGCGCACCGGACTCCTGGCGGACACCGACCCGGAGTCGGTTCCGTACTTCGCCGTCGCCGTCGTGCCCAGCCGGATCGGCAACCCGGGCAGCGTGCCGTCCGGCCCCGGCGAGGTCGCCGTCGTCGGCACCGGCCCGGCCGGGCCGCTGTGGCTCACCGCCGAGACGCGGCGGGCGCTGGCCGACGCCGAGGTGCTCGTCGGGTACACGACCTACCTCGACCGGATCCCCGCCAGGCCGGGCCAGGTCCGGCACGGCTCCGACAACAAGGTGGAGTCCGAGCGGGCCGAGTTCGCCCTCGACCTCGCACGGCGCGGCAAGCGGGTGGCCGTGGTCTCCGGCGGCGACCCCGGGGTCTTCGCCATGGCCACCGCCGTCCTGGAGGTGGCCGCGCAGCCCGAGTACGAGGACGTGCCCGTACGGGTCCTGCCGGGGGTGACCGCGGCCAACGCGGCGGCCGCCGCGGCCGGAGCCCCGCTCGGCCACGACTACGCGACGATCTCGCTGTCCGACCGGCTCAAGCCCTGGGAGGTCATCGCGGAACGGCTGCGCGCCGCGGCCGCCGCCGACCTGGTGCTCGCCCTGTACAACCCGGGCTCCCGCAGCCGCACCTGGCAGGTGGCGCAGGCCCGGGAGCTGCTCCTGGAGCTGCGGCCGCCGCAGACCCCGGTGGTCGTCGCTCGGGACGTGGGCGGTCCGGAGCAGTCGGTGCGGATCGTCACGCTGGCCGAACTGGAGCCGGCCGAGGTGGACATGCGCACCATCCTGCTGATCGGCTCCTCGCAGACCCGGGTCACCGAGCGGCCCGACGGGTCGAGGGTCACCTGGACGCCGCGCCGCTATCCCTGAGCCGCTCCGGCGGTCGACCCTCCGCGAAGAGCGGTAGGAGCGGGGCGGGACGGCGGAAGTCGCCCCGTCCCGTTCCGTCGGCTCCCGCCCGTCCGGAACACCACGAGGACGACCGGCGGCGAGGAACCGCTTGCGCCGACGGGGGCGCGGGGCGGACGGGGCGTGGTGTCCGGGTCAGGAACCGCCGGCATCCGTGGACGGTTCGATGCCGTCGCCCGGGGCGTCGCCGGCACCGGGGGTGCCCAGCCACCGCAGCGCCGCCCCGACCGATCCGACCTCGGCGACGCCCGCCGGCACCGGGGGGCGGCGCACGACGAGGACCGGGATCCCGGCCTCGCGGGCAGCCGTCAGCTTCGGGGCGGTCGCCGCACCGCCGCTGTCCTTCGTCACCAGCACGTCGATCCGGTGCCGGGCCAGCAGCTCCCGCTCCTCGTCGAGACCGAACGGGCCCCGCGCCAACAGCACTTCCAGTCGCGGCGGCACCGCTCCGGCCGGTGGATCCACCGAACGCACCAGGAACCAGGTGTCGGTGAGTTCCGCGAAGGCGTGCAGCCCCGTCCGGCCGGTCGTCAGGAAGGCCCGCCCGCCCAACGACGGCAGGGCGGCGGCGGCCCCGGCGAGGGAGTCCGTGAAACTCCAGTCGTCACCGGGCCCCGGAGTCCAACCCGGGCGGCGCAACGCGAGCAGCGGCACGCCCGAAAGCGCCGACGCGGCGGCCGCGTTGAAGCTCATCCGCTCCGCGAACGGGTGCGTGGCGTCGATCAGGTGCGTCACCCCGTGGGCGGCGGTCCAGTCCGCGAGACCGGCGGGCCCGCCGAAACCACCGATCCGGACCTCGCCCGGCGGCAGCACGGGCGCGGCGACCCGGCCCGCCAGCGAGGTCGTCACCCGGTACGGGACCTGCCGCGACAGCGCCTCCGCGAGGCGGCGGGCCTCCGTCGTACCGCCCAGCAGCAGGACGTGCCCGAGCGGCGCCCGGACGGAAGCCGGAGCCGGTCCATCCGGGGCGGGAGCCGGTTCGGCGGCGGTGGGACCCGGTTCAGCAGGCATGCCGGTCGCGCTCGGCGGAGTACAGGTGACTGTCGCGGAACTGCTCGGCGCCCAGCGTGCGACCCACCAGGATCACCGCGGTGCGCACCAGACCCGCCTCCTTCACCTGGCCGGCGATGTCGGCGAGGGTCCCGCGCAGGACCAGCTCGTCGGGTCGGCTGGCCATGGCGACCACGGCCGCCGGGCAGTCGGCCCCGTAGTGCGGCAGCAGTTCCTCGACGACGCGGTCCGCGTACCGGGTGGCCAGGTGCAGCACCAGCAGCGCGCCGCTGCGGCCGAGCGTGGCCAGGTCCTCGCCGGGGGGCATCGGGGTGGCCTGCTGGGCGACCCGGGTCAGGATCACGGTCTGGCCGACCGTGGGCACCGTCAGCTCCCGCTTCAGCGCGGCCGCCGCCGCGGCGAAGGCCGGTACGCCGGGCACGACCTCGTAGGGGATGCCCGCGGCGTCGAGGCGCCGCATCTGCTCGGCGACCGCGCTGAACACGGACGGGTCGCCCGAGTGCAGCCGGGCCACGTCGTGACCCGCGGCGTGGGCCCGTACGAACTCGGCGACGATCTCGTCCAGGTTCAACTGCGAGGTGTCGACGAGCCGGGCGTCCGCCGGACATTCGGCGAGCAGCTCGCGCGGTACGAGACTGCCCGCGTAGAGGCACACGGGCGCCGCGGCCAGCCGTCGGGCACCGCGCACGGTGATCAGGTCGGCGGCGCCGGGGCCCGCCCCGATGAAGTACACGGTCATGTCCGGTCCACCTCTGCCTCGTTCGTACGGATCGCGTTGTGCGCGTCGTTCACCGGGGCGGCCGCGTCCGCCGCCCGCGCGGCGGGCTTGGTCACCGACCATTGGGTGACCGCCATCGCCTGCCGCCAGCCCGTGAAACCGCCGACCGGCACGGCGTGCGCGACGGCCAGTTTCACCAGGTCGCCGCCGTGCCGGCGGTAGCGGTCGGTGAGGACCGCCTCCGATTCGAGGGTGACCGTGTTGACGACGAGCCGGCCACCGGGGGCCAGCGCCTCCCATGCCGCGTCGAGCAGGCCCGGAGCGGTCAGCCCGCCGCCGATGAACACCGCGTCGGGCGCGGGCAGCCCGTCCAGGGCCCCGGGCGCCGCACCGGTGACCACGCGCAGTCCCGGGACCCCCAGGGCGTTCGCGTTGCGGGTGATGCGGGCGGCCCGCTCCGATACGCGCTCCACCGCCACCGCCCGGCAGGACGGGTGCGTGCGCATCCACTCGATGCCGATCGAACCGGAGCCGCCGCCGATGTCCCACAGCAGCTCGCCGGGGGCCGGCGCCAGCGCGCACAGGGTCGCGGCGCGGACGTGCCGCTTGGTGAGCTGACCGTCGTGCTCGTACGCGACGTCCGGCAGGCCGGGGGTGGCGCCCAGGCGCGGGGTCGGGTGCGCGGGGTCGCGCCGGCAGTCCACGGCGACCACGTTGAGGGCGTCACCGGGCGGGTGCTCCCAGTGCTCCGCGGTCCCCTCGTGGAGGTCCTCGCGTTCGGAACCGAGCTGTTCCAGCACCCGCATCCGGCTCGGGCCGAAGCCCCGCTCCCGCAGCAGCGCGGCGATCTCGCCGGGGGAGGCGGCTCCCGCGCTCAGCACCAGTACCCGACGGCCCTCGAAGAGGGCGGCCGTGAGTCGGGCCACGGGACGGCCGACGACGGTGACCACCTCGGTGTCCTCGACGGGCCAGCCCAGCCGGGCGCACGCGTACGACACGGAGGAGGGGTGGGGGTGGACCAGCAACCGCTCCGGGCCCAGTTCCTCACCGAGGGCGCGGCCGATCCCGTAGAACATGGGGTCCCCGCTGGCCAGCACGGCGATCCGGCGGCCCGCGTGCTCGGCGGTCAGCTTCGGCACGGCCGGGCGCAGCGGGCTCGGCCAGGCGACGCGCAGGCCGGGGCAGGCGTCGGCGGGCAACAGGTCCAGTTGGCGGGGTCCGCCGATCAGCACCTCCGCCGAGGACAGCGCGGACCGCGCGGCGGCGGTGAGCCCGGCCCAGCCGTCGGCGCCGAGGCCGACGACCGTCACCGGGGCGGGGGGTGCTGGGGAGCTCACTGCGCGGTACCTCGGGCAACGGGAGAAGGAGCGTGCGGGGGACGGACCCGCAGCTTACTGGGGTGGAGCCCGGGCTCCAGTGCCAGGGTGACCGCCACCGAGGCGGTGGCCAGAGCGGTGATCGCGACGGCCGGCGAGGTGTACTGGGCGACGGCTCCGGCGAGCGCCGCGCAGACGCCCTGCATCGTCAGCATTCCGGCCGAGTGCAGTCCGAGGGCCTGGCCCTGGGTGCCCTCGGGGAGCAGCGGGACGAGGCGCTCCTGCATGAGGAGGCCGGCCGAATAGCCGACGGAGGCGACGGTGACGGTCGCCGCGGCGACGACGGGCCCGGGCTCCAGGAGGAACACCGGGTAGGGCGCGGCGAGCAGCAGCCGGAGCGGGGCCGCGAGCCGGATCCGCAGGCGGGCGGGCAGCCACCGCCCGGCGACGGTGTCCCCGGCGAGCATGCCGGCGGCGGCGCAGCCGAACAGCAGCCCGGCGTGCGCGGGGTCGTAGGGGACGAACAGGGACTCGCAGCCGACGATCAGCCCGTTGGGCACCCACAGGGCGAGGTAGAGGTGACGTCGTGCCGGGTCGGAGAGGAGCAGGACGTTGATCCGCCAGGTCTCGCCCGCGGAGGGACGCCCGCCCGCCCGGGCGGGGCGGCGGCTCAGGCCCAGCCGGACGGTGAGGGCCGCTGCCAGCCCCAGCCCGGCGGCCACCAGCAGGGCCCCGCGCGGGGACAGCACGGCGAGGAGCAGCCCGCCGAGGGCGAACCCGGCGATCTGTGTCACGCCCGCGCAGACGGCGAGCAGGGACCGGCCCGTGAGGTAGTCCCCGGCGGGGAGGATCTCGGTGAGCAGTCCGTACCGGACCCCGCCGGCGAGGGAGTCGGCGAGGCCCTGGCCGAGGAGCACGGCCAACACCGCCCACCAGGGCAGGCCGGGCACGGCGAGTACGGCGGCGCCGGCCGCGCCGAGCGCCGCCAGGGAGCCGAGGGCGGCCCGCGGGGGCAACCGGTCGGCGGCGGAGAGCAGGAGGGTCGCACCGAGCACCTGGGCGAGGGAGGGGCCGAACATCGCGAGGGCCGCGAGGAGCGGGCTGCGGGTGCGGTCGTAGACGAGCACGCCGAGGGCGAGCCCGCCGACGGTCGCCGCGCCGACGCGCAGCGCGGCGGCGGCGAAGAACGGCACGAACTCGGGGACACGGGCGAGCGAGCGGTAGGAGCGGGGCATGCGGGGAGTCTCGGGGCGGGTGGGGGCGCCGCCCCAATGTTTCGCGTGGGAGCGAAACCTCGCGGGCGGGTTCGGGGGTTCCGGGTGCGCGGGCGGGGGTGACCGGCGGGGGCCGGGCCGGTGGCCGGTGGCCGGTGGGTGACGCGGGTCCGGCCGTGTGGTGGGTCGCGCGGGGCCGGCCCTGTGGGGGTGGGGCCGGCGGAGCGGGCGGGGCAGGGCGGGGGAGACTGGGCCGTCCGGGTTGGTGGGCGGGGGAGCGGGAGGCGGGGCGGATGGGCTGGTGGCGGATCGACACGGACGCGTTGGCGCGGAGCCGGTTCGTGGTGTCCGCGCTCGCGGAGACCACGGCCGCACTGATGGCGTTGCACCGGCGGACCGCGACGCACCCCGCCGAGCGGGTCTGGCTGGAGGACCGGTTCCCGCACTACCGGGCCCACCTGGCAGCCGAACCCCTGACGGCGGAGCTGGTACGGGCGGCCTTCGGCCGGACGTGGATCGCGGGGTACCTCACCCCGCCGCCCGACGGGCGCGCGTTCGAGGAGGAGCTGGCCTCCGTACGGGCCACCCCGGACGCGGTCGTGCGCACGGACCTCCGCGCCGCTTCCGGGCTCCCCGACGCCCTCGCCCGCGCCCGGGGGCTGGGCCCGAGGACTGCGGAGCTGCTGGAGTGGGTGTGGGCGGAGGCCGTGCGCCCGGACTGGGAGCGCCGCCGCCGGGTGGCGGAGGCCGACGTCCTGGTCCGTACCCGGCACCTCGGCCGGGGCGGCCTGGCCGAGGCCCTGTCCGGGATGCGGCCGGACATGGCCTGGCTCGGCGAGGGGCGGCTGCGGATCAACCTGCAGCAGCGACGGCCGCGCGAACTGTCGGGGGAGGTCGGGCTGGTCTTCGTGCCCGTGACCCCTGGGCACGGGTGGGTCAGCTGGACCGGGACCCGTCGGCACGCGCTGGTCTACCCGTGCGCGGGCCAACTCACCCAGGGCGCCGCGCGGCCGGCCCCGCAGGCCCTGGTCCGGCTGCTGGGGCCGGTGCGGGCGAAGGTGCTGGTCCTGCTGGAGAGCCCGAAGTCCACGACGCAGCTGGTGGCGTTGACCGGGTACAGCCTCGGAGCGGTCGCCGGACAGCTGAAGGTCCTCCTCGCCGCGGGGCTGGTCCTGCGCCGGCGCACGGGGCGCACGGTCCTCTACAGCCGGGTCGCGGCGGGCGACGTCCTCGTCGCGGCGGCGACCCCGGACGGAGCCTGACCCCGGCCCCGGCAGGGCGGGGCGGGCGCCCGTGAGCGCCCCCTGGCGCCCCCCGGACGCCTCCGGGCGCCCCGGGCCGGGGCCTGACCGCGGCGCGCGGCCCGCCCGACAATCGGGGGTATGGACGACACTCCGGACAACCACCCAGAAGCCCGGGACGACCACGCGGTGGTCCTCGGGGCCGGTCTCGCCGGGCTGTTGGCGGCGCGGGTGCTCGCGGAGCGGTTCGCCCGCGTCACCGTGGTTGAGCGGGACGAACTACCCACCGAGGGGCCTGAGTTCCGGCCGGGAGTACCGCAGTCCCGGCACGCGCACGTGCTGTGGTCGCGGGGCGTGGACGTGATGGAGCGACTGCTGCCGGGGATCACCGCCGCATTACTGGAGGGCGGCTCCGCCCTGCTGGAGTCGCCGCGGGACTTCCTGTGGCTGAGCCCGGCCGACTGGTTCCGTTCCGTGCCGGGCGCCCCCGTGCTCGTCGGCAGCCGCGAGCTGATCGACTGGTGCGTGCGCCGCGCCGTACTGCGGGACCCACGGATCGGGATCCTCGACGGCCGCCCGGCGAGCGGGCTCCTCGCCGGTGAGGACGGCCGCTCGGTCGCCGGGGTGACCCTGCGCGGCGGCGAACCGCTGGCCGCCCGCCTCGTCGTGGACGCCACCGGACGCACCTCCAGGGCCCCGGCCTGGCTGGCGGCCCTCGGTCACCCCTGCCCGGCCGTCACGCGCTACGACTCGCACCTCGGCTACTCCAGCCGCCTCTACGCCACCCCACCCGACCCGGACCGGGGCTGGCACGGGATGTACGTCCAGGGCCGACCGGACAGCCCGCGCGGCGGCGTACTGGTGCCGCAGGGCGGGGACCGCTGGCTGGTGACCCTCATCGGCAACGGCGAGCACGCCCCCTCCACCAAGGAGGAGGAGTTCCTCGGCTTCGCCCGGAGCCTGCGCAGCCCCGCCCTGCACGACGCCATCCGGGGCGCGACCCCGCTGTCCGACCCCACCGGTTTCCGCGGCACCGCCAACGAGCGGCGCCACTACGAGCGCATGGACCGCCTGCCCGACGGATTCCTGGTCATCGGTGACGCGGCCTGCCGCTTCAACCCGGTCTACGGGCACGGGATGACGGTCGCCGCGCTCGCGGCGCAGGCCCTGGACGAGGCCCTCACCGGGCTCGCCCCCGGGCGGATCCCGGCCGCCACCCGGCGGATCCAGCGGGCCACGGCGGACGCGGCGTCCGTCGCCTGGCAGATCGCCACCAGCGAGGACATGCGCTACGCGCAGACGGAGGGGCCGCCGCCCGACCGGGCGACGAAGGTACTGCAGCGTTACATGTCCCGCGTCATGGTCGGCGCCAATGCCGACCCGGCGCTCTCGTCCCGCTTCTTCGGGGTGCTGTCGCTGTCCACCCCGCCCAACGCCCTGCTCGGACCGGCGACGATGCTGCGGGTCCTGTCGAAGTGGCGCCTGCCGACCACCCCCGCGACCTCCGCCTACCCGCCCCACCATCCGCCGCCACCGGGCCCGTAGGGCCACGGCCGGCCCGGGTGACGGGGACGTCGGCGGCCGGTGCGCCCCACGGCCGCCCGTCGGTCAGCCGGCCGGGGCCGTGGTCGCGCGCTCGTACAGGGCACGGGCGTCCGCTCCGAGATGGCTGCTGTACGAGGTTTCCTCGTCCCCGCCCCCGTCGCGGCCGCCGATCACCCCGATCAGGGTCCGGTCCCCGGTCACGACGGGGCCGCCACTGGTGCCGTTGGGTACGTCCGCGCAGTCCAGCCGCAGCTGCGTCGGTCCGGCGGCGACGGCCGTGTTGGCGCAACCCAGCGGCTCCTCTCCGTCGTTCGGGTAGCCCACCAGCCGCGCCGGCGCGGGCAGTTCGGGCCCGAAGCCGGGCGACAGCGCCCCGGCGACCTCCTCCAGCGCGGCCCCGGGCTCACCGGCCCGGCGCACCCGCAGGAAGGCCACGTCGTGGTCCGGGTCGGCCGAGCGGCTCCAGCGGGGGTCGACCTCGATGCGGGTGGGCACCCAGACGCCGTACGGGGCGACCCCGTCCCGGTAGCCGGGGACGAAGGCGAGGTTGGTGCGGAAGCCGCCCTGGTACACGCAGTGCGCGGCGGTGACGACGAGGTCGCCGGTCGGGGAGTGGAGCACGCTCCCGGAGCAGTGGTGGTCGCCGTCCCAGTCCGGGCCGGGCGAGAACAGGGCCCCGATCGAGGGATCGGTGGGCACGGGCCGGGCCTCCAACGGGTCGGAGGGCCGCCACCCGGCGGCCGGGTCCTGTCCGGTCGCGGCGAGCGGACGGGCGCCTGCCGCGACGCCCTCGCGCAGGGTCGCCCGTACGTCGGCGCCGGCCCGATCCGCGAGCCCGGGATCCTGTACGTAGCTTCCGCGCGCGGCGTCGCCCCGCGCGACGGGCCCGAACAGCGCGGCCAGTTCCGCCCGGTGGGCGAAGCCGCCGGCCACCAGGGCGCAGCAGGCGACGGCCGGCAGGAGGACCCGTACGGTCCGCCCCCTCGTCCAGCCCGGCATCAGGTGCTCCCGCCCTCGTCGATCCTCCACCGCCCTGTTCGACGGGCGCAAAGGCGGCAGGGGTTCCCGGACCGGAACGTGTCCGCCCTCACAGCCGGCCCCGCCGTCCTCGGCCCGCCATCCGCCGTCCTTCCGCCCGTCACCGAACTCCCATACCCTCCAGGCGACTTACGCGCCGGTAACCGAGGGAGTCGACGGCATGAGCATACGGAATCGGATGGCGGGCGCCGCGGTGGCCGCACTCGCGGCCCTGGGCCTGGTCCTGGGCACGGCCCCGGCGGGAGCCGCAGCCCCGCAGGGCACGGACGGCCTGCCGTTCGCCGGCTCCACGGGCGTCGGGGTGCACAACGCGTACGAGAAGACGAAGTACCCGTACTTCGCCGACGCCCTGGACTCCGGGGCGGCGATGCTGGAGATCGACGTGTGGACCAACTTCTTCGGGAGCTCCTGGCGCGTCGCGCACGACAACCCCTTCGGCAACGACAACAACTGCGAGAACGCCGGCAACGCCGCCCAGCTGCGCACCAAGTCCCGCAACCAGAACCTCGCGGGCTGCCTCTCCGACATCCGCAGCTGGCACGACGCCCACCCGGGGCACCGGCCCGTCGTCCTGAAGATGGAGCTCAAGGACGGCTTCGCCGCCAATCTCGGGCGCGGCCCCGCCGAACTCGACGCGCTGCTCAACTCCAAGCTGGGCGACGCCCTCTACCGGCCCGGCGAGCTCGCCGCCGGCCACCCCGACCTGGACACCGCCGCCCGCGCCGGGGCCTGGCCGAGCCGGGCGGGCATGGCCGGCAAGTTCCTCGTCGAGCTGATACCCGGCACGCTGGAGGAGGGCAACGGCGCCGACAAGCTGTGGACCGACCGCGAGTACGCCCAGCACCTGCGCTCCCTGGCCGCCGCGGGCCTGCTCGGCCGGGCCGCGGCGTTCCCGGCCGTGCACCGGGCCGAGGCGGGGGATCCGCGCGGCCGCTACGCCGACGCCACGCTCCGCCCGTGGTTCGTCGTGTTCGACGGCGACGCGAGCGCGTACGTCGGGAGCGGCATCGACACCGGCTGGTACGCCCGCAACAACTACCTGCTGATCGCCACCTCCGCACACGGCGTCGCCCCCGCCATCGACGGCGTCCGCCCCACCGAGGCCCAGGCCCGCGACCGCGTCGCGCTGCTGGCCGGCCGGCACGCCACCGTCGTCTCGGCGGACTGGTACCCGCTGCCCGCCGTCCTCGCCACCGTCCTGCCCCGCGGCCAGGGCGTGTCGTGAAGGCGCCGCCCGGCCCGCGGCGACCGGCAGGTACGCCGGGGGCCGGGGGCCGGGCCGGGAGCGGGGTTCGGTCACCGGCGCAGGGCCACCGCCGCGCGGTGGCCCTGCGGGACCCGCACGTCCGTCAGGGACCACCCCGGCGGTTGGGCGGGGGTCCGTCCCGACCCCACGTAGTCGGCCGCCGGGTTCTCCGACAACCCCACGCCGAGCCCCTTGAGGTAGGCCTCCTTGCGGGTCCACACCCGGGTGAAGGCCACCGGCCGTTCCTCGGACGGGAGCGCGGCGAGTTCCGCCGCCTCCCTCGGGTGCAGGACGTCGGCGGTGTCCGCGATCAGGCCGGGGGCGACGAGTTCCTCCACGTCCACGCCGACCGGCGCGTCCGCGAAGGCCAGCAGGCTGAGCCCGGTGCAGTGCGACAGCGAGAAGTGCAGGGCCCCGCCCGGCAGTACGGGCCGGCCGTGCGGCTCGTCGCAGTGCGAGCACGGCGCCCGCTCGACGGTCACCTCGCGCGGGGCCAGGCCCAGGTAGGCGCCGAGCAGCCGGCGCAGGGCGACGTGCGCGCAGACGTAGCCGTCCCGGTCCGCGGCCCGCGCGAACTCGGCGGCCCGCGCCAGTTCCTGGGCGTCGAGCGTGCCCGGCGCGTGTCGGGCGGCGTGCGCCCGATAGGCGCTGGTGTCCACGAGCCACAGCTGCGGACTCGCGGGCACCACCACCGCCCGGGCGGGCCCGGGGTCGGTCAGGCGGCGCGGAACCAGCAGCCGGCCGTCGGCGGTCGCGGTGGCCATGGCCTCCCCCTCACACCGAGGCCGTGACGGGCGCCCGCGCCGCGGCGGGTTCCTCGGCGTGGACGGGGTGGCGCAGCGCCAGGACGGCGGCGACCGGCGACACGAAGGCGATGGCACCGCACACCAGCCAGGTCGTCTGGACGCCGATGACGAGCGACAGCGAACTGAAGACGGCGATGGAGATCGGGGCGGTGCCGATCCCGGCGAGGGACAGGGTGGACATCGCGGCGCCCATCCGGTCCTCCGGTGCGGACTGCTGGTAGAGGGTGACGATGGCCGGGCCGTTCAGCCCCGAGAGCAGGCCCACCCCGGCCGCGACGGCCGTCAGCGAGAGCACCGAGGGCATCAGGGCCATCACGAGGATCCCGGCGGCGAGTCCGACGCCGGTCACCACGAGCCGTACGAACATGGGGATGCGGTGTGCGAGCGCCGCCCCGACCGCGCTGGAGCCCAGGGCGCCCACGCTGAACGCCGCGAGGACGATGCCCACCGCGCTCACGCCCCAGCCGCGCTCGGAGACCAGCAGCGGCAGGGCCACCTCGGCGGGCCAGCTGAACGCCAGGTCCAGGCAGAGGGCGGCGACGAACATCCAACGCAGCCTCGGGTGCCGCGCCAGCAGTCGGAACCCGTCGCCGGACCGCTTGACCAGGGAGACCCCGGGCTCCGGCTTCGGGCGGACGAAACCGTGGGTGACGTGCAGCAGGCAGCCGAGCCAGACGGCGCCGGTGACCGCCCCGACCAGCATCGCCACCCACAGTTCCCCGACGGTGATCAGGAAAGCGCCGGCGGGGGCACCGAGGATGGGAGCCACGCGCAGCACCATCGCGTACAGGGAGTTGGCACGGGCCAGCTGGTCGCCCCGGGCGAACATGGGCAGCAGGACACCCGACGCCGGGCCGGCCAGCCCCAGCAGGATCCCCTCGATCAGGGCGATCACCACCAGCGGCCACAGCTCCTGGGTGGTGGCCGTGACGACCGCGCCGACGGCCAGCAGCGCCACCCGGGCCGCGGTGGTGCGCAGCAGGACGAAGCGGGGGCCGAGGGTGTCCGCGACGGCCCCGCCGAAGATCAGCATGAGGGCGCGGGGCACGGTGGCGGCGAGCATCAGCAGCGTCACGGCGCGGGTGCCGCCGAGCTCGACCGCCGTCCAGTTCATGGCGATCAGCAGGGCGAAGCTGCCGAGTTGGACGGCGGCCTGGCCGCCGACGAGGGAACTGACGCGGCCCCACTGCACCCGCTCGTGGTCGGGGGGCCGGACGGGCTGCGGTACGGGGGTGTCCATGGGGCACCTTCTCTGGGAGGGCGTACGGGGGAGGTGGGATCGGGGGCTTGCGGGCCGTGCCGCTACGGGTCGGGGGCGGGACTTCGCGTCGGTCGTCGTGCGGGCCGGGGCCCGCGGCGCGACAGGCGGCCGGTGTGGCACTCGGGCGTGCGGGGCGCG
>NZ_JANFAK020000066.1 GCF_024721315.2 Streptomyces sp. Isolate_45
GGCCGGCGCACGGCCCGCGCGGTCGTCCGGGCCCCCCGCCAGCGGGCGCAGCCCCCGGCGGCGTCCCGGCCGGCCCCTCCCGAGGCCTCGACGGAGCCGGACGAGCTGGTGACCCGGTGACGGCCGGGTTGGTGATGAGCGAGTCGGAGGAACTGCCGTGACGCGGATGGACGACCTCGTGGTGGTCGGCGCGGGACCGTACGGGCTGTCGATCGCCGCGCACGCCGCGGCGGCCGGGCTCGGCGTGCGGGTGCTGGGGCGGCCCATGGCCTCCTGGCGGGACCACATGCCCGAGGGCATGTTCCTCAAGTCGGAGCCCTGGTCCTCGAACCTCTCCGCGCCCGGCGGACGCCACACCCTGGGCGAGTACTGCGCGGGCCTCGGGGTGGCCGCCGAACACGGCAGCCCGCTGCCGATCGGCACGTTCAGCGCGTACGGGCTGTGGTTCGCCCGGCGGGCCGCGCCCGAGGTGGAGGAGGTGACCGTCACCGAGGTCACCCCGCAGGGCGAGGGGTTCCTGATCCGTACCGCCGAGGGACCCCCGCTCCTCGCCCGGACCGTGGCCCTGGCGGTCGGGGTGATGCCCTTCACCCGGTACCCCGAAATCCTGCGGGAACTGCCGCCCGGGCACGTCTCGCACAGCAGCGACCACCGTGACCTGGCCCGGTTCGCCGGTCTCGACGTGGCCGTCCTCGGGGCCGGGCAGGCCGCCCTGGAGACCGCCGCGCTGCTCGCGGAGGCGGGGGCCCGGCCGTCCCTGGTGGCCCGGCGCGCCCGGCTGAACTGGAACACCGTCCCGCAGCCCCTGGAGCGGCCGCTGAAGCGGTCCCTGCGCGAGCCCCACAGCGGCCTCGGCACGGGCTGGCGCAGCTGGGTGTGGTCGGAGCTGCCCTGGGCGGTACGGCGGCTGCCCGCGCCGACCCGGGAGCGGATCGCGGCCACGGCGCTGGGGCCCGCCGGGGCCTGGTGGCTGCGGGAGCGCTTCGAGCGGCGGGTGCCGGCGCTGCTGGGACACCGGTTGGAGCGGGCGACCGCGGTGGGCGGGCGGACCAGGCTCGGGCTGATCACGACCGCCGGCGAGTCCGTCGTACTGGAGACGGCCCACGTCGTCGCGGCGACCGGCTTCGCCCCCGACCTACGGCGGCTGGAACTCCTCGACGCCCGGCTGCGGGCCGCGCTGGAGACCGTGGGGGACGGCGGGACCCCGGAGCTGAGCGCCGGCTTCGAGTCGTCCTGGCCCGGCCTCTTCTTCGCGGGGCTGCTGACCGCTCCCTCATTCGGCCCTTCCATGCGATTCGTGCACGGCGCGGGGTTCACGGCGGGGAGACTGGTGAGAGGAGTCCGCAAGCGCCTCGGCGCCCGGGGTCCGCTGCCCGGCTCCACGGGCGGCGCCCGGGCCGACCGGGCCGCCGCCGGGCATCCGTAGACGTAACTGCGCCGAGATCCACCTGAGAGGGGTCCGCGATGGGAGCGGAGCGAGCACAGGGCGGCCGTGGCTGGGTGCGCATTCCCGCCAGCCGCGGCGAACAGCCCCCGGCGAGACCGGCCGCGGCCGCTCCGTACGGGGCTCCCGCGTACGGGGCTCCCGCCTACGGGGCCCCGGCGTACGGGGCGCCGGCCGCCGCGTCCCAGGGCCTCAGGTCCGGGGCGTATCCGTCCGGCGATCCGTGCGCGATCTACCTCTCCCTCGTCAAGCGTTGGCGGGAGGCCGGACGCACCCTCCCGGGGCATCCTGACGAGGAATGGGAGCGGCTGATCTCCCAGCCGTGCTGGCCCGGCCGTTAGGTGGTGTGTCTCTTGGCAGCGGCGGAGCGCGACGGATCCGAGCAGGGCCGGGAGATTCCCCTGACAGGCCCGGGCGAACGGCTCGCGCTGAACGGCATGGGCAGCTTCGAGTGGAACCTGGGCACCGGGACGCTCCTGCTGGACGCGGCCGGCCTGGCCGTCTTCGACCTGGAGCCGGAGGAGTTCGACGACACCCCGGAGGGCCTCGGGCTGCGGATCCCGGCCGACGACTCGGCCCGCCTGGCGGACACCGTGATCGAGGTCCTGGACGGCGGCGGGGAGACGTACGGCTCCTACTTCACCGTGCAGCGGCGCGACGGCCGCGACCAGTGGACGCACACCCAGGGCCGGGTGCTGCGCGACGCGGACGGCCGCCCCCTGCGGATCGTGGGGATCGTCCGGGACGCGACGGCCGAGCTGGCCCACGCCACCGTGCTGCGGAGGCTGGAGACGGCCCGCGCCCAGCAGGCCACCATCGTGCAGCGCACCACGGAGGCCCTGTCGCGGGCGGTGACGGTCGACGACGTGACGGCCGCCCTGACCGGCGCGGGCGCCCTGGAGCGGCTCGGCGCCGACGGTCTGGCGCTGGGCCTCGTCGAGAACGGCGCCATCAAGATCATCGCGTTGAGCGGTGAGACGCTGGAGATCCTCAGCGAACGGCAGTTCACCCGGCTGGACGGATCCCTGCCGCTGTCCCGGGCGGTCCTCACCCGCACGGCGCGCTTCGTCACCTCCCTCGCCGACCTCGCCGACGAGTTCCCCCTGCTGGCCGACTACCTGAGCCGGATCCGCTACGACGCCGCCGCCTACCTCCCCCTGATCGCCCAGGCCCAGGCCATCGGCGGCCTCGTGCTGTTCTACCGGCGGCGCACCGAGTTCAGCCCCGAGGAACGCAACCTGTGCCTCGGCCTGGCGGGCATCGTCGCCCAGTCCCTCCAACGGGCGCTGCTCTTCGACCAGGAACGGGAGTTCGCGACGGGACTCCAGGCCGCAATGCTGCCCCGCCGGATCCCGGAGATCACCGGCGGGGAGATCGCGGTCCGCTACCACTCCGCGTGGAGCGGGCGGGAGGTCGGCGGCGACTGGTACGACGTGATCGCGCTGCCCCGCGACCGCGTCGGGATCGTCGTCGGCGACGTGCAGGGCCACGACACGCACGCGGCGGCCATCATGGGGCAGCTGCGCATCGCGCTGCGCGCCTACGCGGGCGAGGGGCACTCACCGTCCACCGTGCTGGCGCGCGCCTCGCGCTTCCTCGCCGAGCTGGACACCGAACGCTTCGCCACCTGCATGTACGCGCAGGTGGACCTGGAGACCGGTGGCGTACGGGCCGTGCGCGCGGGCCACATCGGCCCGCTGATCCGCCACACGGACGGGCGTACCGGCTGGCCCAACGTGCGCGGCGGGCTGCCGCTCGGACTGGCCTCCCTCTTCGAACGGGAGGAGTTTCCCGAGACCCGTCTCGACCTGGTGCCCGGCGAAACCCTCGTGCTGTGCACGGACGGGCTCGTGGAGGAGCCCGGAACGGACATCAGTCAGGGCATGGACGCCCTCGCGCAAGCGGTGCGCAGCGGCCCGCAGGGGGCGGGGGCGCTCGCCGACCACCTCTCGGACCGGCTGTGGGAGCGCTGGGGCTCCGGCGACGACGTGGCCCTGCTCGTCCTGCGCCGGGCCCCGGACCCGGGCACCCACCGGGCGCCCCGGATCCACCAGTACGTCCACCAGGCCGACCCGGAAGGGCTCTCCGAGGCCCGCTACGCCCTGCGGCAGGCCCTGCGCGACTGGGGCATGCCCGAGCTGGCCGACGACGTGGAGCTGGCGGCCGGGGAACTGCTCGTCAACGCCCTCCTGCACACGGACGGCGGGGCGGTGCTGACCATGGAGGTGCTGCCGGAGCCGGTGCGGCGGATCCGACTGTGGGTCAAGGACCGCTCCAGCGTGTGGCCGCGGCGGCGCACCCCGGGCGAGGCGGCCACCACCGGGCGCGGACTGCTGCTGGTGGACGCGCTGGCCAGCCATTGGGGCGTGGAGTCCCGCGGGGACGGCAAGGCCGTCTGGTGCGAGTTCGACGTCGACCGCATCCGTCACGTCGGAGGGTGACCGGGCGCCTACGTCGGGTTGTGGGGTGTCGCGTGCGGGGTGATGATGCGGCCATGGAACGGAAGGTTTTGAAGGCTTCGCGACGGAACGCGCCGTGCGCCGCCTGAACCGGGGCGCGGTCACCGCGCTGTTGGCGGCCCTGCTGCTGGTGGCCGGGGTCCCCACGGTCGTGGACTGGACGACGGGGCGTCCGCACGCGGACCCCGGGTGCCAGACGGTGGCGTTCATGTCGATGACGGGCGTCGCGCCCGAGTGCCGGTAGCGGCGGCCACCGGCGGCTACCGGCGGCCACCGGACCGACGGGCGTGCGGACGGCAGCCCCTAACGGTGGCGGTCGTGCACCGTGATGTCCCGGGCGTCCTCGGCGACCGTGTCGACGGCCCGCGGCAGCATCCCGCCGCCGAAGTGGATCTCCTGGAGCTGGGCGACGGCCCGGGCGGCGCCCTCGTGCACGCCCCAGGTGCGGCCCGGCTTGCTCTCGGCCCGCCAGGGGTGCTCGTGACCGTCGCAGACGGCGTCGCCGGCGCCCATCGTCAGCCGGACGCCTTCCTGGATCACGGTCGCCTTGACCTGAACCGTCCCGACGGGTGACGCGGCCTCGCAGCTGTAGGTCCCGGAAAGGGTGATCCTGCCGTCCGGGGTGATGTGGGCATCCGACCGTACGGAAATCTCCTGATGGAAAACGGTCGCTTCCGCGGGAACGGCCAGTGCGGCGGTCGCGGCCAGTGCGGAGCAGGCCGTGAGGGCCAGTCGGATGGCGGTCGTACGCATTCTTCCTCCAGGTGGACGAGGGCGGCGGTATTCCGTCGGAACGCATTGTGCTGGCAGTTGGCGGGCAACTCGCTCCCTCCGCCCGTGTCGGTGTGTGCAAATGCCCGCTCGGGCGCGTGAGACTGGCCGCGATAAATTCCCGAAGATCGAAGATCCCCGAAGGGATCCCGTATGCGCAGCCTTTCCGCCCCCGCACTCGCCACCGCCGCCCTGCTCCCGCTCCTCCTGCTCGGCGCCACCGCCTGCTCGGGCGACGGCGAGGGCGCCGCGGTCGCCCCCGCCGCGGCGCCCGCCGTCCCCGTGGACGACGGAGCGCCCGGCGCCGATGAAGACCCGGCCGCGCCCGCGCGGGAGGTGAGGTCGGCCGCCGTGAAGGAAGCCCATGTGGGTGACCCCGTACGGGTGCGGGGGCGTGAGGTGGGCCGTCACCTCCAGGTGGTACTCGCCGCGTACGTGGACCCGGCGGTGAGCGTGGAGCCGAACTTCGTACCGCCCGCCGGGAAGCGCTGGGTGGCCGCCTCGATGTCGTTCGTCAACGTCGGCGGAGCCTCGTACGGGGCTCTCGGGCACATGTGGGCGCACGACACCGCGGGCAAGCGCCACCCCGTCGTGCGCACCGGTGAACTGACGACCGGCAAACCGCTCGTCTTCGATTCCCTGGAGGTCGGTGAGCGGGCCGAGGGCTGGGTCGTGTTCGAAATTCCGGAAAACGCGCGGATCGCACGGGTCCAGTACCAGGACGCGAACATGCAGGCGAATTCCGGAGGGGGTTTCTGGGAGGTCTAGCCCGGGCGGGTGAAAGGCCGTGAAAGGGTCGGGTGACGGCCCACTAAGGTGCGGCGCATGACTTCAACGCAAGCCGATATCGACCGGTCCCACCTCGGCACCCTTTCGGTGCTCGCCTGGATCGGCGACCCCTCCGAGGGGCACGACATCCCGTACCTCCTCGCCTACACCCTGGGCGACGGCCCCCAGGGCCGGGAGGCCGGCGAGACGGCCGCCCGCGGACTGCTGGAGGAGATCGGCCTGCCCATCGGCGACGTGGTCATGGACGGCACCCGCAACCCGCACAAGTTCGACGTGAAGGTCCTCCTCGCGGACAACCAGATCGCGCTGACCATGCCGGGGCTCAACGCGACCTGCACCGCGCCGCCGGAGTGGGTGGACGCCGCCAAGGAGAGCGGGCAGGCGTACTTCCTGTTCGCCACCCGCGCCTGGCCCGAGGCGGTCCCCGGCAAGCCCGTCTCCGCGGAGGTGCTGCAGGCGTTCGCCGGTGACGAGGAAGTGCTGACGAGCAGCGCGCACTGCGTCGTGACCGTGCAGAGCCTGCAGAAGTGACGGGGCGCGGCCCGCGGAAGTGATGCTGCGCGGCCCGCGGTAGCGGCGTCGGTGCTCGACGCGCGCCGCCCACCCGCTCCGGCCGCCGGGCTCCCAGCCTGCCCGGTGGCCGGTTCCGCCCGGCCGGCCCGGTGTGTCAGGGGCGTTCGAAGGCGAACCGCAGCGAACGCACCCGGTTGTCGAAGCTGGACCCGGCCAGATCCGGCAGGCCCACCGCCCGCAGGCCCACCGGGCGCGTGAGCAGCTCGCGGAACAGGGCCTTCATCTCCACCCGGGCGAGGTGCGCGCCCAGGCAGAAGTGCGGTCCGCCGCCACCGAAGCCCAGGTGGGGGTTGGGGGAGCGGGTGATGTCGAAGGCGTCCGGGTCCGGGAAGACGGCCTCGTCGCGGTTGGCGGAGGCGTAGTACAGCACCACCTTGTCGCCGGGCCTGAACGGCCTGCCGCCCAGGGTGTGTTCGGTGACGACCGTCCGGCGGAACTGGATGATGGGCGTCGAGTGCCGGATCATCTCGTCCACGGCGCCGTCCGCGTACTTCTCGAAGTCCGAGAGCAGCAGTTCCCGTTGCTCGGGGAAGTCGGTCAGCAGGGTCAGCCCGTGGGTGATGGCGTTGCGGGTGGTCTCCACCCCGGCGACCATCAACAGGGAAAAGAAAGCACCCAGTTGGCGGGCGCCGAGGGCCTGTCCGTCGACGTTCGCCGTGACCAGTGCGGAGATCAGGTCGTCCGTGGGGTGCCTGCGCCGCTCCCGGCCGATGCCGGCGACCATGCGCTGCATCCGCGCCAGCGCCCGCAGCCCGCGCCCGGGCATCCGCAGTCGGGCCGCCAGGCCCCGCTCGACGCCGATGTTCTCCGAGGCGTGGTTGACCCGGTCGGCGATCTCCGCCCGGTAGCGCTCCGGGATCCCCATCATGTTGCAGATGACCTCCAGCGGGAGCCGGGAGGCCACCGCCGAGACGAACTCGTCCGGCTCCTCGGCCAGTACGTCGTCCACGATGCGGGCCGCCACCGCGTGGATGTCCTCCTCCGCGGCCGCGAGCAGCCGGGGTGTGAACGCCCGCTGGACGATCTTGCGCAACTGTGCGTGGTCCGGGCCGTCCAGGTTGACCATCGAGTCCCCGAACAGGGCGCGCACCCAGCGGGCCGGCTCGGGCGTCGTGACGCCGGGCGCGCTGGCGAACACCTTCGGCAGCCGGCTCGCCTCCTGCACGTCCGCGTGCCGCACCAGGGCCCAGTGGCCCGCCCCCTCGGGGACGAACACCGGCGTGTCCAGGGCGCGCAGGCGGGCGAAGGCCGACAGCCGCCGGTCCGGGGGGAGCTGCCAGAACCCCGGGTCGGCGAGCTCCCCGCCGGGGTCGGCCGCGCCTGGGTGCCGTTGTGGGGGCAGTGTCATGGGCCCGTCCCTTCCTGTGTTGCCGCTCTGCTGAGCTGCCTGAGCTGCTGAACGGGTCCGGGGGCGCGGGGGTGACGGGTGCCGCGCCGTTCACCCGGCCGCGGTGCGGGCACCCGGACCGTGGTCGGCCAGGGTCTGGCCGACCACCACCGTGAGCGTCGCGACCAGGCCCGCCCAGAGGACCGCGTACGGGCCCGACCAGGTGCAGGCGAGGAGCGCCGCGGCGGACAACGGCAGTACCGACTGTTGGGCGGCGCCGCGCTTGAAGTAGCGGGAGTGCAGCAGCCACACCATCAGCAGGAACAGTGCCGAGGGGACGGTGACGGCGGCGTTGGCGGCCACCTGGGAGATGTGCGCCTTGCCGACCGCGTGCTCCACGGCGACCTCGATGCCCGCGCCGATCGCCGCCCCCGACAGGAAGACCAGCAGGTGCCCGTAGCCCCACGGGATGGCGTCGCGGTTGGAGTTGAGCCGGGTGTGCACCGGAACCGCGAAGTAGATCCACCACGCGGCGAAGACGATCAGCAGCCCGCCCGCGGCGATGGGCAGCAGCTCACCCAGGGCCTCGTGCTCGTCGAGCGCCGACTTCACGGCCACGGTGCTGGCGGCGATCGTCTCGCCGAGCACGATGATCGTGAACAGGCCGTACCGCTCCGCGATGTGGTGGGCGTGCCAGGGAGTCTGGTGGCCCCGCTCGGCCACCACCGGAACGAACAGTTCGGCCACCACCAGCACGAGGAACAGCCAGCGCTTGGAGTCCTCCGGGGCGAACAGCAGGGCCACCCAGCCCGCCTGGCACACCACCAGCCCCGCCGCGTAGGTGAGCGCGGCCTTGCGGGCCGGACCGCTCTCCCCGGCCGCCGCGCGCAACCACTGCGCGGTGAGCGCCACGCGCATGATGAGGTAGCCGATGACGGCCACGACCCAGTCGTTGTCGTCGAAGGCACGGCTCACGCCCGCCGCGTAGACGAGGACACCCGCGATCTGGACGAGCGTCGCGACCCGGTACGGCACGTCGTCGCAGTCGTAGGCGGAGGCGAACCACGTGAAGTTCATCCACGCCCACCACACGCCGAAGAAGACGAAGAAGTAGCCGATCACACCGGCCCCCGGATGCCCCTCCGCGAGGGAGTGCACCAGCCGCGCCCCGGCCTGAGCGATCGCGACGACGAAGCAGAGGTCGAAGAACAGCTCCAGCGGGGTCGCCGCCCGATGGTCCTCGTGGCGGCTGCGGGCGGTCATCGGTACGTACGTCATACCGCCCAGGACAGCAAAGCCGGGCTTCCCGGCAGGCGAGGCGCGCGGCCCGCGGTGCGCGGGTACCCCGGGCGGACTCCTGCGACTCGTACCGGTCCAGTACCAGCCGGGCGATCCGCGGTGGTCCGCCGGCGGCTCTGTGACCGCCCGGGCCCCGACGCCGGCCAGGGCCCGGGTGAACCGGCCCGGAGCCGGCAGGTGCGCGGCGACAGCGATCCGGCGGTGCCCGGCCTCCCGGAGGGCGGCGAGCCCCTCGGGGACGGTGGGCCCGGCCGAGGCCGACCTCCAGAAGGACGGCAGCCACTCCGTCGTCCCGCGCGTCGCGGGCGGCGAGATCACCGCCGAGCAGGTCATCGCGCTGGGCGAGGTGGCCGGTCAGGCCTACGGGAAGTCCCTGCGCGCCGTGAAGTCCTGTGTCGGCGCCCGCTTCTGCCGCTTCGGACAGGGCGACTCGATCAAACTCGCCATCGACCTGGAGCTGCGCTACCGGGGCCTGCGCACTCCGCACAAGTTCAAGGACGAGTGGCAGGCCGTCCTGGAGGACCCGGAGGCGCTGGAACGCTTCGGCCCGGTGGCTCCGGGGGCGGTGGCCCCGGGCAAGGCGGCCGAGGGCGGTCTGGAGCCGGGCCGGGGGCGTTCGGTGCGGCTCGCGGACGGCGCCGGGGCGGCCGTCTTCAAGGGACCGGGCCGGGGCGGTGTACGCGGTCGGGAACCGGGACCCCTTCTCCGGCGCCGACGTGATCTCGGACGGCATCGTGGGCTCGCGGGACGGGGTGCCGGTGGTGACGTCGCCGATGCGCAAACAGGTCTTCGACCTGCGCGCCGGCATCTGCCTGGACGACCCGCGGGTGTCCCTGCCGGTGGTCGCCCTGCGCTGATCCGCCGCCGAACGTCGTGTGGGCGACAGGACCTTGTCCTGCCGCCCACACGACGTTCGCCCCTGATGCGGGACGGTGGTGCGAGCGGAACCTGGATAGGTCAGGACCCTTCTCGACGTTCAGGATCACGCGATGAGTACCGCCACGCAGCAAGTGCCAGAGGTGCTGGCCGATCCGGCGCAGTACCGCCCCGGCCGCACCATCACCGAATGGACGCCGGAGGATCCGACCTTCTGGCGCACCACCGGCAAGAAGGTCGCGACCCGCAACCTGTGGATCGCCGTGCCGGCGCTGCTGGTCGCTTTCGTGGTGTGGCAGGTCTGGAGCATCACCGCGACGAACCTGAAGGACGTCGGCTTCGGCTTCTCCCAGTCGCAGCTGTTCTGGCTGACCGCCGTACCCGGCATCACCGGCGGTACCGCCCGCGTCTTCTACACCTTCCTCGGCCCCATGATCGGGCAGCGCCGCTTCACGGCGCTCTCGACGGTGGTGCTGATCGCGCCGCTGCTGTGGCTCGGCTTCGCGGTGCAGGACCCCAACACCTCCTACACCACGATGGTCGCGATCGCCGCGCTCTGCGGCATCGGCGGCGCGAACTTCTCCTCCTCGCTGGCCAACATCGGCTTCTTCTACCCGAAGCAGGAGAAGGGCAACGCGACCGGCATCAACGGCGGTCTCGGCAACCTGGGCGTCTCGGTGGTCCAACTGCTGACACCCATCCTGATCACCACCTCGGTGCTGGCGATCGGCGCGGGCCAGAAGAAGGCCGACGGCTCGGAGATCTACCTCCAGAACGCCGCCTTCGTGTGGGTCCCGGTCCTGATCGTCCTCGCCGCGATCGCCTGGTTCGGACAGAACGACCTGAAGGTCGCCTCCACCCCCTTCAGCCAGCAGAAGGTCATCTTCAAGCGCAAGCACAACTGGCTGATGACCTGGCTCTACGTCGGCACCTTCGGCTCCTTCATCGGCTTCGCCGCCGCCCTGCCGCTGCTCATCAAGACCACTTTCCCCGACTACTCCGTTGCCACGTACGCCTGGATGGGCCCGGCCCTCGGCGCCCTGGCGCGCTGGGCGGGTGGCTGGATCGCCGACAAGCTGGGCGGTGCCCGGGTCACGATCCTGTCCTTCGTCGGCATGGCCGTCTCGATCATCGGCGTGATCACCTTCCTGCCCGCCGGCTCCGACCACGGCTCCTTCTACGGCTTCTTCTTCTGCTTCCTGGCCGCGTTCTTCTTCTCGGGCATCGGCAACGGCTCGACCTTCCGCCAGATCCCGGTCATCTTCCGCGGCCAGCACCTGAAGGGCCTGACGGAGGGCACCCCGCAGTACGCGGCGGCGCTCAAGCAGGCGGAGATCGAGTCGGGTGCGGTGACCGGCTTCACCGCCGCAATCGCGGCCTACGGCTTCTTCTTCATCCCGGCGATGTTCGCGAACTTCGCGGTCACCAGCGCCATGTGGGGCTTCGTGGCCTTCTACGCCAGCTGCGTGGTCGTCGCCTGGTGGTTCTACGCCCGCAAGGGCGCGGAAGCCCCCAGCTAGGCCGTCCCGGCCGTCCCGGCCTTCCGGGTCGGCCCCCACTTCCGGCCTGCGGCCGGCCGGCACTGCCCGGCGCGACCGCGGGCCGGTCGGCGTCGGGGCTCCTGCCGCTCCTCGCGGCCCTGCCGCTCCGGCGACTCCCGGCGCCCGCTTCGCCCCCGCCCGACCCCTGATGCCGCTGGGGTTTGTGTTCGGCATTCCGGCCCCCTCCTGATCGCCGTGTGGCCCGCGGCCAACGGCTGGTTCCCGCTGCGGGCCCACGGGCCCTTCATCGCCGCCATCGACCACTCCTTCATGCTGCCGGGGCCGGTGACGACGTGCGTCGCGGTATCCACAGGCTTCGCCATGGTTCGGATCATCTGACTTTTCAGCCCGAAGTCCAGATTCTTGTGAATGGATTCACAAGCGCACGATGGACCTTCGGCCCGGCCGAAACGGCAGCTCAGGGCAGGTGTGGGCGATCAGGCGCCAGGAGTGACAGGACCTTCGGGCCCCAGCTCGGGACCAACGCGGCGCCAAATGATCGATCAAAAGGCGTGCAATGGAAGCAAGCAACGAGGCGACTGAAGAAGGTGCCGGCCATGACTGCCACCCCTGCGGAAACCACGAAGAGCGCGGAAGCCTGGGACGGCTTCAAGGGCGGTCTGTGGCGCGACTCCATGGACGTCCGCGACTTCATCCAGCAGAACTACACGCCGTACGAAGGCGACGACGCCTTCCTGGCCGGCCCCACCGAGCGGACCACCGCCGTGTGGAAGGCCATCACGGACAAGTTCCCCGAGGAGCGCGAGAAGGGCGTCTACGACGTCGCGCACGACATCCCCTCGACGATCACCGCGCACGCCCCCGGCTGGATCGACCGCGACAAGGACCTGATCGTCGGCCTTCAGACGGACGCCCCGCTCAAGCGCGCGATCATGCCCTACGGCGGCTGGCGCATGGTCGCGGGCGCCCTGGAGACCTACGGCTACCCGGTCTCCGACGACCTGGAGAAGGTCTTCACCGACTACCGCAAGACGCACAACGCCGGTGTCTTCGACGCCTACACCCCCGAGATCCGCGCCGCCCGCAAGGCCGGCATCGTCACGGGCCTCCCCGACGCCTACGGTCGCGGCCGCATCATCGGCGACTACCGCCGCGTGGCCCTCTACGGCGTCGACCGCCTCATCGCCTTCAAGAAGGAGGAGAAGGAGGAACTCAACGCCCTGCCCGCCGGCCCCCGTTCGCTGGAGGAGACGATCCGCCTGCGCGAGGAGCTCGCCGAGCAGATCCGCGCGCTCGCCGAACTCAAGGCGATGGCCGCCTCCTACGGGTACGACATCTCCGGGCCCGCCTCCACCGGCCGCGAGGCCATCCAGTGGCTGTACTTCGCCTACCTGGCCGCGGTGAAGGAGCAGAACGGCGCCGCCATGTCGCTGGGCCGCACCTCGACCTTCGTCGACGTGTACCTCCAGCGCGACATCGCGGCGGGCCTCCTCACCGAGGAGCGGGCCCAGGAGCTGGTCGACGACTTCATCATCAAGCTCCGCATCGTCCGCTTCCTGCGCACCCCGGAGTACGACGAGCTCTTCAGCGGCGACCCCACCTGGGTCACCGAATCGATCGCCGGCATGGGCGAGGACGGCCGCCCGCTGGTCACGAAGACCTCCTTCCGCTACCTCCAGACCCTCTACAACCTGGGTCCGGCCCCCGAGCCGAACATGACCGTCTTCTGGTCCCCCCGGCTGCCCCGGGGCTTCAAGGAGTTCTGCGCCCGCGTCTCGATCGACACCTCCTCGGTGCAGTACGAGTCCGACGAGCTGATGCTCCCGCGCTTCGGCGACGACACCGCCATCGCCTGCTGCGTCTCGGCGATGCCGGTCGGCAAGCAGATGCAGTTCTTCGGCGCCCGCGTGAACCTCGCCAAGACCCTGCTGTACGCGATCAACGGCGGCCGCGACGAGAAGTCCGGCGCCCAGGTCGGCCCGGAGACCGGTGCGCTCACCTCCGAGGTGCTGGACCACGGCCAGGTCATGGCGAAGTTCGACGAGCAGATGGAATGGCTCGCCGCGACCTACGTCCACGCCCTGAACGTCATCCACTACATGCACGACCGGTACGCCTACGAGCGCATCGAGATGGCCCTCCACGACCGCGACGTGCGCCGCACCATGGCCTGTGGCATCGCCGGCCTGTCCGTCGCCGCGGACTCCCTCTCGGCCATCAAGCACGCCAAGGTCACGGCCGTGCGCGACGAGACCGGCCTCGCCACCGACTACGTCATCGACGGTGACTACCCGGCCTACGGCAACAACGACGACCGCGTCGACGACATCGCCGTCCGGCTCGTCGAGGACTTCATGAAGAAGGTCCGCAAGCACGAGACCTACCGGGGCGCCGAGCACACCCAGTCCGTGCTGACGATCACCTCCAACGTCGTCTACGGCAAGAAGACCGGCAACACCCCGGACGGCCGCCGCGCCGGCGAGCCCTTCTCCCCGGGCGCCAACCCGATGAACGGCCGCGACACCCACGGCTACGTCACGTCGGCGCTGTCCGTCGCCAAGCTCCCCTACGAGGACGCCGAGGACGGCATCTCGCTGACCAACACCGTCACCCCCGACGCCCTCGGCCGCACCCCCGAGGAGCGGATCAAGAACCTGGCGGGCGTCCTCGACGGCTACATGGCCGCCGACGGCTTCCACATGAACGTGAACGTGCTCAACCGCGACACGCTCATGGACGCCATGGAGCACCCGGAGAACCACCCGCAGCTGACCATCCGCGTCAGCGGATACGCGGTGAACTTCGTCCGGCTCACGCGGGACCAGCAGCTCGACGTGCTGAACCGCACCTTCCACGGCTCGTTGTAGAGCCCCCGTACCGCGCGGCCCGGGGCAGGTCCCTCACCCCTCACCCGGCCCCGGGACCGCGCGTCCCATCCGATCCCCACGGACACCGGCTCAGTCTGGAGCGCCCGCCATGACCGTCCTCTTCGGTACGAGCATCCCCGTCGGCCAGGCCCAGGCCCAGGTCCATGCCGCGGTCGGAGTCGCCACCGCCCCGGCCGCCGGCGCCGGCCGGACGCCGGCCGCCGCCGCGACGCGGCGGCCGAGCGAGGGCTCGGTGCACTCCTGGGACCTGTCCACCGGCGTCGACGGACCCGGGACGCGCTTCGTCACGTTCCTCGCGGGCTGTCCGCTGAGCTGCCTGTACTGCCACAACCCCGACACCATGCGGATGCGCAACGGCAAGCGCACCTCGGCCGACGAGGTCATCGCCGAGGCCGGCAAGTACACCCGGTTCATCGCCGCCTCGGGCGGCGGCGCCACCATCTCCGGCGGCGAACCCCTCCTCCAGCCCGTCTTCGCGGGCGAGCTGCTCCACCGCATGAAGAACGACCTCGGCCTGCACACCGCCCTCGACACATCCGGCTTCCTCGGCGCGCGCGCCACCGACGCCCTGCTGCGCGACGTGGACCTCGTCCTGCTCGACATCAAGTCCTGGGACCGGGCCACCTACCGCAAGGTCACCGGCCGCCCGCTGGAGCCCACCCTGGACTTCGCCCGGCGCCTCGCCGACCTCGGCAAGGAGGTGCACCTGCGGTTCGTCCTCGTCCCCGGTCTCACCGACGGGCGGGAGAACGTGGAGGGCGTCGCCGACTTCGCCGCCGCGCTCGGCAACGTCTCGCGGGTCGACGTCCTGCCCTTCCACAAGCTCGGCGAGAGCAAGTGGGAGGCCCTGGGCATGCCGTTCACCCTGCGCGACACCCCCTCGCCCGGCGCGGAGCAGGTCGCCGCGGCGAAGGCTGCGTTCGCCGCCCGCGGCCTGACGGCCGTCTGACCTGTCCGACCCGGCTCACCCGGCCCACCCGTCTGACCCGTTCGGACCAACCGAACTCCGGACACAAGAGGCTGAATCGGTATGAACCACCTAGCGTGGTGGCTGTGTCCGAGCCCACAGAAGTCATCGCCGAAGCCCCGCCACCGCCGCCCGGGGTGCCCGGCACCCCGCCGCCCGCCGGCCGGTCCGTCACCGCACGGGCCACCCTGGCGGGCGTCGTCGTGTCCCTGCTGCTCATCGCCGCGATCGTGCTCGGCAGCAGGCTCCTGAGGGACTTCGACTCCGCCCTGCTGCCGTACGCCGTCGCGACCGTCTTCCTGGCCTTCGGCGTGGCCTACCGCTACACGGTGTGGGTCTCGGCGCCCGGCGCGCGCCGCCTCTTCAAACGGGGCTTCGGAAGCTTCTTCTCGGCGGCCAACTTCAAGAAGGCGCCCACCGCGCTGCCGCGGATGATCGCCACCTACCTCGGCTTCCAGAAGTTCCTGGGCGCCCGCTCGCGCGGCCGCTGGGCCGCCCACCAGCTGATCTTCTGGGGCTGCCTGTTGGCCGCCGCGATCACCTTCCCGCTCACCTGGGGCTGGTTCACCTTCACCTCGGACAGCGGCGCGGGCCCCGGCTACGCGATGCGGGTCTGGGGGTTCAAGGTCCTCGGCTTCGACTCGCTGAGCGTCCTGGGCTGGCTGATGTTCCACGGCCTGGACATCGCCGCCGTCCTCGTCATCCCCGGAGCCTCGTACTTCCTGTGGCGCCGGATGAAGGACCGCGGCGCCATCACCGGCCAACGCTTCGCCTACGACCTGCTGCCGCTCATCTGCCTGATCGTCATCTCGGTGACCGGGCTGCTGCTGACCTTCTCGTCGATCTTCCTGCACGGCGGCGGCTACGAGTTCCTCGCGATCCTGCACATGGTGTCGGTGGTCTTCACCCTCATCTACATCCCCTTCGGGAAGTTCTTCCACATCGTCCAGCGGCCGGCCGCTGTCGGCATGCAGCTCTTCAAGTACACGGCCCGCCAGGACGAGCAGGTCTTCGCCTGCAAGCGCTGCGGGGAGCCCGTCGACACCGCCCCGTACGTGGAGAACCTGCGCGGCACGATGAAGGACCTGAAGCTCGACTTCGACGCCTGGGCCGAGTACTGCCCGCGCTGCAAGCGGGTGCTGCGCGGCAACGCCTACCTCACCCACGTCAAGAAGGGCTTCAAGTGACCGCGACGGACCCCGCCAGGACGGCCCCGCTGCCCCTCGACCCGTCCATCGCCCCGCCCGGCACCCGCAACTTCCGCGACGCCGGAGGCATCCCCGCCGACCAGTGGCACGCCGACCAGAACGGCGAGACGCTCGTCCCCACCCACTGCTGCTTCTGCGGAGTCCAGTGCGGGATGTACCTGCGCGTCGACAAGGGCGGCAAGGTCTTCGGCGTCGAGCCCCGCAACCACGACATCAACCGGATGCGGCTGTGCCCCAAGGGCATCAACGCCTACCAGCAGGTCAACCACCCCGACCGGCTGACCGCCCCGCTCATGCGCCGATCCCGGGACGAGGAGTTCCGCGAGTGCTCCTGGGACGAGGCGCTCGACTTCACCGTCTCCGAGGTCCGGCGCATCCAGGGCGAGCACGGCAACGACGCCTTCGGGCTGCTCGGCGGAGCCAGCCTCTACTCCGAGAAGACCTACCTCGTCGGCAAGTTCGGCCGGGTCGCCCTCAAGACCCGGCACGTGGACTACAACGGCCGCCTCTGCATGGTCAGCGCGGCCGGCGCCAACAAGCTCGCGTTCGGCATCGACCGGGCCGGGAACCCCTTCTCGGACATCCTCCTCACCGACTGCCTCCTGATCGCCGGGTCCAACGTGGGCGAGTGCTTCCCCGTGATGACCCAGTACGTGTGGGGAGCGCGCGACCGGGGCGCCTCGCTGATCGTCGTCGATCCCCGCGAGACCGCCGTCGCCCGCACCGCGGACATCCACGTCGCCCTCAAGCCCGGCACGGACTCGGCCTTCTTCAACGCCGTCCTGCACGTGATCGTCGCCGAGGGACTGACCGACGAGGGCTACCTCGCCGCCCACACCACCGGCTGGGAGGAGGTCCGCGAGAACGTCCAGGACTACCCGCCCGCCCGGGCGGCCGCGATCTGCGGGATCCCCGAGGAGCAGATCGTCCAGGTGGCCCGGACGTTCGGCCGGGCCGGCAACGCCATGGCCTTCCACGCCCGGGGCGTCGAGCACCACTCGCAGGGCGTCGAGAACTGCCTGTCCATCATCAACCTGTGCGTCGCCACCGGGAACCTCGGCAAGCCCGGGGCGGGCTACGGAACCATCACCGGGCAGGGCAACGGGCAGGGCGGCCGCGAGCACGGCCAGAAGTCGGACCTGCTGCCCGGCGGGCGCTCCATCATGAACGAGGAGCACCGCCGCCAGATCTGCCGGATCTGGGGCATCGAGGAGGCCGATCTGCCGCTCGCCGGAACCTCCATGATGGAAATGGTCTGGCAGATGCAGCGCCAGGAGATCCGCGGCCTCATCGGCATCTGCAACAACCCGTTCGTTTCCCTTCCCAACTACGGCGCGGTCAAGGACGGGTACGACACCCTCGAATTCCACGCCCAGTTCGACTTCTTCCTCTCCGAGACCGCCACAAACGCCCACGTCGTCTTCCCCGTCACGGTGTGGGCCGAGGACGAGGGCGTCATGGCCAACACCGAGGCCCGCGTCGTCAAGCACAACAAGGCGCAGGAACCGCCCGCGGGGGTGCGCACCGACACCTGGGTGATGTGCGAACTGGCCCGCCGCCTGGGCGTCGGCGACAAGTTCGACTTCGCCGGCTCGCGCGAGGTGTTCGAGGAACTGCGCGTCGCCTCCGCCGGCACCGTCAACGACTACTACGGCATCACCTACGAGCGGCTGGAGGAGACCGGCGGCATCATGTGGCCGTGCCCGTCCACCGACCACCCGGGCACCCCCCGGCTGTTCGAGGGCGGCAGGACCTACCACCCCGACGGGAAGGTCCACCTCCAGGTCGTCGAGTGGCACGCGCCGATGGACCCGTACACCGAGGAGTACCCGCTCTCCCTGACCACCGGACGCACCGTCGCGCACTTCCTGTCCGGGAACCAGACGCGCCGTCTGGGCGCGCTCGTGGAACAGACCCCGCGGCCCTGGGTGGAGGTCCACCCCTCGCACGGCTTCCGCAACGGCGAGCCGGTTCGGGTGGTCACCCGGCGCGGCAGCGAGGTCTTCCCGGCGCTGGTCACGGAGGCCATCCGCCCCGACACGGTCTTCATCCCCTACCACTGGCCCGTCCCGACGGCCGCGAACGCCCTGACCATCGACGCCCTCGACCCCCGCTCCAAGATCCCCGAGTACAAGGTGTGCGCCGCCCGCATCGAGTCCGCCGAGCGGATCGACGAGGTCCCGGCACCGCCCACGGCCCCCGGCCACGAGGCGTATCCGGAGACCCAGGTCTCCCGCACCGATCCCTTGCCGCCCACGTCCCCGCAGGGCCGTGGCACGGCCGAGAGGAGCTGACGCGCCATGATGGGCCGCACGATCTTCATCGACCCGGGCCGTTGCATCGGCTGCCAGGCCTGCGTCTCCGCCTGCCGCGAATGCGATTCGCACCGCGGCAAGTCGATGATCCACCTGGACTACACCGACCCCGGCATGTCGGTGGCCTCCCTCCCGACCGTCTGCATGCACTGCGAGGACCCGGTCGCGCCCTGCGCCGAGGTCTGCCCCGCCGACGCGATCCTCGTCACCGCCGACGGAGTGGTCCAACAGGCCGACACCTCCCGCTGCATCGGCTGCGCCAACTGCGTCAACGCCTGCCCGTTCGGCGTTCCCAAGATCGACCTCCAGGCGAAGCTCCAGATGAAGTGCAACCTCTGCTACGACCGCACCGCCTACGGCCTGGCCCCCATGTGCGCCACCGTCTGCCCGACCGGGGCGCTCTTCTACGGAACCCTCGAAGAACTCCAGGCCGAACGCCCCGGCGTACAGGTCGCCGACTCCTTCGTCTTCGGAGACGTCGTGGTCAGCACCGGCGTGGCGATGGTCGTACCCGCGGACAAGGTCCAGTGGCCCGTTCCCGGCGGCCTCCCCGTCGTCGAGGTCAACGGAGTGGATGTCCGATGAGCGTGACCCAACAGCCCTCACCCGGACCGGGACCCGAGTCCGACGGCGACACGGCCGCCGACCTGCTGCGCGACCGGATCAGCGCCGACTCCCTCACCACCCGCCGCGACTACCTGAGGATCGTCGCCACCGTCTCCGGCGGCCTGGCCATCGGCGGGGTCGGTGTCGCCGCCGGCATCCTGCACCGGCACGGCGACAGCGAGTCCCTGCCCGAGGCCAAGATGGTCACCGACGACCTGCCCCCGGGGCAGTCCGTGGCCTTCCGCTTCCCCGGCGAGGAGGACCGGGCCCTGGCCGTCCGGCTGTCCGACGGCAGCCTCGTCGGCTACTCCGCCGTCTGCACCCACCTGGCCTGCGGTGTGCTCTGGCGCGAGGACCGTGGAGCCGACGGGGAGTTGTACTGCCCTTGCCACGAAGGTGTCTTCGACGCCCGCACCGGTGAGGTGACGGCCGGGCCACCGCCCCGACCCCTCCCCAGGATCATCATGACCGAGCAGGCCGACGGCAGTGTCTGGGCCGTCGCCACCGCCCGGTCGGGAGAGCCGTCCCAGGAAGCCCTGTGCCGGCAGTTCGGCGAGTCCCGACCGGAGATGGCCCAGCGCCTGGGCTGCCCCGCGGCGGACCGTGCCACCACGACCGAGAGCAGACGGACGTGAGCGACGAACCCCTGCCTCCGCGCCCCGCCCACCGGCCCGGGAGCGCCGAGCCCCGGCTGAACCGCCCGGTGCGCGAGCGGTATCCGCAGATCCGCCCCACCAGCGGTTACGGCGACCCGCGGATCCGGCACACCGGCCCCGGCCCCGGAGCCGGCACCGAACAGGAGCCGGAGCGCTCCTCGAAGCTCAACGCACGGCTCGCCCTGGCCCTCACCGTCGTCATCGGGCAGCTCTGGGCGCTGACCGTCACCGTCAACGAGTGGATGAAGGGGAACACCGGCACGGCGTGGTGGGGGGCGGGATTCCTGGTCCTGTCCTTCCTCGTCGTGATCGGTCTGTGGCTCCTCGACCCGAAGGACCGATGACCATGTCCATACCCACGCCCACTCCGACCGGGGTGCGTTCGCACCGCGCGGAGACCTACAAGCCCGGCGCCACCATCGGGGACTGGAGGCCCGAGGACGACGGATTCTGGCAGTCCACCGGCCGCAAGGTCGCCCAGCGGAACCTGTGGGTGTCGATCCCCGCGCTGATGCTCGGCTTCGTGGTCTGGCAGGTCTGGTCGGTGACCGTGGTCAAGCTGAACGACGTCGGCTTCGCCTTCTCCAAGTCGCAACTGTTCTGGCTGACCGCCATTCCCGGCCTGACCGGCGGCACCTTCCGGATCCTGTACACCTTCATCGGGCCGATCTTCGGCGAGCGCAAGTTCACCGCCTTCAGCACGATAATCCTGGTCGCCCCGATGCTGTGGCTGGGCTTCGCGCTCCAGGACACGGGCACGCCCTACTGGGAGCTGGCGCTCATCGCGGCCGTCTGCGGGATCGGCGGCGCGAACTTCGCCTCCTCGATGGCGAACATCGGATTCTTCTTCCCCAAGCGGGAGAAGGGCAGTGCCAACGGCCTCAACGGAGGTCTCGGAAACCTCGGCGTGAGCGTGGTCCAGCTGGTCGCGCCGCTGGTGGTCACCGCCGCCGTGCTGGGCGCCCCCGCCGGTGGCCCGCAGCGCGACGCGAAGAACGACACCGACATCTGGCTCCAGAACGGCGCCTTCCTCTGGGTGCCCCTCCTGGTGATCATGGCGGTGCTCGCCTGGTTCCTCATGAACGACCTCAGGGTGGCCTCGGCCCCCTTCAGCCAGCAGAAGATCATCTTCAAGCGCAAGCACAACTGGCTGATGACCTGGCTCTACGTCGGCACCTTCGGCTCGTTCATCGGGTTCGCGGCCGGCCTGCCCCTGCTGATCAAGAACAATTTCGAGTCCCAGGGCTACCAGGCCACCACCTATGCCTGGATCGGCCCCTTCGTCGGCGCCCTCATGCGCTGGGCCGGCGGCTGGCTCTCCGACAGGATGGGCGGCGCCAGGGTGACCATGCTGTCCTTCGTCGGCATGGCCGCGGCCCTCGTCGTGGTGATCTTCGCGCTTCCGCACGGCGGCGACCAGGGCAGCTTCTGGGCCTTCTTCATCGGCTTCCTGGTGGCATTCGCCTTCTCCGGGCTGGGCAACGGCTCCACCTTCCGGCAGATCCCGGTCATCTTCCGGGACCAGCACATGCGCCAGGCCGAAGGACGGGGCCCCGAGGCGCGGGCGGCCGCCATGCGGCAGTCCGAGATGGAGGCGGGCGCCGTCACCGGCTTCTCCTCCGCCATCGCCGCGTACGGCTTCTTCTTCATCCCGGCGATGTTCGCGGCCATGGCGGTCACGCCCGCCCTGTGGCTGTTCATCGGGTTCTACGCGACCTGCCTCGCCGTGTGCTGGTGGTTCTACGCCCGCAAGGGCGCCGAAGCCCCCAGCTGACCCGTGGCCGTACGGGTACGGGCACGGGCGGCATCGAAGAGGGGGACGGGGGCGGGGCCTGCCGCAGGAGCCGGGGCCGCCGCCCGGGCGGCCGTACCCTTGAGGCATGAGCACCGCCCCCGCCTCCGAACCGCAGTCCCCGCAGCCCGAGACCGAGGCGCGACCGGCGAAGCCCGAAGCGAAGCCCACGCCGGCGAAGCCCAAGCCCCGGCTGGTCTTCGACGACCCGCTGGACCAGCAGTCCTCCGACGACACGGACCGAGGCTGGGGCGAACGGGCCCCCGCCGGTGGAGGCACGGCCGACCTGGCCCGCTTCCTCGACGAGAAGCCCCCGCACCACATCTGATCCGCCCGGGCGGTCAGAAGGCGTCGCGCGACCCCGGCGCCCCGGGGGCGCCACCGCCGTTCCCGGCGCGCTGCGCGACGAGCGCGTCCCGGATCTCCTTGAGGACCTCCAGTTCGGTGATCTCCATGGTCTCCTGCACGCCTTCCTTGGCCTTGCGGCGCGCTTCCTGCTTGGCGAGGTACTTCGCCATCGGCAGCACCATCAGGAAGTAGACGACGGCCGCGGTGATCAGGAAGGTCAGCGTGGCGTTCAGGACCGAACCCCAGAGGATCTCCACCCCCGTCGGCTGGCCGTCCTTGCCGATGCCGCAAGGGTTCTTGATGCAGGACTTGTAGACATCCAGGTTCTTCGTGCCGATGGCGCCGATGACCGGGCTGATGATGCCCTTCACGAGCGAGTTCACGATGTTCGTGAACGCGGCGCCGATGACGACGGCCACCGCCAGGTCGACGACGTTGCCGCGCATCAGGAAGGCCTTGAAGCCCGCCAGGACGCTCTCCTTCTTCTTCTCGCTCACCACTGAGCCTTTCTTCGCATCTACGGAACTTGGAGCCAACGGTTCCGAAAGCTACGGCAGTCAAGGCCCGGCGTGTCCAATCGCTGCCCTCCTTGAGGTGACTTGACTGCTCGCCCGTGCGAATCCGCGCCGAACGAGCCGGGGCGGAGCGGATCAGCACAGCGTCACCGCCAGCCTCGCCACCGAGCCCGCACCGACGAGGGCCCGCGCGGTGTCCCGGGGTACCGACAGGACCACCAGCGCCCCGCCTTCCCCGACCTCCCGGTCCGCATGCGGGACTTCGGCCACCCGCGCCCCGGCGGCCACCACCCGGGGCGGCCCCGTGCGCTCCGCCGCCACCACGTCCACCCGGTCCCCGGGACGCAGCAGTCCCACCGTCGCGGCGTCCGCGATGCGCACCGGAGCCGACACCATGCGCACCACCGCCGGCGGCGGTTTCACCTCGGGCGGCGGCGAACTCCGCGCGGCCCGGGCCTCCGTACCGCCGACGACCAGCGCGGCAGCCGTGACGGCCAACCCGGCAGACGCCGCACGCCTCCGACGCCGCACCGCGCGGCGCAGCCGGCCCCCGCCCCGCCCCACGCGCAGCGGGGGAAAGAGCGGAACGGGGCGCGCGGGAGGACACGCGGAAGCGGGAGGCCACGCGGAAGCGCTGGGACACGCGGAAGCGGGAGGCCACGCGGAAGCGGTGGGACACGCGCAAGCAGGCGGACAAGCGGAAGCGCTGGGACACGCGGAAGCAGGCGACGAAGGAGCAGCGGATCCCGCAGAGGCGGGCGAACCCGCCGACGGGGAGGGCGAGAAGGAGGTCGGGAGCGAGCCGCGAAGGGCCGGGGGAGTGTTCCTGGACATGGTGAGCACCGCCGAACTGATCGGTCCGGTGTCCGGGCGGACGCCCGAACACCCCTCACGATCCGCCCCGCCACCCGATCCCGCTCCGCCCTGTGGACGGTCCCCAGGGTGTGGACAACTCCGTCACCCGCACGGGTGGGTGCTCCGGGCCACCTTCACGCCGTGGCCGCCGGCTTCACCGCGCAGGCCTCGGCGAACCCCTGGCCGGTCAGGCCGAAAGCGCTGTTCACGCGCGAGCGGAAGTTCTCCAGGGCGACCATGGCGGTGAGTTCGACGAACGCCTCCTCGCCCAGCAGGGCGATCAGCCGCGCCGCCAGCTCGTCGGTCACCGTCGGCTCGGTGTCGGTCATGGCCTCGGCGTACTCCATGACGAGCAGCTCGGTCGCCGTGAACACCTCGCGGGCCTCCCGCCACCGCGGCACCCGCTCGATCTTCGCCGCCGCCAGGCCCAGCTTGTTGCCCTCCCAGTAGCCGAAGTCCATGCACCACGAGCAGTTGACCCGCGAGGCGGCGGCCATCACCGCGAGGTGCTTCAAGCCGGCGTCGAGCTTGTTCCACTTCGCCGCCCGCTGTTCGAGCCGGACGTACGTGAGCATCACCCGAGGGTTGTGCCCGTACGCCAGACCGGGCTCCAGCACCTTGCCGTAGGTACGGCGCGAGTACCAGGTGGCGATCCGCATGAGGAGGGTGCGCGGCGGGGTGAGCGAGATGCGCGGCATGATCGGCCTCTTCCGGTCGGGGGCGGGTTGTCGCCCGCCCGTTCACCATGGAGACAAACGGCCCGCGCGGAACGTGACACCTCCCGCGAAATTCCTTCGCCGCAGGCCGCGGAGCCCCCACCGGAGCCGGCCCGCACCCGACCCGCGCTCCCTCCCCGACCGGCTACGGCAGTTCGATGCCCAGGTCCCAGCCGTCGTGGGCGTGGGTGCACAGGCAGTCCCGGGACTTCGTCTCCGGCAGCGCCGCCACCGCGTCGAAGAGGACCTCGCGCAGGCGGCCGACGTTCTCGCCGAACACCCGCAGGACCTCGGTGTGGGACACGCCCTCGCCCGTCTCGGCGCCCGCGTCCAGGTCCGTGACCAGCGCCATCGAGGTGTAGCAGAGCCCCAGCTCGCGCGCGAGGACCGCCTCGGGGTGCCCGGTCATGCCGACCACCGACCAGCCCGCCGCCGCGTGCCAGCGGGATTCGGCGCGGGTGGAGAAGCGGGGCCCCTCGACGACGACCATGGTGCCGCCGTCCACCGGCTCCCAGTCCCGCCCCCGCGCCGCGGCCAGCGCGACGGAGCGCCCGACGGGGCAGTACGGGTCGGCGAAGGTGGTGTGCACGACGTTGGGGACGGTGCCGTCGGGCAGCGGTTCCCCGTCGAAGAAGGTCTGGGCGCGGGACTTCGTGCGGTCAACCAGCTGGTCGGGGACGAGCAGCGTGCCCGGCCCGTACTCCGTCCGCAGGCCGCCCACCGCGCAGGGGCCCAGCACCTGGCGGACGCCGACCGAGCGGAGCGCCCACAGGTTGGCCCGATAGTTGATCTTGTGCGGGGGCACGGTGTGGCTGCGCCCGTGCCGGGGCAGGAACGCCACCCGGCGGCCGCCCAGCTCGCCCAGGTGGAGGGAGTCGCTCGGGGGGCCGTACGGGGTCTCCACCCGGATCTCGGAGACGTCCTCAAGGAAGGAGTAGAAGCCCGATCCGCCGATTACACCGATCTCTGCATTCGCCATGGCGTCACCCTAACCGGGTACGCGCAAGGCCCCGCCGGCCACAGGGGCGACGGGGCCTTACGGAAAACGTACGAGGTCAGGCGGCAGACGTGGAGCTGCTGCTGCCCGAGCCTGTCGACGTCGAGGAGGACGAGGCCGCGGGGGTGGCGGCAGGGGTCGACGTCGTCGTCGCCGGCTTCGAGGCAGGCGTGCTGCTCGACGAGGCGCCACGGCTGTCGTTCCGGTAGAAACCGGATCCCTTGAACACGATGCCGACCGCGGAGAACACCTTCTTCAGGCGTCCGTCACAGCTCGGGCACACGGTCAGTGCGTCATCGGTGAACTTCTGCACGGCCTCAAGGCCCTCACCGCACTCGGTGCACTGGTACTGGTAGGTCGGCACGAATTTCCTCCTGGCACTCTGACTCAATGAGTGCTAACGACGCTCCATGGTGACGTATTCCGGCGGATCAGTCCACCGTCACCGGCGTGCGGTGACCGATCCCACGCTCGTTCACCCGATTACGGGTGGCCGGCGCGGTGGCCGCGGGGGCGCTCGTGGTGCCCGTCGAGGACGAGTTCACGATCCGGCTCGGGGCCGTCGGCGCCAGCTTCGAGCGCAGCGCCAGCAGCGTGGCGAGCGCGACGACGGTGGCCACGAGCGGCACGAGGAAGCCGTACGAGGACCCGTGCGCGTCCGTCAGGCGGCCGGCCAGGGTCACGGCGCCGGCCTGGCCGAACGCGACCGCGCCGGTCAGCCAGGTGAAGGCCTCGGTGCGCGAGGCGGCCGGGATCAGCTGCTCGATCATGGTGTAGCCGGTGATCAGCGCCGGGGCGATGCAGAGGCCGACGACCAGGCCGAGCGCGCCCAGCAGGACCACCGAGTTGGCGGCCCACAGGACCGAGGCGGCGGCGGTCAGGCCGACGTAGCCCAGGATCAGGCGGCGGCGCGGGCCGATCTTCCAGGCGATGGCGCCCATCGCGATGCCGGCGATCATGTTGCCCGCGGCGAAGACGCCGTAGAGCATGCCGTTCGCGCCGGGGTTGCCGATCTCGTTGGAGAAGGCGGCGAGGGAGACCTGCATGCCGCCGAAGACGGCGCCGATGCCGATGAACGCGACGATCAGGACGCGCAGACCCGGGAAGGACAGGGCGGAGGCGTGCTTCTCGCCGTTCGCGAGGGCGGGGGACGCCTTCGGCTCGGTGGAGCGCTGCGCGGCGAAGAACAGGCCGCCGAGCAGGGTCAGGGCCGCCTCGGTGGCCAGACCGGCCGCCGGGTGGACGCCCGTGCACAGCGCGGTGGCGAGCACCGGGCCGACGACGAAGGTGAACTCGTCGGTGACGGACTCGAACGCGGCCGCGGTCGGCAGCAGCGGGGAGCCCTCCAGCTTGGCCGCCCAGCGCGACCGGACCATGGGTCCGACCTGCGGGACGGAGGCGCCGGCCGGGACGGCGGCCAGCGCGAGCACCCACAGCGGGGTGCCGATCAGGGCGAGCGCCGTCAGCGCGCTCACGGCGGCGGCGTGCACGAGCACGGCCGGGACCAGGACGGCGCTCTGGCCGCGACGGTCGGTGAGCTTGCCCATGACCGGGGCGAACAGGGCCATGGAGACGCCGGTGACGGCGGCGACGATGCCGGCGTCGCCGTAGGAGCCCGTGGAGTGCTGGACGAGCAGCAGGATGCTGATGGTCAGCATGCCGAACGGCAGCCGGGCGGCGAAGCCGGGGAGGACGAAGGAGAGGGCGCCGGGCGTGCGCAGCAGCTGCCCGTAGCCGGGGCGGGCGGACTTGTCGGTCGTGACCGCGGATGTCACGGCCTGGCCTTTCCGCTGCCTGGTAGAACTCCCCGTCTGCGGACGATGCGCCGCTTTGTGAGCGGCCGCACCCGTACATGTGGGAGCCCCGAGAGCTGTCCTCTTGCGCAGAACCGAGTGATACCTGGGCGCCCACTGCGGGAGGGTGCCACGGCCGCTTTGCGGTCGCGCCAGCTCTGCGTCAGGCAGAGTTGGTTCGATCTGGTGTGCCTTCATCATACAGGCGAATGTGCTAGCACGCCCTGTGATTACGGTGACAAGGCGTGACTTCACCTGCGATTAACCGGAACTTCGCATTCCTTGGCCTCCGATATAGGGGCAAGGGGGGTCACACGCCACTGAAATCGGCCGAATTAGAACGTCGCTCTAACGGAAAACGTTCACATGAGCCCCGGCTCCGGACACCCTCCGCCACCTAGAGTGACGTCGCGCCACCGGTCCCGAGCCACCCCGCCAGCTTGCCGCCGCGAGCCACGGCGCGCAGTCGCGCCTCCGCCGCGTCCCGCACCGGGTCGGTGGCCACTACCAGCAGGTCGTCCCCGCGCCGCAGCACGGTCGACGGCGCCGGTACGAAGCTCTTCGCGTCCCGGACCACCAGCGTCACGGAGGCCCCCGCGGGCAACCGCAGCTCGCCGACCTCCACGCCGTGCATCCGCGAGGCGGGCGGGATCGAGAACGACAGCAGGTGCCCGCGCAGCTTCTCCAGCGGCGCCGACTCGATGCCGAGGTCCGAGGCGGCCTCGTCGCTGTCGCCGAGCTCCAGCTTCCGCGCCAGCCACGGCAGCGTCGGGCCCTGCACCAGGGTGTAGACCACGACCAGCACGAAGACGATGTTGAAGACCCGCTCGCTGCCCTCGATCCCGGACACCATCGGGATGGTCGCCAGGATGATGGGCACCGCGCCGCGCAGACCGGCCCACGACATCAGGGCCTGCTCCTGCCAGGGGATCCGGAAGGGCAGCAGGCTGACGAAGACCTCCAGGGGCCGCGCCACCATCGTCAGCACCAGCCCGATGATGACCGCGGGCCAGAAGTCGTGGACCAGCTCGTGCGGGGTGACCAGCAGGCCGAGCAGCACGAACATGCCGATCTGGGCGATCCAGCCGAGGCCGTCCGCGAACCCCCGGGTGGCCGGCCAGTGCGGCAGCTTGGCGTTGCCGAGCACCATCGCGGCCAGGTACACCGCGAGGAAGCCGGAGCCGTGCGCCATCGCGCCGGCCGCGTACGCGGTGATCGCGATCGCCATGACCGCGATCGGGTAGAGGCCCGACGCGGGCAGGGCCACGTGCCGCAGCCCGTACGAACCGAGGAAGCCGACCGTCAGACCGATGGCGGCGCCGATCGCCAGCTCAAGCGCGATCTTGCCGAGCAGGACGTACCAGTCGTCGACCGGTCCGACCGTCGCGAAGGCGACGACCAGGATGACGACGGGGGCGTCGTTGAAGCCCGACTCGGCCTCCAGCACGCCCGTGATCCGGGACGGCAGCGGGACCTTGCGCAGGACCGAGAAGACGGCCGCGGCGTCGGTCGAGGAGACGACCGCGCCGATCAGCAGCGCCTGCCGCCATTCCAACCCGACCAGGTAGTGCGCCCCGGCCGCCGTCACGCCGACGCTGATCGCGACGCCCACCAGCGACAGCATGATCGCGGCCGGGAGGGCCGGTTTGATCTCTTTCCACTTGGTGCCCAGACCACCCTCGGCGAGGATCACGACGAGCGCGGCGTAGCCGATGACCTGCGTCAGCTCGGCGTTGTCGAAGACGACGTTGCCGATGCCGTCCTGGCCTATCGCGACGCCTATGCCGAGGTAGATGAGCAGGCTGGGAAGTCCGCTGCGCGACGAGACGCGCACCGCCGCCACGGCGACGAGCAGTACGAGCGAGCAGACCAGCAGGAGCTCATTGAGCGTGTGGACAGTCAGTGGGCGGCCCTTCCTGGAGGCGCCGCCCGGCGGATCGTTCCTCCCGAGGGCGCATTCGGCAAGTACTTCGTTACCTTACCTAATCTTTGACGCTTTCTTGACGCGCTCCTCACATTGTGAAACGCCGGATCGGCCTTGTCCTCAGCACCCCCGACCCCCCTTCCCCGTCGGGCCGGGCCTCCCCGCCACCCCTGGCGGATCAACGAACCCGGGTCTGCGCCTATGGTTGCTCCCAGACTCAGGACCACCCTGCCCCTCTAAGGACAGCGATGCCCGCCAACGAATCCGGACCTTCCGTCAAGAAGAAGGGACGACGCGCACGCCTGCTCGTGCTCGTCATGGTCCTGGCGCTCTTGGCGGGCCTCGGCTACGGCGCGTACTGGAGCGCGGACACCGTACGCGCCTCGTTCCCGCAGACGACCGGCTCCCTGAAGGTCCCCGGCCTGACCGGAACCGTCGACGTGAAGCGCGACGAGCACGGGATCCCCCAGCTCTACGCCGACAACGACGAGGACCTCTTCCGCGCCCAGGGCTTCGTGCACGCCCAGGACCGGTTCTGGGAGATGGACGTACGCCGCCACATGACCTCCGGCCGTCTCTCCGAGATGTTCGGCTCCGGTCAGGTGGAGACCGACGCCTTCCTGCGCACCCTGGGCTGGCGGCAGGTCGCACAGGCCGAGTACGACACGAAGCTTTCGCCCGAGACCAAGAAGTACCTCCAGGCCTACGCCGACGGGGTCAACGCGTACCTGAAGGGGAAGTCCGGCAAGGACCTCTCCGTCGAGCACGCCACCCTCAAGCTGAGCGAGGGCTACGCGCCGGAGCAGTGGTCGCCGGTGGACTCGGTGGCCTGGCTCAAGGCCATGGCCTGGGACCTGCGCGGCAACATGCAGGACGAGATCGACCGCTCGCTGATGGCCAACAAGCTCTCGCAGGCGCAGATCGACGAGCTCTACCCGCCGTACCCCTTCGACCGGAACAAGCCGATCGTCGAGGGCGGCACGGTCGCGGGCGGCAAGTACACCCCGCAGGGCACGGGAACCGGAACGGGCACCGGCACGGGTACGGGATCCGGCACGGGCACCGGCTCCGGTACGGGAAGCAGCACTGGTAGCGGCACGGGCACCGGAACCGGGACGGGCACGGGAACCGGCACGGGCACCGGCTCGCAGGCACTGCCCCAGGGCGGCAGCACCGCCTCCGGCCTCGCCGGCAACGCCACCGCCCAGGGCGCGAGCGTCGGCCTGCGCACGCAGCTGACCTCCCTCGCCAAGACCCTGGACGAGATCCCGGCCATCCTCGGCCCCAACGGCAGCGGCATCGGATCGAACTCCTGGGTCATCTCGGGCAAGCACACGACCACCGGCAAGCCGCTCCTCGCGAACGACCCGCACCTCTCCCCGCAGCTGCCCTCGGTCTGGTACCAGATGGGCCTGCACTGCCGCGCCACCTCGCCCCAGTGCCAGTACGACGTCGCCGGCTACACCTTCTCCGGCATGCCCGGCGTGGTCATAGGCCACAACGCCGACATCGCCTGGGGCATGACCAACCTCGGCGCCGACGTCACCGACCTCTACCTGGAGCAGGTCCGTCCGGACGGCTACGTCTACGACAACAAGACGCTCCCCTTCACCGTCCGCGACGAGGTCATCAAGGTCGCCGGCGGCCCCAGCAAGAAGATCACCGTCCGCTCCACCAACAACGGGCCGCTGATCTCGGACCGCAGCGACGAACTCGGCACGGTCGGCTCCCGCGCGCCGGTGCCCAGTTCCGCGCCCGACCGGGGCGACGGCTACGCCGTCGCCCTGCGCTGGACGGCACTGGACCCGGGCAAGTCGATGGACGCGGTCTTCAAGCTGAACCGGGCCAAGGACTTCCCCGGCTTCCGGGCCGCCGCCGCGGACTTCGAGGTCCCGTCCCAGAACCTGATCTACGCCGACAACAAGGGCGCCACCGGCAACATCGGCTACCAGGCCCCGGGTCGCATCCCGATCCGCACCCAGGGCGACGGCCGGCTGCCGGCCCCCGGCTGGGACCCCAAGTACGCCTGGAAGAGCGGCAACGCGGGCTACATCCCGCAGAACGAGATGCCGTGGGAGCTCAACCCGGCGCGCGGCTACGTCGTCACCGCCAACCAGGCGGTCACCGAGAGCGGCACCGGCGCGGGCAAGTACCCGTACCTGCTGACCACCGACTGGGGCTACGGCGCCCGCAGTCAGCGGATCAACGACCTCATCGAGGCGAAGATCAAGGACAGCGGCAAGATCTCCACCGACGACATGCGCACCATGCAGATGGACAACAGCAGTGAGATCGCCGCACTGCTGACCCCGATGCTGGCCAAGATCCAGGTCTCGGACCCGGACGTGCGCTCGGCGCAGAAGCTCCTGGAGGGCTGGAACTACACCCAGGAGCCCGACTCGGCGGCCGCCGCCTACTTCAACGCGGTCTGGCGCAACATCCTCAAGCTGTCCTTCGGCGACAAGATGCCCAAGGAACTGCGCATCGAGGGCAGTTGCGTGAACGTCCGCGACGAGACCAGCGGCCCCGCCGACGACCTCGCCGAGCTGGTCCGCGAATGCGGCACCCGAGGCCCCGACTCGGCCCAGCCCGACGGTGGTGACCGTTGGTTCGAGGTGGTCCGTCGCCTGGTCAAGGACGAGAAGTCGGCGTGGTGGAAGAGCCCCGCGGTCCGCGCGGACAAGGCGACCACCACCCGCGACGAGCTGTTCGCGCGGGCCATGGAGGACGCCCGCTGGGAGCTCACCGCCAAGCTCGGCAAGGACCAGTCCACCTGGAGCTGGGGCCGCCTGCACCAGCTGACGCTCAAGAACCAGACCATCGGCACCGAGGGCCCCGGCTTCATGCAGTGGCTCCTCAACCGCGGCCCGTGGAACCTGGGCGGCGGCGAGGCCACCGTCAACGCGACCGGCTGGAACGCCTCCGGCGGGTACGGGGTCACCTGGGTCCCGTCGATGCGCATGGTCGTGAACCTCAACGACCTGGACAAGTCCCGCTGGATCAACCTGACCGGCGCCTCGGGGCACGCGTACCACGACAACTACACGGACCAGACGAACCTCTGGGCCAAGGGCGAGCTGCTGGACTGGCCCTTCGGGAAGGCGGCCGTCGACAAGGCGACGGTCCACACCCTCACGTTGAAGCCGGCCGGCTCGAACTAGCTAGCCGAAGCGCACCACCCCCGACGGGGTGGCGACCGCCTGTACGGGGTGGTCGTGCGGTTCCTCCGGGACCCGCGCGACCACCTCTTCGTCGTAGAGGAGCACCACCAGCGCCGGATGTGCCCCGGCCCGCTCCAGCCGCGCCAGCACCCGGTCGTACGAACCGCCCCCGCGCCCGAGCCGCATGCCGCGCCCGTCCACCGCCAGTCCGGGCAGCAGGACGGCGTCGGCCCCGGTCACCGCGTCCGGGCCGACCGGCGGCCCGGCGGGCTCCAGCAGTCGCATCCTCCCCGGATGCGCCGCCTCGGCGAGGCCGGCGGGGCCTTCGTACACCGCCCAGTCGAGGTCGTTGTCGGGCAGCAGCAGGGGCAGCAGCACCCGCTTCCCGGCGGCCCGCAGCGCGTCGAGCAGGTCACGGGTGCCGGGCTCGCCGCCGACGGAGACGTACGCGGCCACCGTGCGGGCGTCGGCCAGTTCGGGCAGCGCGAGGGCGGTACGGGCGAGCGCGCGGGCCGCGGCCTGCCGCGCTTCGTCCGACAAGGCGCGACGGGCGGCCAGCAGTTCCCGGCGCAGGGATGCCTTCTCGGGCGGTCGGGGTCCGTTTTCGGGCGGATTTTCTACCACAGTTGTGTCTCAATCCCTTGTTCATTCGGGCATATCGGGAGGTATTTACCGTAATCTCGCTGGGTGTTCGATCAGAGCCACTATCGTTCTGCCCATGACTCAGTTGCACCCCGTGATCAAAAAGGCCGTCATTCCGGCTGCGGGCCTCGGCACTCGGTTCCTTCCGGCGACCAAGGCGACCCCCAAGGAAATGCTCCCGGTCGTGGACAAACCGGCCATCCAGTACGTCGTGGAGGAAGCCGTCTCGGCCGGCCTGGACGACGTCCTCATGATCACAGGACGTAACAAGCGGGCGCTCGAAGACCACTTCGACCGGAACTACGAGCTGGAGTCGGCCCTCATCGCCAAGGGCGACGACGACCGACTGAAGAAGGTCCAGGAGTCCAGCGACCTGGCCACCATGCACTACGTCCGCCAGGGCGACCCGCGCGGTCTCGGTCACGCCGTGCTCTGCGCCGAGCCGCACGTCGGCAACGAGCCGTTCGCCGTCCTCCTCGGCGACGACCTCATCGACCCCCGCGACCCGCTGCTGCGCCAGATGGTCGACGTATACGCGCGCACCGGCGGCACCGTCATCGCGCTCATGGAGGTCGACCCGGCCAACGTGCACCTCTACGGCTGCGCGGCCATCGAGGCGACCGACGACGCGGACGTCGTCCGCGTGACCGGCCTCGTCGAGAAGCCGGACGCCTCCGAGGCGCCCAGCAACTACGCGGTCATCGGACGGTACGTCCTGAACCCGGCGATCTTCGGCATACTGCGGGAGACCGAGCCGGGCCGCGGTGGGGAGATCCAGCTCACCGACGCCCTGCAGAAGCTGGCCGCCGACGAGACCGTGGGCGGCCCGGTGCACGGCGTGGTCTTCCGGGGCCGCCGCTACGACACCGGGGACCGGGGGGACTACCTGCGGGCCATCGTCCGACTCGCCTGCGAGCGTGAGGACCTGGGACCCGAGTTCCGCACCTGGCTTCACCGTTACGTCACGGAGGAGATGTAGCACCTTGAGCAGTCCCGCACCGCAGGACACCGGCCACCAGCGTCTGTGGTCCGTGGACGAGCACCTCGCGGACATCCTCGCAACGGTCCGGCCGCTGGAGCCCATCGAGCTCCAGCTGCTCGACGCCCAGGGCTGCGTCCTGGTCGAGGACGTCACCGTGCCCGTCGCCCTCCCGCCCTTCGACAACAGCTCCATGGACGGTTACGCCGTCCGCACGGCCGACGTCCAGGGTGCGAGCGAGGAGTTCCCCGCGGTGCTCACGGTGATCGGGGACGTGGCGGCGGGCAGCGGCGAACTGCCCACCGTCGGCCCCGGCCAGGCCGCCCGCATCATGACCGGCGCCCCTCTGCCCCCCGGCGCGGAAGCCGTCGTACCGGTCGAGTGGACCGACGGCGGCACCGGCGGCGGGGCGGCCTCCGGGATGACCCCCGCCGCCACCGCGCCCGAGGGCGCGGGCGGCGAGGTGCGGGTCCACCGGGCCGCCGAGGCGCGGGCGCACGTCCGGGCCCGCGGCAGCGACGTACAGGCCGGGGACCTGGCGCTGGCCACCGGCACCGTCCTCGGGCCGCCGCAGATCGCCCTGCTGGCCGCCATCGGGCGCGGCACGGTCCGGGTCCGGCCGCGACCCCGGGTCGTCGTCATGTCCACCGGCAGCGAGTTGGTCCAGCCGGGTGAAGCGCTGGCCGCGGGCACGATCTACGACTCCAACAGCTTCGCGCTGGCCGCGGCCGCGCGGGACGCCGGAGCCATCGCCTACCGGGTCGGCGCCGTCGCGGACGACGCGGACACCCTGCGCTCGACCATCGAGGACCAGCTCATCCGGGCCGACCTCCTGGTCACCACGGGCGGGGTCAGCGTCGGCGCGTACGACGTGGTCAAGGAGGCCCTGACCTCGGTCTCCGCCGGCGACGACGCCGCCGAGGCGGGGAACGTCGACTTCCGCAAGCTCGCCATGCAGCCCGGCAAGCCCCAGGGCTTCGGCACCATCGGCCCCGACCACACCCCGCTCCTGGCGCTGCCCGGCAATCCGGTGTCCTCGTACGTCTCCTTCGAGCTGTTCGTGCGACCCGCGATCCGGGCGCTGATGGGCCTGCCCGCGTCCGTGGTCGGCCGGCCGAGCGTGAAGGCCGTGCTCACGTGCGACAAACCCCTCGGCTCCCCGGCCGGCCGCCGGCAGTACCTGCGCGGCAAGTACGACGCCGAGGCCGGCACCGTCTCCCCGGTCGGCGGATCGGGCTCCCACCTGATCGCCGCGCTGGCCCACGCCGACTCCCTGATGGTCGTACCGGAGGACGTCACCTCGGTGGAGTCCGGCACCGAGCTGGAAGTGATCCTGCTCGGCTGACCACCCGTAGGTGCGGGTAGCGTGTGTCGCACCACACAGGCCCCCCGGGGCCCAGAGCGGAGCGGCACAGCATGAGTACCGAGAGCAGGCTCACCCACATCGACGAGGCCGGCGCTGCCCGGATGGTCGACGTCTCGGCGAAGGACGTCACCACCCGGACGGCCCGCGCCAGCGGACGCGTCCTCGTCTCCCCCCGGGTGATCGAGCTGCTGCGCGGTGAGGGCGTGCCGAAGGGCGACGCCCTCGCCACCGCGCGGATCGCCGGGATCATGGGGGCCAAGAAGACCCCCGACCTGATCCCGCTGTGCCATCCGCTGGCGGTGTCCGGGGTGAAGGTCGACCTGTCGGTCGCCGACGACGCCGTCGAGATCCTCGCCACCGTGAAGACGACCGACCGTACGGGCGTCGAGATGGAGGCCCTGACCGCCGTCGCGGTCGCCGGGCTCACCGTGATCGACATGGTCAAGGCCGTCGACAAGGGCGCGGTCATCACCGATGTCCGGGTGGAGGAGAAGACCGGCGGCAAGTCCGGCGACTGGAGCCGGGGATGAACGCCCCCCGCGGCGGCGAGGTCCACAGCCACGTACCGCCGGTGACCGGCGAGGCGTGGACGGCCCCGGCCCCGGCCCCGGCGCCGGACGCGGCCCCCGCGCCGCGCGCCCTGGTGGTCACCGCCTCCAACCGCGCCTCGCGGGGGGTCTACGCCGACAAGGGCGGCCCCCTGCTCGCCGAGGCGCTGGAGAAGCTCGGCTTCGAGGTGCACGGCCCGCGCGTGGTCCCCGACGGGGACCCCGTCGAGGCGGCGCTGCGCGAGGCCGTGGCCGCCGGGTACGACGTCGTGCTCACCACCGGGGGCACCGGCATCTCGCCGACCGACCGGACCCCGGACGCGACCGCCCGCGTACTGGACTACGAGATCCCCGGCATCCCGCAGGCCATCCGCGCCGAGGGCCTCGCCAAGGTGCCGACCGCGGCCCTGTCCCGGGGCCTGGCGGGCGTCGCCGGCCACACCCTCATCGTGAACCTGCCCGGCTCGACGGGCGGGGTGAAGGACGGCCTCGCCGTCCTGGCCCGGATCCTGCCGCACGCCGTCGACCAGATCCGGGGCGGCGACCACCCCAGACCCCCGGCGGACCCCGGGAGCCAGAGCTGAACGGCCCGTCCTGGCCGGTGGCGCTGACGGACGGCGACGTCACGCTCCGGCCGATAAAGGTGCGGGACCAGCGCGCCTGGCGCGAGGTCAACCGCCGCAACCGCGAATGGCTGCGGCCGTGGGAGGCGACCATTCCGCCGCCCGCGCCCTGGGGCCCGGTCATCCAACGGCCGACGTACCGGCAGATGGTCCGCCACCTGCGGGCGGAGGCGAACGCGGGCCGCATGCTGCCCTTCGTCATCGAGTACCAGGGCCGCCTCGTCGGCCAGTTGACGGTCGCCGGGATCACCTGGGGCTCGATGTGCGCCGCCCACGTGGGCTACTGGGTGGACCGGGACGTCGCGGGCCGCGGGGTGATGCCGACGGCCGTCGCGCTCGCCGTGGACCACTGCTTCGGAAAGGTCGGGCTGCACCGCATCGAGGTGTGCATCCGCCCCGAGAACGGTCCCAGCCGCCGGGTCGTGGAGAAGCTCGGCTTCCGCGCGGAGGGGGTTCGTCCGCGGTACCTGCACATCGACGGCGCCTGGCGGGACCACCTGGTCTTCGCGCTGACGGTGGAGGAGGTCCCGGAGGGACTGCTGCGCCGGTGGCACCGGACGAGGCCGCAGGAAAGGCCGCCGACGATCGCCTGAAACCCGTTTATCGCAAATGCGTTCGAATTCTTGACCGGGTCGCCCATAACCTGATCCGAAGAATCACAAAAAAAGTCCGTGATATCAGCCTGATCGTGCGACACACCGACTCAATTGGCTGATCCCCCTGCCCGCGCCCCTCTACGGTGTGGGGTGTGAGCAGCAGCGGCCTCATCTACGCAGTCATCGTCGGGGCCTGGGCCGCCTACTTGGTGCCCATGTGGCTCCGGAGGCAGGACGAGCTGAACGAAGCGCGTCCGACGGAACGCTTCTCCACCGCGATCAGGCTGCTTTCCGGCCGGGCGGGAATGGAGCGCCGTTACGCCAAGGGGCTGCGTGAGCGCGGTGACGAACAGGCGGAGCCCCAGCCCCACGGGGACCCGGACGCCGCGACGGAAACGGTTGATTCCGTGGACGCCGACGCCCGGGCCTTCGACGTGCCCCCGACCAGGGCCGAGCCGAGGTTCGCCGAGGCCGAACGGGTCCGGCGCCAGCAGCGACTGCAAGTGCTCGCACGCCGCCGGCGCACCACCGCGCTGCTCTTCCTGGTCTTCAGCGCCGGAGCGGTCGTCGCCGCGGTCGGCGGGCTCCACTACCTGTGGGCGCCGGCCCTCCCCGCCCTGCTGCTGAGCGCGTACATCGTGCACCTGCGGGTCCACGAGCGGCGGCGCTACGAGTTCACCATGGACCGGCGCCGCGCCGAGGCGGCCGCCCGCAACCTGCGGGAGAACCGGCCCCGCCGCCGAGCGGCCGAGGACCCCGCGGCCGCGGGCGCCGAACCGGACCCCGCGCCACCGGTCTCCCCCCAGGAAGCCGGGCGCCGCGCGCTCGTCGAGCAGACCGACCACGCCGAGTGGGTGGACCAGCAGCGCGAGCGTGAGCGCGGTCCGGCGCGCGGCGACAGCTGGGAGCCGGTCCCGGTCCCGTTGCCGACGTACGTGACGGCCCCCGTCGCCCCCCGCGCCACCGGCCCGGCCGCACCCGACGGCTGGAGCGCGACCCGCTCCAGCACCGCCGAGCCGACCGAACCCCGACTGCGGGCGCAGCCCGGGGTGCCGAAGCCGATGTCGGAGCCGAGGCCGGAGGTGAAGGCCGCGGCCGTTTCCGAAGCGGGTCAGGCGTCCCGATCCGAGTCGCGCTCCGAGCCGGCTGCCCAGGCCACCACGCCGCGCCCCCGCGGCCGCGAGCGGGGCCGCACCCCGCTCTTCGACCAGTACGAGGGCGAGGACCGCCCGCGCGCCGCGAACGAGTGATCGGTGATCGGTGACCTGCGCGGACGCTCCGGAGAATCGGTTTTGGAGCACCCGCGAGGGGATGCTAATGTTTCACACGTCGCAAGGGCCTGTGGCGCAGTCTGGTAGCGCACCTCGTTCGCATCGAGGGGGTCTGGGGTTCAAATCCCCACAGGTCCACAAACGACAGTTCGCGGGTTGCTCCCGAGAACGTCATGAGATCCCGTCCGGTCGAAAGACCGGGCGGGATTTCGGCGTTTGCGGCAGTCGGTCGTTCATTCCGCGCCCGGACGACCAAGGGGCCGGCAGGATGGGTTGGCGGTGGGGGCGGCGGGTTCGTCGGGGCTCGTGCGTCGGGGGTTGTGAGCGGTCGGGGGGCTGTCGTGAAGGAAGTCGTCGTACCGGCCGGGGTCATCGAGTACGAGGAGTCCGGGTCGGGGCCGCCGGTCGTCCTGTTGCACGGGCTGCTGATGGACCACACGTTGTGGGACCGCGTACTGCCGTTGCTCCCGACGGGGTTCAGGTACCTGAGGCCCGTCCTGCCGCTGGGGTCCCATCGCCGGCCGATGAATCCGGGGGCGGACCTCACGCTGCGCGGGCAGGTCCGGCTGGTCGCCGACTTCCTCGAAGCGCTCGAACTCGACGGCGTCACCCTCGTGCACACCGACTGGGGCGGGGCGCTGTTCCTCACCGCCCACGGTTGGGACCGGCGCGTCGCACGGCAGGTGATCCTGCCGTGCGAGGCGTTCGACAACTTCCCGCCCGGGCTGCCCGGCAGGATGGTGACCCTGGCCGCCCGCCTGCCGGGCGGCCTGCGGATGGCCGCCAGGCAGCTGCGCGTCGGCCCGCTGCGGCGACTGCCGCTCCTGCTGGGGTGGATGGCCAGGCGGCCGCTGCCGGACGAGCTGGTCCGCGGTTGGACCGAGCCCCTGCTGAGCGACCCGGGCATCGGGCGGGACCTGCTCGCGTACTGCCGCGGCACCTTCGACAAGCGGGAGCTGATCCGCGACACCGAGGCGCTGCGCGGATTCACCGGGGACGTCCTCGTCCTGTGGTCGCCCGACAACCGCGTGATGCCGCCCGAGCACGGCCACCGGCTGGCCGAGCTGCTGCCCGCGGGGCGGTACGCCGAGGTGCCGGGCGCGTACGTGCTGTCCGTGCTCGACGAGCCGGAGATCGTGGCCCGCGAGATCGGCCGCTTCCTCACCCGGCCCGGTGAGGGCTCCACCGCCGGATAGGCCGGCGGGTCAGCGGGTCAGCGTCTTCGTCATGCAGCGACTGGACTCGTGGAAGCGGTAGTAGCCGAACTTCTCGGACAGGGTGTAGCCCGAGGAGAGGTAGAGGGCGATGGCCTCGGGCTGCTGGTCACCGGTTTCGAGGACCATGCGGCGGCGGCCCGCCGCGAGGGCGTCGGCCTCCAGCTCGGCCAGGATGCGGCGGGCCAGGCCCAGGCCGCGGGCCTCGGGGATCACGTACATGCGCTTCACCTCGGCGTCGCCGTCCGAGTAGCCCTCCTCGTTCCGGTCCTGGCAGCGCCAGGCCCCGCTGGCCACGGGGGCGTCCGAGGCGTCGTAGGCCAGCAGGTACAGGCCGTTCGGCGGGAGGAACATGCGGGGGTCGAGGAAGGTGGCGTCGCCCTCGCCCTGGTAGCGCTGCTGGTATTCGAGCTGGACCTGGGCGTCGAGCTCGACGGCGTCGGGGTGGTCGTAGGCGGCGGTGCGCAGGTGTATCCCGTGAGACATCAGGACATCGTACGGAAGGCTCCGGCTATGGTGCTGGGATGCTCACTGTGACCTCCGTGAATGTGAATGGGATCCGCGCCGCCGCCAAGAAGGGCTTCGGGGAGTGGCTCGCCGGATCCGACGCCGACGTCGTGTGCCTCCAGGAGGTACGGGCCGAGGAAGGGCAGATTCCGGAGGAGGTGCGGAAGCCCGAGGGATGGCACACGGTGTTCGCGCCCGCCGCCGCCAAGGGACGGGCCGGGGTCGCGCTGTACACGCGCCGGGAACCGGAGCGGGTGCGGGTCGGCTTCGGGAGCGACGAGTTCGACGCCGCCGGCCGGTACCTGGAGATCGACCTGCCGGGCGTGACCGTCGCCAGCCTCTACCTGCCCTCGGGTGAGGCGGGGACCGAGAAGCAGGACGAGAAGTACCGGTTCATGGACGAGTTCCTCACCTACCTGGCGGCGCTCAAGGTGCGGGCCGCGGCCGACGGCCGGGAGGTCGTGGTGTGCGGCGACTGGAACATCTGCCACCGCGAAGCCGACCTCAAGAACTGGAAGACCAACCGCAAGAACGCCGGCTTCCTGCCGGAGGAGCGGGAGTGGCTGGGGAAGGTGTACGCGGAGGCCGGCTACGTCGACGTCGTGCGCGAGCTGCACCCCGACACCGAGGGGCCGTACTCCTGGTGGTCCTACCGGGGTCGGGCCTTCGACAACGACGCCGGCTGGCGGATCGACCTCCAGGTGGCGACCCCGGGGCTGGCGGCGAAGGCCGTGAAGGCCTGGGTGGAGCGGGCCGAGACGCACCCGGAGCGTTGGTCGGACCACGCACCGGTGTCGGTGGCCTACGCGCTCGGTTCCTGACCGGGTTCCCGAGCGGGTTCCTGACCGGGTTCCCGGTCGGGGGTCTGGTTCGCGGCCAGCAGGCGGTCCATCGCCATGGTGAGTTCCGCCTCCACCACGCTCTTCGCGAGGGGGCGTAGGCGGGGCAGGGACTCCTCGGACAGGTGCGTGGAGATGAGCTCGGTGAAGAGGGCGGCCATCGCGTCCGCGTGCTCGCGGACCCGGCGGCCGGTCTCCAGGACCGCCGCGAGCGGCACGCCCTCGCGGACCAGTGCCGAGGAGACGTCCAACAGGCGGCGGCTGACGTGCACGATGACCTCGCCGTCGACGGCGAGGTAGCCGAGGTCGAGGGAGGCCGCGAGGTTCTCCGGGGTGACCTCGCCCTCGAAGTGGTCGGCGAGGGCCTCCGGGGTAAGGCGGACCGGGGTCTCCTCGGACCAGCCCATGCCGAGGAGCTCGCCGAGTTGGCCGACGTCGCGGCCGTTCTCGAAGGCGGCGGTCAGTTCGGCGATGCCGCCCAGGGTGTGGCCGCGTTCCAGGAGCGCGGCGATGGTGCGCAGGCGGGCCAGGTGGTGGTCGTCGTACCAGGCGATCCGGCCTTCGCGGCGGGGCGGCGGGAGCAGCTTGCGCTCGCGGTAGAAGCGCAGGGTGCGCACCGGTATGCCGGCCGCGTCGGCCAGTTCCGCGGTCCGGTATTCGCGTGCCATCGCGGGCCCGTCCTCCGTCGTCACTGCTGTCTCTTCGTGCGCCACACGCGCAGCCTAGGCCGTACCCGCAGTAACTTTCCGGGCGTGACCCCTACCCATGGGTACGGGGCTGCTCTACTCTCCCGATTGTGCCAGTGATTGCTGGCAGTGTTGCGGTGTGGTGGCTGGGACTGCGGAAGCGGAAGGCGGCGGGCATGGGCGGCATGGCAGAACGTGGGCGCGAGCACGTACGAGTGGCGGTGATCGGATCCGGATTCGGCGGGCTGGGGGCGGCCGTACGGCTGCGGCGCGAGGGGATCACGGACTTCGTCGTCCTGGAGCGGGCCGACTCCGTCGGCGGCACCTGGCGCGACAACAGCTATCCCGGGTGCGCGTGCGACGTCCCCTCGCACCTGTACTCCTTCTCCTTCGCGCCCAACCCGGACTGGCCGCGGACCTTCTCCGGGCAGCCCGCCATCCGGGAGTACCTGGAGCACGTCGCCGACGTCTTCGGGCTGCGCCGCCACATCCGGCTGAACCACGAGGTCGAGATGATGCGCTGGGACACCGAGGAACTGCGCTGGGAGATCGAGACCTCGGGGGGCGCGCTCACCGCCGACGTGGTCGTGTCCGCGACCGGGCCGCTCTCGGAACCGAAGCTGCCGGAGATCCCCGGGCTCGCCGGGTTCCCGGGCAAGGTCTTCCACTCCGCCCGCTGGGACCACGACTACGACCTGCGCGGCAAGCGCGTCGCGATGATCGGGACCGGGGCCTCCGCGATCCAGATCGTCCCGGCCATCGCCCCCGAGGTGGAGCGCCTCACGCTCTTCCAGCGCACCCCGCCCTGGGTCATGCCGCGCACCGACCGGGCCATCAGCCCGGCCGAGCGCTGGCTGCACCGCCAGCTGCCCTTCACCCGCGCCGCGCGCCGCGGACTGCTGTGGGGGATCCGCGAGCTCCAGGTCAGCGCGTTCACCAAACGGCCGAACCAGCTCGGGCTGGTCGAGTCGCTGGCGAAGGCCAACATGGCGCGTTCGATCAAGGACCCGGAGCTGCGGGCCAAGTTGACGCCCTCGTACCGGATCGGCTGCAAGCGGATCCTGCTGTCCAACGAGTACTACCCGGCGCTGGCCCGGCCCGACGTGGACGTGGTGGCCTCCGGGCTGAAGGAGGTCCGCGGTTCGGTCCTGGTGGCGGCCGACGGGACCGAGACCGAGGTCGACGCGATCATCTTCGGCACCGGCTTCCACGTCACGGACATGCCGATCGCCGACCGGGTCGTGGGTGTGGAGGGGCGGACCCTCGCCGACACCTGGAAGGACGGGATGCAGTCGCTGCGCGGGGCGACCGCGGCCGGCTTCCCCAACTGGATGACGATCATCGGTCCGAACACGGGCCTGGGGAACAGCTCGATGATCCTGATGATCGAGTCGCAGCTGAACTACATGGCCGACTACATGCGCCAGCTCGGTGTCCTGGGCGGACGCACCGCCCTGGCCGCCCGCCCCTCCGCGGTCAACAAGTGGAACCGGAACGTGCAGGCCCGCATGGAGCGGACCGTCTGGAACACCGGCGGCTGCACCAGCTGGTACCTGGACGCACAGGGCCGCAACACGACCGTCTGGCCGGGCACGACCGGCGAGTTCCGCAAGGAGACGCGGAGCGTCGACCTCTCCGAGTACGAGGTCATCCGCGTCCGGGACCGCGAGCGGGCCCCGGCCGTCGCCGCGGCCGTCACCGCGCCCGAGCCGGGTCGGGGCG
>NZ_JANFAK020000067.1 GCF_024721315.2 Streptomyces sp. Isolate_45
CGATCTCCCGGCCGCCGTCCGGGCGGCGTCGGCCGGGGCCCGGCCGCCGTCGTGTCGCGGTTCGGCGCCGCCGGCCATCGCACCGCCGCCGTCGGTCGTCGCTGTCATGGCTTCCCCTCCGTGCAGTCTGCAGTGTCCTCTGCTGTGCTGGGGTCTGCCGTCGGCCGGTGTGCGCCTAACAGGTGCGGCGCCGGCCGGCGACTAGCGCGATATCCGCATTCGGGCGGCGATCACCTCTTGCGCACGACGACGAAGTCGGCGAGGGCGACGAGCTGGTCGCGCACCCGCTGCGGCATGTCGACGTCGTCCAGTGCGCGGATGGCGATCGCGTGCTGGCGGCGTGCTTCGTCCGCGGTCCACTGGCGGCCGCCCGCGGCTTCGATGAGGGCGGCGCGGGCCGCGAACTCCTCCTCGGAGAAGTTCTCGAAGTCGTTGCTCTTGGCGTCGGCGGTGAGCAGCCGGCCGAGCTCCTCGCAGGCGGGTCCGCCGGCCGCGAGGGCGGCGACGACGGGCAGGGACTTCTTGCGCTGGCGCAGGTCGCTCCAGGTCTGCTTGCCGGTGGCCTCCGGGTCGCCCCAGATACCGAGGAGGTCGTCGACGGCCTGGAAGGCGAGGCCGAGGTGGTAGCCGTACTCCTCCAGCTTGTCGGCGGTGCGGTCGTCGGCACCACCGAGGACGGCGCCGATGGACACCGCGCAGGCGAGGAGGGCGCCGGTCTTGTTGCCCTCCATCTCCAGGCACTCCTCGACGCTGACGCGCTCGCGGTGCTCGTAGGAGATGTCCTGGGCCTGGCCGTCGATGAGCTTGCGGCTGGCGGTCGTCAGGCGGCGGGCCGCGCGGCCGGCCTCGACGGTTCCCAGTTCCAGCAGGACCTCGTTGGCCAGCGCGAAGAGGGCGTCGCCGACGAGGATGGCCAGGGCCGGGCCGTGGACCTTCCACACGGTGTCGCGGTGGCGGCGCTGCTCGTCGCCGTCCATCAGGTCGTCGTGCAACAGCGAGAAGTTGTGGACGAGTTCCACGGCGACGGCGCCGGGGATCCCGACCTCGGCCGCGGCCCCCGCGGCTTCGGCGGAGAGCAGCGCGAGGGCGGGACGGACGGCCTTGCCGCCGTCACCGTCGGCAGCGTTGCCGTCGGCGTCGATCCAGCCGAAGTGGTAGGCGGCGACGGTGTCCATGGGCGCCGCGAGCCGGTCCACTGCGGCGCGGAGCACGGGAGTCGACAGCGTGCGGCCGCGTTCCAGGAGCGCGAGCGTGTCCGCCTTCTCCAGGCCCCCTCCGGCCGTGCCCACACTGGCAGCCGTGTTCTCGACAGCCGGGTTCCCCGGGTTCACTGGCTCTCCTCTGGTTCCTGTACGTGCTGTTCGTGCTGTGCCTGTGGCGGTGGTGCTGGTGCCGGTCGTCATACCGCCTCCTGCAGCGGGTGTTCGGCGGGACGCCCGAGCGCGGCGAGCGCGCTGTGTGCCGCGCCGAGGCCGCTGCGCACGGCCCCCTCCATGGTCGCGGGCCAGCCGGTCGCGGTCCACGCTCCGGCGAGGTAGAGCCCCGGCGTGTCGGTCCGCGGGCCGGGGCGCAGCCGGCCGACTCCGGGCGCGGGGGCGAAGGTCGCGGTCCGTTCCCGGGTGACGAAGAAGTCCCGTACCTTCGCTCCGCGCGCGGCGGGCAGCAGCCGCTCCAGCTCGGGCAGGTACTTGGCGCGCAGGGCCGCGACGGGCTCCTCGATGTCGTCCTGGGCGACCGACTGGGACAGGGCCAGGTACTGGCCGCCGTCGGTGAGGCCGGAGGCGTCGGTGCGGTCGAAGACCCACTGGACGGGCGAGCCGAGGGCCGCGAAGAAGGGCTGCTTGAGCACCTTGCGGTCGTAGACGACGTGGACGTTGAGGATGGGCGCGGTGCCGATGTCGAGGAGCTTGTCCGGGTCGGGCAGGGCTCCCGCGGGCAGCAGGGCGTGCGCCTCGCGCTGGGGGACGGCGAGGACGACGGTGTCCGCGTCGAAGGACCCGTCCTCGGTGTCGACCCGCCAGGCACCTTCTCCGGTACGGGAGACGGCGGTGACGCGGGTGCGCAGTCCGGTCGTCACGCCGGCCTTGTCGAGCGCCTTGCGGGCGAGGGTGTCGTGGAGGTCACCGAGCGGGACCTTGGCCCAGCCGATGTCGGCCGCGCCGTTCTCGGAGAGCAGCCCGGTCTTGAAGACCATGGCGGCCAGGCCCAGCGAGGACTGTTCGGCGGTGGCGTTGAGCGTGGCGATGCCGACGAGGTCCCACAGCGCCTCGATGGTGCGCGGGGACTGGCCGTAGCGGCGGAGCCAGGTGGCGAAGTCGAGTCCGTCGAGGGCCGGGTCGGTGGGGTCGAGGCGGCGCAGCGCGAGGGCGGCGCGCCCGACGGAGGCCCGCTCGGCGAGGGAGAGGTGCGGGTAGCGGGCCAGTGCCCCGGCAAGGTGCAGGGGTACGGGCAGGGCGCTGCGGCGCAACCGCCCGAGGCGGGGGCCGCGCGGGTGGGCGACGTCGAGGACGGGGACGTCGAGCCGGTCCTGGAGCGGGGCGAGGCCGGCTCCGTCCACGCGGTCGAGGAACCACCGGTAGGCGGTGCAGCAGCGGAGGTAGACGTGCTGGCCGTTGTCGACGGTCAGGTCGCCGCGCTTGAAGGAGAACGCGAGGCCGCCGAGCCGCGGGCGCCCTTCGAGGAGGGTGACCCGCAGTCCGGCGTCGGCGAGTTCGAGGGCGGCGCTGACTCCGGCGAGTCCGCCGCCCACGACGACGGCGCGGTCCTCGCCGCGCCGTTGGCTGCCGCTCATGACCCCTCCCCCGCGATGCGGTGCCCTGCCGGGCGCACCGGCGCGGGGGCCCGTCCGGCGGAGCCCGACGGGGAAGACGCGACTGCGGCCCGGGTGGTTGCCCGGTGGCCGGCGGCGCCGGGGTCGGTGGTGCGGTGCATCAGATCCGCCTCCGCGTGCTCTGGCGCGAGATGGTGCGCGCGTCGAGGCCCGACAGGCCGCGTACGGCGACGTACGCCTTCTCGTGCGTCGGCAGCGAGACACGGCCGCGCAGGACGGCCTCGGGCTCGCGCTCGATGCGGTCGAGGAGGCGGCGGTAGATGCCGGCCATGGCGGCCACGCAGGCGCCGCTGCGCCGGTCGAGCAGGGGCAGTAGCCGGTAGCCCTCGACGAACAGGGCGCGGGCGCGCCGGACTTCGTGGTGGACGAGTCCGGCGAAGTCGGAGCCGGCGGGGGCCCGGTCGCCGCGGAATCCTTCGGAGCAGCCGAACTTGGCGAGGTCCTCGGCGGGCAGGTAGGTGCGTCCGTTGGCGGCGTCCTCGCGGACGTCGCGCAGGATGTTGGTGAGTTGCAGGGCGAGGCCGAGGACGTCGGCGTACTCGTCGGCGCGGGCCGCTTCGGGGCCCGCGCCGCGCACGGTGCCGAACACGCCGAGGGAGAGCCGGCCGATGGCTCCGGCGACGCAGCGGCAGTAGACCTTGAGGTCGTCCCAGGTCTCGTACTCCTGACCGCGGACGTCCATCAGGACCCCGTCGATGAGTTCGTCGAGTCCGCCGAGCGGGATCGGGAAGCGGCGCGCGGCGTGCGCGAGGGCGACGGCGACCGGGTCGGTGTCGTCCTCGTCGATCTCGTCGGCCCGGACGCGGCCGAGGAGCGCGCGGGTCTCCTCCAGCCGGGCGAGCTTCGCCTCCGGGGGGAGGGTGCCGTCGCCGATGTCGTCGACGCGCCGGGAGAAGGCGTACAGCGCGGACATCGCCTGCCGCTTGTCGGTGGGCAGCAGCCGGATGCCGTACGCGAAGTTGCGTGCCTGCGTTCCGGTCACGGCCTCGCAGTAGCTGTAGGCCGCGATGACGGGTGCGGACGGTACGGACGCGTGTGTGGGGCCCTCCACGTTCGGGCTCACCCCTTTCTCGGCGCTGTGCGCAGGACGGCGGCCACCTCGCGGAGCAGGCCGCTCCGGGTGGGCTTGGGCGGTCCGGGAAGTACGTCGAACCCGACGTCCGAGACCGCTCTCAGGGCGGCGCGCCCTCCTCCCACGAAGCCCGCGAGCAACAGCCGGAGCCTGCCGTGGACGCTGCCCACGAGCGGGGTGCCCTCGGCCAGGAGCCCGCGCGCGCGTTCGGCCTCGAAGGCGATCAGGGCGCGTACGGAGGCGCCGGCGGACGGCGCCTTGAGATCGGCCTCGGTGACGTGGAAGCGGCGCATGTCCTCGGCGGGGAGGTAGACGCGGTTGCGGCCGAGGTCCTCGGTGACGTCCTGGAGGTGCTCGGCGATCTGCAGGCCGGTGCACACGGCGTCGGAGAGGCGGACGCGCTCGGGGGTGCTCGTGCCGGTGAGGGAGAGGACGAGGCGGCCGACGGGGTTCGCGGAGAGCTCGCAGTAGGCCAGGAGTTCCGCGTACGTCTCGTAGCGCGCGACCCGCTGGTCCTGGCGGTTGGCCTCGATGAGCCCGAGGAAGGGTTCGGGGCTGAGGCCGTGGGCTCGCACGACGGGCGGGAGGGCGGACAGCAGGGGGTGGCGCGGGGGCCCGTCGGTGCCGCCGAAGACGCGCAGGAGGTCGGCTTCGAGGGCGTCGAGCATGGCGGAGCGGTCGTCCGCGGCCGCCGGGTCGAGGCCCAGGAACACCGCGTCGCGGCCACCCGGGGCGAGGTCCCCGTCGCCGATGTCGTCGACGAGGCGGGCGTACCCGTAGACCGCCATCAGGCCGTCGCGCCAGGCGCGGGGAAGGAACGCGGGGGCGACGGGGAAGTTCTCCGCCGCGGCCTTGCGGAGAGTGGCGCGCGCGTGGGGGTCGAGGGTCCCGTCGGGGACTCCGGGGCCGCCGGGCCGGATGCCGTGCCCGGGGGTCACCGCCCGCCGCCCGGGGCGGGGACGGCCACTGTGCCTGGGGGCCGGAGAATTCCCGTAGCCATTGCCGTCACATCTCCCGTTCTACACTGCCGACCCAAGTCATCCTATTTCGGACACGCCGCCGGAGTTTACCCGGGGTACCCGGGGAGTTTCGGCTGCGGGGAATCGTCCCCTCTTGGCGCGATTGAGAACTGGTCCAGCTTACGCTGTACAACGTCGCGGAGGCCTATCGGGTATTCACCGGAGCACGGAATGTCGCCCCGCCCCGAATTGCGTCGCGGCCGCACATCCCGCTCCCCGGTGCTCCCGCACGCCGAGGCCCCCACCGCGCTTGGCGGCAGGGGCCCCGGGACCTACGAAGATCCCGCCGGTCAGTGGCCGGTGGCCTTTTCGTACGCCGAGACGACTTCCTCGGTGGGCCCGTCCATCAGGAGTTCGCCCTTCTCCAGCCACAGCACCCGGCTACAGGTGTCGCGGATGGACTTGTTGTTGTGGCTCACGAGGAAGACCGTGCCGGCCTTCTCCCGCAGTTCGCGGATGCGCGCCTCGGAGCGGACCTGGAACTTCCGGTCACCGGTGGCGAGCGCCTCGTCGATCATCAGGACGTCGTGGTCCTTGGCGGCCGCGATCGAGAAGCGCAGGCGCGCCGCCATTCCGGAGGAGTAGGTGCGCATCGGAAGGGAGATGAAGTCCCCCTTCTCGTTGATCCCCGAGAAGTCGACGATGTCCTCGTAGCGTTCCTTGATCTGCTCGCGGGTCATGCCCATCGCGAGTCCGCCGAGGACGACGTTGCGCTCGCCCGTCAGGTCGTTCATCAGCGCGGCGTTGACGCCGAGCAGGGACGGCTGGCCGTCCGTGTAGACCTTGCCGGACTCGCAGGGCAGCAGCCCGGCGATGGCGCGGAGCAGGGTGGACTTGCCGGAGCCGTTCGAGCCGATCAGGCCGATGGCCTCGCCGCGGTACGCGGTGAAGGAGACGCCGCGCACCGCGTGCACCCGGCGCACGCCGGGGGCCTCGCCCTTGCGGCGTCGGACGATCTTGCTGAGCGCGGCGGTGGCCGCGCCCTTGCCGGCGCCGCCGGTGTTGACCCGGTAGACGATGTGGACGTCGTCCGCGATCACTGTCGGGACGTGCCCGTCGGTCTTTTCAGCCACGGCCGTAACGCTCCTCAGCCTTCCAGAAGTACACGAAGCCGCCGAGGCCGATCACCACGGCCCAGCCCACGGCGAAGAGCCAGACGTGCGGGGGCAGGTTGCTCGCGCCGTAGTCGTCGATCAACGCGAACCGGATGAGGTCCATGTAGATCGCGACGGGGTTCCACAGCAGCACGTCGCTGATCCACTGCGGCTGGTCCTTGAGGTAGATGCCGATCGGGAACATCACGCCGGAGGCGTACATCCAGGTGCGCATCACGAACGGCATGAGCTGCGCGAGGTCGGGGGTCTTGGAGCCCATCCGCGCGAAGATCATGGCGAGGCCGGTGTTGAAGACGAACTGCAGCGCCAGCGTCGGGATCACCAGCAGCCAGGAGAGCCGCGGGTAGTTGCCGAAGCACACGGCGATCACGAAGACGACCACCATCGAGTACATCAGCTGCTGGAGCTGCTGCAACGAGAAGGACACCGGCAGGGCGGCACGGGGGAAGTGCAGGGCGCGCACCAGGCCGAGGTTGCCGGAGATCGCCCGCACGCCCGCCATCACCGAGCTCTGCGTGAAGGTGAAGACGAAGATGCCCATCATCAGGAACGGGACGTAGACGCCCTCGGGCATCTCCTTGCCCGCGCCGAGGATCAGGCCGAAGATCAGCCAGTAGACGGCCGCGTTCAGCAGGGGGGTCGCCACCTGCCAGACCTGGCCGAGCTTCGCCTGGCTGTACTGGGCGACCAGCCTGGCCCGGGAGAACGCCATGATGAAGTGGCGCCGCCCCCACAGCTCCCGGACGTACGCGCCCAGAGGGGGACGGGCCCCGCTCACGGACAGGCCGTACTTCCTGGCGAGCTCCTCGGGGCTCAGTCCCGCGTCTTCGGACACCGGCCTGCTCGTGGCGATGGCGCCGTCGTGGGTTGTGTCACTCACAAGTCGAAACTTTCCGTCTTCAAGATGCGGCAGAAGGGGCATCGGGCTGGAACGAAGGACCCGTGAACCGGGCCCATCGTCGCAGACACGGGCTTGTCAGATGACAGGCGGTCGGCCGAGCCGGGTCAGCCGCCACACGGTACGCCACTTCATCGGACGTCTGGGACCGCAGGGGGTGGTCCAGCCCTCCTTGAAGCCGCCGAACCAGGCCTTGAGGGCAGGCGCCGACGGCTTGCGCACCAGCGTCAGCGCGAGCCAGACGCCCAGGTACACCGGGACCAGCGGGGCGGGCAGGTTGCGGCGTGCGAGCCACACCCGGTTACGGGCCACCATACGGTGATAGACCGCGTGCCGGGAGGGGGCGGTCGTCGGGTGCAGCAGCACCATGTCCGCCCGGTAGTCGATCGACCACCCGGCGTCGAGGGCGCGCCAGGCCAGGTCGGTTTCCTCGTGGGCGTAGAAGAACTCGCCCGGCAGGGTGCCGACCTGCTCGAACACCTTCGTGCGGACGGCGTTCGCGCCGCCCAGGAAGGTGGTGACGCGGGACGAGCGCATCGGGTCCGAGGCGCGCAGCCGGGGGACGTGCCGACGCTGGGTCTCGCCGGTGTCGGGGTCGGCGATGCGGAAGCTGACGATGCCGAGCCGCGGGTCCTCGGTGAAGGCCTGGCGGCACAGTTCGGCGGTGTCGGTGCGCTCCAGCAGCCCGTCGTCGTCCAGGAAGAGCAGGACGTCCACGTCGCGGCCACCGGGTCCGAAGGCCTCGATGCCCGCGTTGCGGCCGCCGGGGATGCCCAGGTTCTCGGGCAGCTCGACGGTGCGGACGCCCTCGGGGACGCCCGTCTCCGCGGTGAGGGCCACGCCCTGCCCGACGACGACGACCTCGACCGGGTCGCCGTCCTGCCGGGCGACCGACTCGATCAGGGCCTTGAGGTCGTCGGGGCGGTTGCCCATGGTGATGACGACCGCGCCGACGCGCGGCGGGGCGCTCACCGGAGCCTGCTCGACGCGAGGACGGAGACCAGGTGGAGCACGGTCTGGAGCAGGGCGATGCCGGCGAGGACGGCGACGCCGAGCCGGGAGAAGAACAGGTCGCCCCGGACCTGGTCGAGCACGGCCAGCAGCAGGATGAGGAGGGAGGCCTCGATGCCCAGGACCAGCCGGTGGAACTTCAGCGCGGCCGCGGCCCGGCGGGCCAGGGCCATGCCGGAGGAACGCGGCTCGGAGGCGGCCTCCTGGACGGGAGGCTTGCCCACCTGGTGGCGGGCGACGCCGACCAGGTCGGTCTCGGCCTTGATCAGGATCGCGCCGAGCGCCGCGAGGGTGCCCAGGAAGGCCCACAGCCAGTCGATGCGGCCGGTGCCCCACAGGTCGGAGGCGCGCAGGCCGAAGCCGACCAGGACCGCCGCGTCGCACAGGTAGGCGCCGACGCGGTCGAGGTACACCCCGGACAGCGAGAACTGCCTCTTCCAGCGGGCGACCTCGCCGTCGACGCAGTCGAGCAGCAGGTACAGCTGGACCATGACCACGCCGAGGACGGCGCCCCACACGCCGGGCACCAGCAGGGCCGGTGCGGCGAGGACGCCGGCCAGGGTCATCACGTAGGTCAGCTGGTTCGGCGTGACCTTGGTGGTGACCAACAGGCGGGTGATGCGCAGGGAGATCTCGCGCATGTACAGGCGGCCGCCCCAGTGCTCCCCGCTGCGCCGGTCCTTCACGCCCGCCGGGTGAACGACGGGCCGGAGTTCAGCTACGGATGGTCTTGGCATAGTCGGAGTAAGCGTCCCTGATCTCGGCGGCGGACAGGTTGAGGTGTTCCAGGATCGTGAAGCGTCCCGGACGGGTCTGGGGGGCGTACTCGACGGCCGCGACGAACTCCTCGACGCTGAACCCGATCTCCTCGGGCAGCACGGGCAGTCCGTGGCCGCGCAGGACCTCGACGAAGAGTCCGGCCTTCTCGGCGGCCCCCCGCAGGTGCATGGCGAAGGCCGCGCCGATGCCGACCTGCTCGCCGTGCAGCGCGGAGCGGCCCGGGTAGAGCAGGTCGAAGGCGTGGCTGATCTCGTGGCAGGCGCCGGAGGAGGGCCTGCTGTCGCCGCTGATCGACATGGCGATGCCGGAGAGCACGAGGGCCTCGGAGAGCACGGTGAGGAACTCGTCGTCTCCGCAACCACCGGGGTGGCGGAGCACGGACTCGCCCGCGGTGCGGGCCATCGCGGCCGCCAGGCCGTCGACGGCCTCGCCGGTGATCGCGTGCGAGAGCTCCCAGTCGGCGATGGCCGAGATGTTGGAGATCGCGTCGCCGATCCCCGCGCGGATGAACCGCACCGGGGCGTCCTTGATCACGTCGAGGTCGATGACCATCGCGATCGGGGTGGGCACCCCGTAGGAGCCGCGCCCGTTGTCGTTGTCCAGGATGGACACCGGGGAGCAGATCCCGTCGTGCGACAGGTTGGTGGCGACGGCCACCATGGGCAGGCCGACCCGCGCCGCGGCGTACTTCGCCACGTCGATGATCTTGCCGCCGCCCAGGCCCACGACGGCGTCGTAGCGGCGGCCCTTTATGTCGTCGGCCAGTTTGACCGCGGAGTCGATGGTGCCGTCGACGACCGGGTACCAGTCGGCGTGCGGCAGGACGGGCTCCAGCTTGGCGCGCAGCGCCTGGCCGGAGCCCCCGCTGATCGCGATGGCGAGCTTGCCGGACGCGGAGATGCGCTGGTCGGCGAGCAGGCCGGCCAGGTCGTCCATCGCCCCTCGGCTGATGTCGACGACAACCGGCGAGGGGATCAGCCGCGTCAGTACTGGCATGCGATCGTCCGGCCCTTGGCGAGGTCGTCGTGGTTGTCGATCTCGACCCACTTGACGTCGCCGATGGGAGCGACGTCGATGGTGAAGCCGTCGTTCACGAGCTGCTGGTAACCGTCCTCGTAGTAGAGGTCGGGGTCGCGCTCGAAGGTGGTCTTCAGGGCCTCGGCCAGCTGCTCGGCGGCCTCGGGCTCGATGAGCGTGACGCCGATGTACTCGCCCGTCGCGTCGGCCGGGTCCATCAGCTTCGTGATCTTCCGCACGCCCTGGCCCTCGGCGGTGACGACCTTCATCTCCTCGTCGGCGAGGCTCTTCACCGCGTCGAGGGCGAGGATGATCTTCCGGCCCTCGCCGCGGGCGGCGAGCAGCGTCCTCTCGACGGACACGGGGTGGACGGTGTCGCCGTTGGCGAGGATCACGCCCTGCTTGATGACGTCACGGGCGCACCACAGGGAGTAGGCGTTGTTCCACTCCTCGGCCTTGTCGTTGTCGATCAGCGTGATCTTGACGCCGTACTTGGCCTCCAGGGCCTCGCGGCGCTCGTACACGGCCTCCTTGCGGTAGCCGACGACGATCGCGACCTCGGTGAGGCCGACCTCCGCGAAGTTGCCGAGCGTCAGGTCGAGGACCGTCAGGCTCTCCTCCTGGCCCTCGGGGCCGACGGGCACGAGGGCCTTGGGCAGGGTGTCGGTGTAGGGACGCAGGCGGCGTCCGGCACCGGCAGCGAGTACAAGGCCGATCATGCTGGTTCTCCTTCGTCATGTACGGCGGGTGCTCCGGAGGAGACCCAGAAGCGGATGCTCTCCACGAGCACCACCAGTGCCACGAACACGGCCATGGCCGTGAGCGCGACGGGGAACGCGTCACGGGCGAGGACGGTGGCCAGGACCACGGTCAGCAGGACCCGGCCCTCGTGGCCGCCGGTCGTCCGCACCAGCCAGTGCGGGGGCGCGCCCGAGCCACCGCGGATGCGGTAGACCGTGTCGTAGTGATGGTAGGCGACCGCCGCGACCAGTCCGAATGCGGCGGGAAGGGCCCCGGGGACGTCCGCCTTCCAGGCGAGGACGAGGACCGTCACGTACTCGGCGAACCGGAAGAACGGCGGGATCAGCCAGTCGAGGGGGCCCTTGAGGGGCCTGTCCACCGCCGCGCCGGAGACCAGGACGTAGACCAGAGCCGTCCCGATCAGCCAGGGGTCACCGAAGTCGCGGGTGACGGCGGCGCCGGTCATCAGCAGCGAAGCGAGCCCGGCCAGCCACACGGCGGCCCGGTCGGGCCGTTTGCCGGGCCGCCGGGAGGTCCAGGCGAGCACAGCGGAGTCGGCGAGGTCCGCGAGGGCCTGCGCCGCCCGGTCGGTGCGGGTCGCCTTGCGGGTCAGGGAGCGCAGGACGCGACCGGCGGTCGTGTAGAGGGCCCCGAAGGCGCAGCCGATGAGGAGCGCGTAGAAGACCGTGCGGGGGGTGGTGAGGGCGGTCAGGACCGCGATCATCGCCCAACGCTCACCGATCGGCAGGATGATCATCCGCCGGACCCAGACCGTCCATCCGACGCTGTCGAGCCGGCCGGAGAGGGCCGCGGTGGGACTCGTGTTGGCGGTCGCGTCGTGGTTCGCCTCGTTGAAGGAGAAGTCGACGACGTGCCGGCAGGTCATGAGGATCATCGCGCCGAGGGCCAGGCCCCAGACGTCGTCGCCGTTCCTGGCCGCGCCGAGCGCGAGGCCCGCGTAGAAGGCGTACTCCTTCGCGCGGTCGAAGGTCGCGTCGAGCCAGGCGCCCATCGTCGAGTACTGGAGCGAGTAGCGGGCGAGCTGCCCGTCGGTGCAGTCCAGGACGAAGGAGACGAGCAGCAGCACACCGGCCGCGACGTAGCCCCAGCGGTCACCGGTGGCGGCGCAGCCCGCCGCGATCAGCGCGGTGATCAGCGAGGCCGTGGTGACCTGGTTCGGGGTGAGGCCGCGGCGCGCGCACCAGCGGGCGATGTAGCGCGAGTAGGGGCTGATGAAGAAGGTGGTGAAGAACCCGTCGCGGGACTTGACCGCGGTCCGCAACCGGACGGCCTCGTCGTCCACGGCCGCGACGGCGGCGACGGCGCTCTCGCGCTCCGCCTCCCCGGCGGGTACGGCGGCGACGAGCGTGCCCAGTTCGGGCCGCTGGACCGTCGTACCGGAGTCTTCGACGGCGGCCGCGAGCCGGTCGGGGTAGGGCCCGGCGCCCAGCGCCTCGGGCGCGAGGGCCGCGGCCTCGTCGAGGGCGGCGCGGGCGTCGCCCCGTACGGCGAGTGCGCCGGTCACGGCGCAGGCGTCGAAGCGCGGGTCGGTCAGTGCGAGGCGCAGTGCGTGGACGTGCCCGACGAAGGCGCTGTCGACGACGGCCACGCGTTGATCGGCCGGTACGTCGGCCAGGGCCGCGGCGGTGTCTTCTGGACCGGTGACCGGGCGGACGTCGAACCCGAGCGACAGCAGCTCGTCCGCAAGCGGCGATCCGGGTACCGGCGGGCCGGTGAGGATGACGGTCGGCAGACGAACTCACTCCTTGCAGCGCGTACGGGACGGCCGCCGCGAGGGGCGGCGGCACGTCGGCAGAGGCTATCGGATGAATGGAAGCCGGCATTCATCAGCTGTTTACGGCCGGATGTTACGGTGGACGAAGACGCGTTCGACTTGTGTAAACGCGTCCGTGAACATCTGGTCGGCACACGAGCGGGAAAGAGGTGGGGTTGATGACCGTCGTAGCGATCGCGGCCATGCGCGGCGAGCTCCGGGACATCACCACTTCCTTCCGGGCGTCCGGCCGGGTCTGATCGGACCGATCGACCCCGTCGGCCGGAGCCCCTTCCTCAAGGGTTCACGTTGACCGACCACACCAGCACCACCCCTTTCTCTCCGGACACCTCCGACGAGGCCGTCTTCGCGGCCTTCATGGAGCTGCACCGGGGTCTGCCCCGGCAGTCCCCGGGCTCCGACGCGTCCACGCGCCGGTTGTTGTCCCTGTGCGGACCGCTGCCCGAGCGGCCGCGCGTCCTCGACATCGGCTGCGGCCCCGGCCGCAGCGCCCTGCTGCTCGCCGCCGAGGCGGGCGGCGCGGGCCTCGCCGAGGTGACCGCCGTCGACCTGTACGAACCGTTCCTCGACGAGCTGCGCGCCGCCGCCGCGGCCCGCGGGCTCGGCGACCGCGTCCGGGCCGTCAACGCGGACATGGGCGCACTCCCCTACGAGGACGGCTCGTTCGACCTCGTGTGGGCGGAGGGTTCCGCCTACGTCCTCGGCTTCGACCGGGCACTCGCCCGGTGGAGGCGACTGCTCGCACCCGGCGGCACCCTCGTGCTGAGCGAGTGCGAGTGGACCGCGGCGGAGCCCTCCGCCGGGGCGCGGGCCTTCTGGGACCCGCAGTACCCGCTGCGCTTCCCCGCCCGCCACCTCGCCGCCGTCCAGGCGGCCGGGTACCGCGTGCTGGGAGTCCACCCCCAACCGGACTCCGACTGGGCCGAGTACTACGGCCCGCTCGGCGAACGCGTCCGGACCGCCGAAGCCCCGACCGCCGCGGCGGGGGTCGCGCTCGCGGCCGTGCGCGAGGAGCTCGACGTACGGGTGCGGCACGGGCACGAGTACGGGTACACGGGCTACGTCCTGAGCCCGGTGACCGACGGCGACGACGGGCGGTGGCCCGCCCGGCCGGAGACCCCGGCCGACGTGGCCGCCGTACGCGCCGTCAACCTGGCCGCCTTCGAGAGCCCGTTGGAGGCCGACCTCGTGGACGCGTTGCGCGCCGACGCGTCCTGGCTGCCGGGGCTCTCGTACGTCGCCGAGGCACCCGACGGGTCGGTGGCGGCGCACGCCCTGCTGACCCGCTGCGAGGTGGACGGCGTACCGGCGCTCGCGCTCGCCCCGGTCGCGACCGATCCCGCGCTGCAGCGTTCGGGGGCCGGGAGTTCCGTCGTACGGGCCCTGCTCGCGGCGGCCCGGGAGCGGGGCGAGGCGCTGGTCCTGGTCCTCGGACATCCCGAGTACTACCCGCGCTTCGGCTTCGCTCCGGCGTCGCGGTTCGGGATCCGGGCGCCCTTCGAGGTACCGGACGGGGCCATGATGGCGCTCGTGCTGGACGACCGGCTGCCGGTCCCGACCGGCACCATCCGCTACCCCGCGCCGTTCGGTGTCTGATCCACCGCGCGTGACGGACTGACGCTCCGCCCCCCATCGCCTATCACGCGATGGGGGGCGGACATGCGTGGATCACGCGAAGTGGGGATGAGCCCCTTTTGTACGGCAGACTGAAGGTCGAAGTCCGAAGCGAAGGATGGGTATGCCGACCACACCAGCCACCGCCGCGCAGAGCGGGTCCCCCGGCGCCGGCACTCAGGAAGCGATCATGCTCGAACTGGTCGACGAAGCCGGCAACACCATCGGTACGGCGGAGAAGTTGTCCGCCCACCAGGCGCCCGGTCTGCTGCACCGGGCGTTCTCCGTGTTCCTCTTCGACGAGCAGGGCCGACTGTTGCTCCAGCAGCGCGCCCTCGGGAAGTACCACTCCCCCGGCGTCTGGTCGAACACGTGTTGCGGTCACCCCTACCCCGGCGAGTCCCCGTTCGCGGCGGCGGCCCGGCGGACCCATGAGGAGTTGGGGTTGTCGCCGTCGCTGCTCGCGGAGGCCGGGACCGTGCGCTACAACCATCCGGACCCCGCGTCCGGGCTGGTAGAGCAGGAGTACAACCACCTGTTCGTGGGACTCGCGCAGGCCGGACCGGAGCCGGATCCGGAGGAGGTCGGCGACACCGCGTTCGTCACCGCCGAGGAACTGGCGAAGCGGCACGCCGAGGTGCCGTTCTCGGCCTGGTTCATGACCGTGCTGGACGCGGCGAGGCCCGCGATCCGCGAGCTGACCGGCGACAACGCGGGCTGGTAGGTCGTCCGCGGGCAGGGCGTCCCCGAACCGGCGGGACGCCGGCGGGTGGTGGGACGTACCTGAACGGTGGGACACCCCGGGCCGCCGGCCCGTCGTTCCGCACGGGCCGGTCAGGACGTGGGGTTGCGCGGGGCGGTCAGGGGCAGGGCGGCCCAGATCACCTTGCCGCCGGTCGAGGTGTGCTCGACGTCGCAGACCCCGCCGGCCTCCAGCGTCACCTCGCGGACGAGGAGCAGGCCCCGGCCGCCGGTCTGGCCGAAGTCGGCCTCCAGCGCCTTGGGGCGGTACGGGTGGTTGTCCTCGACGGCCACCCGTACCCACTCGCGACCCACCGCGACCTCGACGGCCACCTCCGGGGAGAGCAGGGCCGCGTGCCGCACGGAGTTCGTCACCAGTTCGGAGACGATCAGCAGCAGGGAGTACACGAGGTCCTGATGGGCCGGTACGCCCTGCCGGCCGAGCAGGTCACGGACCGCGCGGCGGGCCTGCGGAACGGATTCTTCTACCGCCGGCGCGGTGAAGCGCCACACTCCCTCGTACGCGAGGGGGTCCGCCGGAGCAGGCGCCTCACCTCCCCCGGCTGGCGGGACGTTCCCGCTGTCTGTCATTTTCCGGCCCCCGTCTTCGCGCTCGATCGTCTCCACGCGTCAAGAGTGGGGAACAGCCTGGTCCGGACCGGACCCCTGACCAGAAGTCAGCGTCAATCGGACACTTTCTGACCACTGGCGTATGACAGAGTCAGTTGTTGGACTGTTCCTGATCCTGTTCGGGCGCTTTACGGATGGTCTCCCCGTCCCGTCCGCCGCGTCCGGCCCGCCCGCCACCTCGTCCTCCCTGACCGGGCCGCGGATCCGCCGGGCACCGAATCCCGGGGCCACCGCTTTCCGCGCCCCCGGGCTCGGACTCCCCCTTGATCCAGTACCGGCGGGCCCGGATAGCATCCGGCGCATGGACGCAGCCCGGGACGCAGCCCTCTCCCACACCGTGGCCGACGGGGTGGCCACCGTCGTCATCTCGCACCCCGCCAAACGCAACGCCATGACCGCGTCGATGTGGCGGGCACTGCCCGCGCTGCTGCCGGGTCTCGCCGCCGATCCGGCCGTACGCGTGCTGGTGCTGACCGGGGCCGGTGCCACGTTCTGCGCGGGCGCCGACATCTCCTCGCTCACCGGGGACGACGACCCCCAGGCCCTTTCCGTGGCCGCGGAGGAGGCCCTCGCCGCGTTCCCGAAGCCGACCGTCGCGGCGATCCGGGGGTACTGCGTGGGCGGCGGGAGCCAGCTCGCGGCGGCCTGCGACCTGCGCTTCGCCGAGCAGGGGGCGTCCTTCGGGGTGACCCCGGCGAAGCTGGGCATCGTCTATCCGGCCTCCTCCACCCGGCGACTGGCCTCGGTGGTCGGCCCGGCCTGGGCCAAGTACCTGCTGTTCTCCGCCGAGTTGATCGACGCGGAGCAGGCCTTGCGGGCCGGCTTCCTGAACGAACTGCTGCCCGCCGGCGAACTCGGCAAGCGGGTGGCCGAGTTCACCCGTGTGCTGACCACCCGCTCCTGGCTGACCCAGGCGGCGGCCAAGGAGTTCGTGGACGGCCGCACCGACCGGGACGCCCACTGGTCCGAGCGGGCCGCGGCGAGCGGCGACGCCGCGGAGGGCGTCGCCGCGTTCCTGGAGCGCCGCGCGCCGCTCTTCAGCCGGCCGTCAGTGGATTAGAGCCGCGCAGCCGGGCGACGATTTCGGCCGGGGCCTTGTCCGGGGAACCGGCGTCGTACGGCGGCTGGGGGTCGTACTCGCACATCAGCTGGACGGTCTGCGCGTACGTGTCGCCGGCGATCCGGCCCAGCAGGCCGAGGCCCATGTCGATGCCGGACGACACCCCGGCGGCGGTGACGTACTTGCCGTCGTACACCACCCGCTCCCCGGTGGGCTCGGCGCCGAAGGGGACCAGCCGGTCCAGGTAGAGCCAGTGGCTCGCGGCCCGGCGCCCGTCGAGCAGCCCGGCGGCGGCCAGCAGCAGGGAGCCGGTGCAGACGGAGGTGGTCCAGGTGGTGGTGGCGTCGACCCCGCGCAGCCAATCGAGGACCGCGGGGTTCTTCATCTCCACCTCGGGGTGCGGACCGCCGGGCACGACGACGATGTCGGGCCGGGTGACCTCGCCCAGCGCCCGGTCCGCGACGAGGGCGAGCGAACCGTTGTCGGTCCGCACCGGCCCGGGGCGTTCGGAGACGAAGACGGTCTCCGCGCCGTCGAGCCGGCCGAGGGTGTCGAAGGGGCCGACGGCGTCGAGTGCGGTGAAGCGGTCGTAGAGCAGTACGGCGATCTGCATGGCTCCTCCGGAGCTTTGACGGGGCGGACCGGTTCCGGGTCCGGTTCCGGATGCGGGTACGAGTACGAGTGCGGGTGCGGGCTGTCGGTGACCGCGTGGGGCTCCTGGGCGGGCCACCGGGGCGGTCAGGGCCGGGGCGCGGGCTGCGGGCCGAAGCGGCGCCGGTATTCGGCCGGGGACTGTCCCAGGGCTCTGACGAACGCCCGGCGGAGCGCCTCGGGGGTGCCGTAGCCGCACTCCCTGGATATCTGCGCCACCCCGTCCCGGCCGTCCTCCAGGAGCCGCCGGGCGTGCTCCACCCGGACCCGCTCGACGTAACGCCCCGGCGTCACCCCGGTCTCGGCCCGGAAGGCCCGGGAGAAGTGCCGCGGCGAAAGGGCTGCGCGGGCGGCGAGCGCCTCCACCCCGAGGTCCCCGGCGGGGTGCTCGGTGATCCACTGCTGGACGTCCCGCAGCGGCTCCCGGCGGGCCGTCTGAGCGGCGAGCTGGGCACTGAACTGGGCCTGGTTGCCGGGTCGGCGCAGGAACACCACGAGGTGGCGGGCGATGAGCAGGGCGACGTCGCGGCCGAAGTCCTCCTCCACCAGGGCGAGCGCGAGGTCGATCCCCGCGGTCACCCCCGCCGAGGTGGCCACGGGGCCGTCGCGGACGTATATGGGGTCGGGATCCACCGTCACCGCCGGGTAGTCCCCGGCCATCCGCTCGCACACGTCCCAGTGCGAGGTGGCCCGCCTGCCGTCGAGCAGCCCGGCCTCGGCGAGCAGCAGGGCGCCGGAGCACACGGCCACCAGCCGTTCCGCGCGTGCGCCGTACGCCCGGAGCCAGTCGGTGAGCCGGGGCTCGAAACGAGCCGAGTACTGCCCGCCGGGTACCAGCAGGGTGGTCCCGGGGCCGGGCCGGGCGCTCTCCAGGTCCCCGTCCGGGACCAGGGTCAGCCCGCTGTCCGTCCGTACGGCCGCACCGTCCGGGGACACCGTGGTGATCGCGTACCCGTCCCTGCCCGGGCACCGGGCGACGCCGCTGAACACCTCGACCGGACCGGTCACGTCCAGGCTCTGGACCCCGTCGTAGAGGACGACGAGCACGTTTCGCAGCGACATGCCTCCATGGTGTGACCTCGGGCGGGTGGCCGCAATGACGGGCATCCCACCCATCCGGCCATGCCGTCGACCGTGCGATCCTTCCGGGACACCCCGCCGCAGGTTCCCGCCCGGATCCCGGCCGCCCCCGTACCGGAGTCCCGCCCTGAACACCGTCCTCGCCGAGTCCCTGTCGGTCGCCGCCCTCCTCGGGGTGCTGGCCTTCGCCGTGCTGCGCCCGCGCGGGCTGCCGGAGGCGGCGGCGGCGGTACCGGCCGCCGCGCTGCTCGTCGCCCTCGGCGTGGTCTCCCCCGCCGACGCCTGGGGGCAGCTGCGGGAGCTGCTGCCCGTGGTCGGGTTCCTGGCCGTGATCCTCGTCCTCGCCCAGCTGTGCGCCGACGAGGGGCTGTTCCGGGCCGTCGGCGCGACCGTGGCCCGGCGGTCGGCGGGGCGGGAGCCCGGGACGCTGCTGGGCCCGGTGTTCCTGGTGGCCTCGCTGGTCACCGCCACGCTGAGCCTGGACGCCACCGTGGTGCTGCTGACGCCGGTGGTCCTTGCGACGGCCGCCCACCTCGGGTCGCGGCCGCGGCCGTACGTCTTCGCCACCGCGCACCTGGCGAACTCGGCGTCGCTGTTGCTTCCCGTGTCGAACCTGACCAACCTGCTCGCCTTCGCGGCGAGCGGGCTGTCCTTCACCCGGTTCGCCGCGCTGATGGCCCTGCCGTGGGCGGTGGCGATCGGGGTGGAGTACGTGGTGTTCCGCCGCTTCTTCCGCACCGACCTGAAGGCCCCGCCCGAGCACGCCCCGGACGCCGTGGAGCGGGTGGCGATGCCGCGCTTCGCGCTCGCGGTGCTGGTCCTGACGCTGGCCGGCTTCGTCGTGACGTCCTTCGCGGGGGCGAGCCCCGCCTGGGCGGCGCTGGCCGGGGCGGTGGCCTTGGCCGTACGGGCGCTGCGGCGGCGTGAGACCACGCCGGTCCGGCTGGTGAGGGCGGCCGCGCCCGCCTTCTGCGTGTTCGTGCTCGCGCTGGGCGTCGTCGTGCGGGCCGTGGTGGACCACGGACTCGGTGACGGGCTGGAGCGGGTGCTGCCGGCCGGGGACTCCCTGCCCGCGCTGCTCGCCGTGGCCGGCGTGGCCGCCGTCCTCGCCAACCTGATCAACAACCTGCCCGCGGTGCTCGCGCTGCTGCCGCTGGCCGCGCCGGGCGGGGCGGGACCGGTGCTGGCCGTGCTGATCGGGGTCAACATCGGCCCGAACCTCACGTACGCGGGTTCGCTGGCCACGCTGCTGTGGCGGCGGATCCTGCAGGCGCACGGCGAACGCGTCGGGCTCGGCGAGTTCACCCGGCTCGGGCTGCTCACCACCCCGCTTGGCCTGGTGGCGGCGGTCACGGCCCTGTGGGCGGGGCTACGGCTGATCGGCACCTGAGGCCCCCGCGGGCGCGGATAGGATCGGGGCATCATGACTGCAACCCTCGTCGCCAAGAACCTCACCGCCGCGCACGGTGAGCGCACGCTCTTCGCCGATCTCGACCTCGTCGTCGCGCCCGGCGACGTCATCGGACTCGTCGGCGTCAACGGCGCCGGGAAGTCGACCCTGCTGCGGCTCCTCGCCGGGCTCGACGCTCCGGAGACCGGTGAGCTGCGGCTCTCCCCGCCCGGCGCCGCCGTCGGTCACCTGCCCCAGGAGCCCGATCGGCGTCCCGGCGAGTCGGTTCGGGACTTCCTCGCCCGCCGTACCGGCGTCGCCGCCGCGCAGGCCGAGCTGGACGCGGCCACGCAGGGACTCGTGGACGGCACCCCGGGCGCGGACGACGCGTACGCGGACGCCCTCGACCGGTGGCTGAACCTCGGTGGCGCCGACCTCGACGAGCGGGCCGAGGAGGTCGCGGGTGAGCTGGGCCTCGGCGTGGGCCTGGACCTGCCGATGACCGCGCTGTCCGGCGGCCAGGCGGCCCGCGCCGGTCTGGCGTCGCTGCTGCTGTCCCGGTACGACGTGTTCCTGTTGGACGAGCCCACCAACGACCTGGACCTGGCCGGTCTGGAGCGGTTGGAGCAGTTCGTCAAGGGATTGCGCGCGGGCACGGTCGTGATCAGCCACGACCGCGAGTTCCTCACGCGGACCGTCACCAAGGTCCTCGAACTCGACCTGGCGCAGCAGCAGATCAACCTCTACGGCGGCGGTTACGACTCCTACCTGGAGGAGCGCGAGCGGGCCCGGGGCCACGCCCGTGAGGAGTTCGACGAGTACGCGGGCAAGAAGGCCGCCCTCGAGGGCCGGGCGCAGATGCAGCGCAACTGGATGGACAAGGGCGTGCGCAACGCCCGCCGCAAGTCCTCCGACAACGACAAGATCGGCAAGAACCTGCGCGGCGAGTCCAGCGAGAAGCAGGCCGCGAAGGCGCGCCAGACGCAGCGCGCGATCGAGCGGCTGGACGTCGTCGAGGAGCCCCGCAAGGAGTGGGAGCTGCGCATGGAGATCGCGGCGGCCCCGCGCTCCGGGTCGGTGGTGGCCACCCTGCGCGAGGCGGCCGTGCGGCGCGGGGACTTCGCGTTCGGTCCCGCGAGCCTGCAGATCGACTGGGCGGACCGGGTCGCGATCACCGGGGCGAACGGCGCCGGCAAGTCCACCCTCCTCGCGGTCCTGCTGGGCCGGCTCGCCCCGGACTCCGGCGCAGCGACCCTCGGCTCCGGAGTCCTGGTCGGTGAGGTGGACCAGGCCCGCGGTCTGTTCCTCGGCGACGAGCCGCTGCTGGAGGCCTTCTGCGCGGCGGTCCCGGACACCGAGCCGGCGGAGGTGCGCACCCTGCTGGCCAAGTTCGGCCTGAAGGCGGCGCACGTCCTGCGCACCGCGGCGACGCTCTCCCCCGGCGAACGCACCCGGGCGGCGCTGGCACTGCTCCAGGGGCGCGGCGTGAACCTCCTCGTGCTCGACGAGCCGACGAACCACCTCGACCTGCCGGCGATCGAGCAGCTGGAGGCGGCCCTGGACGCCTACGAGGGCACCCTGCTGCTGGTCACGCACGACCGCCGGATGTTGGACGCCGTCCACGTGACCCGCCGCCTGGAGGTCGTCGACGGCAAGGTCACCGAGCTGTAGCGGCGGCCTCGCGGGCACAGCGTTCGCGCGCTTCCCGCACCCGTCGGGCGACCTCCGGGTCGCCCGGCGGCAGCCACGCGGCGAGCAGCACGCCCGCCGTGCCCAGCGTCGCCCAGTACCGGACCGGGTCCCCCCGCTCACAGACCGGTAGGCGTACGAGCGTCGCGCACGCCTTCGCCCCGGACCGCAGGGCCTCGCGGGCCCGCTACACCGGCGCGCTCACTCGTCGGATCCGGCGGGTGGCCTGCGGGTGCGGGCCATCCTGCGGGCCACGAAGCCGCGCGGCAGGTGGCGGGCGGCGAGGGCGTACGCCTGGTAGCGGCGGCCCGTGATGCTCACCGGTCGGCGTCGGGCCAGGTCGCGCAGGGCCTTGGCCACGACGGCATCGGGCTCCAGCCAGACCGCGTCGCGCAGCGCGCTGACGTCCATGCCGGCGCGCTGCTGGAACTCGGTGCGGGTGAAGCCCGGCACCACCGCGAGCACCCGGACCCCGTACGGTTCCATGTCGACCCGCAGCGATTCGCTGAAGGCTGTCACCCAGGCCTTGGCGGCCCCGTACGTCCCGGTCGGCAGCAGCGCGGCGACCGAGGCCACGTTGAGCACGGCGCCGCGGCGGCGTGCGCGCAGACCGGGCAGCAGGGCGTGCGTGAGCCGCAGCGGGACCTTCACGAGGAGGTCGAGCATCCGCTCCTCGTCCTCGACGGGGTTGTACGGGAAGGGCGCCGGCAGCCCGAATCCGGCGTTGTTGACGAGTACGTCGACGGGCCGGGTCGGGTCGGCGAGCCGTTCGGCGACGGCGGCGCACTGCCGCCCGTCCAGCAGGTCGGCGGGCAGCACCTCGCAGCCGGCGCCGAACTCGCGGCCGAGCTCCGCGGCCAGGGACTCCAGCCGGGCCTTGTCGCGGGCGACGAGGATCAGGTCGCAGCCCTTGGCGGCGAAGCCGCGCGCGAAGGCGGCGCCGAGTCCGGCACTGGCTCCGGTGATCAGAACGGTGGTCAAGGCGGTTCCACTTCCTACGGGTTCGGGCTGCCGGGAGCGCCGGCGGCCCTGGATGCGGTGAAGGCGGCGGTACCGGGCGCGGCCCAGGCGTGGGCGACGTCCACCAGGAACCCGGCCTCGCCCTCCAGGTCCCCGCCCTCGGCCGACGTCCGGATCTCGGCCGGCAGTTCCAGGGATCCGGCGCCCGGCCGGCCGGGCAGTCCGGCGAGCTTCGCCTGCCGGGCCTGTTTCAGTACGCAGGCCAGCGCGGCGGCCGTCCGCCGTTGCTCGGGGATCCCGCTCCCGGCGACGTGGTCGCGCGCGAGCTCGGGCACGCCCCGGTCCACGTACTCGCCGAGCACCAGGATCGCGTCACGGGTCTCGATGACCTTGCGGTAGACCAACAGGCCGCGCGGCAGCGGCGGCCACAGCAGCTCCAGCACCCGGCCGGCCCGGGGCGGGGAGAGCACCACGTGCGGGACGGCTTCGACGAGGTCCCGCCACAACGGCCACAGCCGCCAGGCGGTGGTGACGTCGGCGGTGGTGCGGCGCAGGGTGAACAGGGTCGGCACCAGGATCGCGGCGGCCCGCAGCAGGCCGTGCAGGTTCATCAGCAGCGGCAGGGCGGGCATCGCCCAGGTGTTCGCGAACAGGGCCTTGAGGAGGTACGCGAACCAGAACAGCCCGGCGAGGGCGGTGCCGAGGCCGAACAGTCGCAGTCCGGCGGCGAGTGCGCGGCTCTCCGTCCGGTGGGCGTAGCGCCGGCAGACGGTCACGCAGATGGTGTTGGCGATCAGGTGGGCGGAGATCAGGACGAGCCAGTAGGCGAGGGAGGGCACCGGGTCGCCGGTGGGCGGGATGGTGTGGCTCGCGTGCCCGGGCGCGGAGGCGTCCAGGGTGAGCAGGACGGCCGACCACAGCAGGGTTCCGGCCCAGGCGGCGCGCTGGAGGGCGCGCCCGCCGGTGGCGGCGGCCACGAAGTAGAGCACGGCGCCGGCGGACAGGACCCCGATGAGGTTGCGGACGAGGCCGACGGCGTGCGCGTATCCGGGGTCGCGGCTCGTGGCGTGGGCGACGACCTCGGGCAGGTTGAGGGTCATCGCGGCGGCGGCGGTGGCGACGGCGAGCCACAGTCCGCGTTGCTGCGGCGAGCGCAGGGCGCCGGGGGCGCGCAGCAGGACGGCGACCCACAGGCACACCACGCTCGGTACCGCGAGCCAGTCCCCGAAGGCGGCGAGGTCAGCCGCCATCGCGCCGACCCCGCTCGTACCCCATGGCGGACTCCAGCCGGGCGAGGGCGCCCCGGGGCGTGCCGGCCGGGCGGGGCCGGCGCGGGCCGGGGGCGCGGGTGCGGATCATGCTCGCGAGCAGTTCCGCCTCCCGTTCCTGGAGGCTGCTGTAGTTGGTGCGGCCCAGGACCACGGGCGCCCGGCCGTCGGTCTCCTCGGCGTCGAGGGAGTGGTGGCCGAAGAGGATGTGACCGAGCTCGTGGAGCACGATGTGCTCCCGGTGCAGCGGGGTGGTGCGGGCCTCGTAGAAGACGTGGTCGACGCTCGCGGTCCCCACCCACAGGCCGCACACCCCGGATTCGGCTGCCTCGGGGGGCAGCGGGTGCAGCCGGATGGGCCGGCCGCGCTGTTCGGCGACGCGTGCGCACAGTCCGTCGAGCGAAAACGGATGCGGCAGGTCCATATGGCCGAGAATCAACTCGCACCGTTTGCGGAGGCTGAGATCCCCATGGGGCATGTGGTCCCTCTTCGAACCCTTTCTCGGGCAGCGTCGGTAGGCGTGCGGGGGCATCGGCATAAGGTCCTGTGCCTTGAGGCGGCCTCGGGGGGCGGTCCCGGAGGGAAAGACGGAACACCCGTCCGCACTGGACGAACGGGTGTTCCACCATCCCTACCGATTCCGTTCGGGACTTGGCAAGGCGTGCCGCCGGCCGGGGTATCCATCCGGCCATTTCCGACAGCCGGGCCGCCCCGGCGTCGGGGCCCGCTCGCGGCCTCCGTCAGGCCCCGCTCGCGGCGCCCGTCAGGCCCCGCTCGCGGCGCTCGTCAGGTCCGCTCGCGGCGCTCGTCGGGGCCGGTGAGACCGGCCTTGCGCAGGGCGTCGGCCATGGCGCTGTTGGCGGGTGCCGGGGCGCTGCCGCGCCGGTTCCCCTGGCCCGTGCCGGACCCGCCGCCCTGCCGCTGTCCCGCACCCGGTCCGCCGCGCTGCACCTGGCCGCCCTGGCCCTGGCCGCCCCGGCGGTCCTGACCGGCAGCGCCCTGGCCGGCGTTGCCCCGGTCGGCCGCACCGCGCTGCTGCGGGGGGCGGCCGCCGCCCCGGCGTTCCTCGCGCTGCCTCGGCGCACCGGCACCGGCACCGGCGCCGCGCTCGGCACCGGCCTCGTCCTCCAACCGCAGGGTCAGCGAGATCCGCTTGCGCGGGATGTCCACGTCCATGACCTTGACGCGGACGATGTCGCCCGGCTTGACCACGTCCCGCGGGTCCTTGACGAAGGTCTTCGAGAGCGCCGAGACGTGTGCCAGGCCGTCCTGGTGGACGCCGATGTCGATGAAGGCGCCGAAGGCGGCCACGTTCGTGACGACGCCCTCCAGGATCATGCCGGGGGCCAGGTCGCCGATCTTCTCCACGCCCTCCTTGAAGGTGGCCGTCTTGAAGGCGGGACGCGGGTCGCGGCCCGGCTTCTCCAGCTCGCGCAGGATGTCGCCGACCGTCGGCAGGCCGAAGGCCTCCGTGACGAACTCCTCCGGCCGCAGGGAGCGCAGGACGGCCGTGTTGCCGATCAGCGCGGCCACGTCACCGCCCGCCGTCTTCCCCATCGCCCGGACCACCGGGTACGTCTCCGGGTGCACCGCCGAGGCGTCCAGCGGGTCGTCCCCGTCGCGGATCCGCAGGAAGCCCGCGCACTGCTCGTACGCCTTCGGGCCGAGGCGGGCCACGTCCTTGAGGCCCTTGCGGCTGCGGAAGGGGCCGTTGGCGTCACGGTGGGCGACGATGTTCTCGGCGAGGGTGCCGCTGATGCCCGACACCCGTGAGAGCAGCGGGGTGGAGGCGGTGTTGACGTCCACGCCGACGCCGTTCACACAGTCCTCGACGACCGCGTCGAGGGAGCGGGAGAGCTTCACCTCGGACAGGTCGTGCTGGTACTGGCCGACGCCGATCGACTTCGGGTCGATCTTGACGAGCTCGGCCAGCGGGTCCTGGAGCCGACGGGCGATGGAGACGGCGCCGCGCAACGACACGTCCATGCCGGGGAGTTCCTGCGAGGCGAAGGCCGACGCGGAGTACACGGAGGCGCCCGCCTCCGAAACCATCACCTTGGTCAGGCCCAGCTCGGGGTGACGGGTGATGAGGTCCCCGGCCAGCTTGTCGGTCTCGCGGGAGGCCGTGCCGTTGCCGATGGCGACGAGCTCGACCGCGTGCTCCTTCGCGAGGCGCGCCAGCTTGGCCAGGGACTCGTCCCACCGGTTGGCGGGCACGTGCGGGTGGATGACGTCCGTGGCGACGACCTTGCCGGTCGCGTCGACGACGGCCACCTTGACGCCCGTACGGAAGCCCGGGTCCAGGCCGAGCGTGGAACGGGTGCCGGCGGGGGCGGCGAGCAGCAGGTCGCGCAGGTTCGCCGCGAAGACGCGTACGGCCTCGTCCTCGGCGGCGGCGCGCAGCCGGGACCGCAGGTCGATGCCGAGGTGCACCTGGACCTTGGTGCGCCAGGCCCAGCGGACGGTGTCGGCCAGCCACTTGTCGCCGGGGCGGCCGCGATCCGCGACACCGAAGCGGCGGGCGATCATCCCCTCGTACGTGGACGGCCCGGGAACCTCGGACTGCTCCTCCGGCTCCAGGTCCAGGGCGAGGACGTCCTCCTTCTCGCCGCGCAGCATGGCGAGCACGCGGTGGGAGGGGAGGGCGGTGAACGGCTCGGCGAAGTCGAAGTAGTCGGCGAACTTGGCGCCGGCCTCCTCCTTGCCCTCGCGGACCTTCGAGGCGAGCCGGCCGCGGCCCCACATGCGTTCGCGGAGTTCTCCGATCAGGTCGGCGTCCTCGGCGAACTTCTCGGTGAGGACGGCGCGGGCGCCCTCCAGCGCGGCGGCCGGATCGGCGACGCCCTTGTCCGCGTCGACGAACGCCGCCGCGGCGGTGGCGGGTTCGACCGAGGGGTCGGCCAGCAGGCCCTCGGCGAGCGGCTCCAGGCCCGCCTCGCGGGCGATCTGGGCCTTGGTGCGGCGCTTGGGCTTGAAGGGGAGGTAGATGTCCTCCAGCCGGGCCTTGGTGTCGGCCGCGTTGATCCGGGCCTCCAGGGCTTCGTCCAGCTTGCCCTGTTCCCGTACGGATTCGAGGATGGCCGCGCGCCGGTCCTCCAGCTCGCGCAGGTACCGCAGCCGCTCCTCCAGGGTGCGCAGCTGGGCGTCGTCGAGCTCCTCGGTCGCCTCCTTGCGGTAGCGCGCGATGAACGGGACGGTGGAACCGCCGTCGAGCAGCTCGACGGCGGCCTTGACCTGCCGTTCCCGTACGCCGAGCTCCTCGGCGATCCTGCCTTCGATGGACATCGTCACTGTGCGGTCCCGCCTGCCTTCGTTTGCGTGGAAGGCTGCCAATTGTGGCAGGTGACCGCGGCGGACGGCGGGAACCCCTCAGGCCTTGCCGAAGAGGTCGCGGGGGAAGGCCCCGGCCACGACGGCCCGTTCGACGAATCCGGCGCCCAGTTCGGCGAGTCGGGCGAGGCCCTGCGCGCCTAGGTGTTCGTACGGGGCCGCGTCGAGCCGGTCGGTCTCGGTCTCCAGGCGTTCGCGGACGGCCCTGCCCTCGTCGGTGAGCTCGCCGTCGGGCTCCAGGATGCCGCGGGCGCGCAGCCGGGCCGCGGCCGCGTCGAGGTCGTCCTGCTGCCAGCCCCGGATGCTCTTGACCCACTTCGGGGTCATGCCGCGACCGGTGGCGGTGTGGCTGACCAGGGCCTCCAGCGGGTCGAGGCCGGTGAGGAGGAGGGCGGCGAGGTGGCCGTCGCCGCGGTGCTCGCGGAGCAGGGTGGTGGCGTGCCACAGGCGCAGGTGCGGCTCCCGCGGTACGGGGAGGTCGGCGTGGGCGGCGTAGAGGGGGCGGGCGTGCCGGGTGCAGCCCCCGGTGGCGCGCATGGCCAGGTCGGCGGCCTCGGTCAGTTCCGGCGAGTCGATGACGTCGGGTCCCAGGAGGCGGCGCAGGGTGGTGTCGGCGGCGCGCAGTCGGGCGGCGAGGACCTGCTCGGGCGTGGCGACGTCCCAGACGGCGGGGAGGTGCGCGGCGACCAGGTCGTGGCGGTAGTTGTAGAAGGTGGCGGTCACCGCGCCGGGGCCGACGGCGCCCATGGCTGCGGATCGGGTGGCGAGGTTGACGGCGACGCGGTGGGTGACGCCGAGTGTGCCGAGCTCGGTGGTGAGGTCCGGCGAGAAGTAGATCGTGGAGTGCAGGGGGTTGATGGCGGTGTGCCAGCACCGTCGGGCGGCGCGTGGAGGAAGCGTCATGCGCCGCAGGTTACCGACTGCTCAGTATGTTGGGTATCCCGGGATCCCGCCGACCGGGGCGGCGACACCCCCACTGCCCGCTCCGGCCCGCGCCGGCCCGCGCCGCGCCCATCGTTTCCGGCCTTTCTCGTACGGGCGGCGCAGGACGCTGCGCGCGGTGCGCGCGGGGGCGCCGGCCACCCGCGCACGGCGTTCCGGACCCGGTGCGCCGCGGCCCGTCCGGCCCGTGAGGGCGCCGGCGCCGCCGGCCGTCCGGCCGCGCTCACCGACCGGCGCGTCCGCTCAGCGGGGTGTGACGGCCGAATGGCGATCGTGTGACAGCAGGGGCCATGGACATGACGCGGCACGGCACGGATGAATACGGTCGACCGACGAGACCTTGAACCGATCTGTCTCCCCTACCACTTGGAGCTCTTCGTGCACCGCAAAGTCATCGCCCCGAGCGTCCTGGCCGCCTCCCTCCTGCTGGTGATCCCGGCGTCGGCGGCCAGTGCCGGTCCGGGTGCCCCGGGTATCGGCGATCCCTACTACCCGGCCAGCGGGAACGGCGGTTACGACGTCTCCCACTACGACCTGCGCCTGCAGTACCAGCCGAAGACGGACCTGCTGGAGGGCACCGCCACCCTGCTGACCACCGCCAAGCAGGACCTGTCCCGGTTCAACCTCGACTTCGGCCTCAAGGTGAGCGAGGTCCGGGTCAACGGGGTGAAGGCGAAGTTCGCCGCGACCGGCACCCAGGAGCTGGAGGTCACTCCCGCCCAGCCGCTCCTGAAGGGAAAGCAGTCCTCGGTGGTCGTCAAGTACGCGGGCAAGCCCTCCGAGTTCAAGGTCGACGGCTGGACGGCCTGGCAGCGCACCCCGGACGGCGGTGTGGCGGCGCAGGAGCCGGACTCGGCGATCTGGTGGTTCCCCAGCAACGACCACCCGCTGGACAAGGCCACCTTCGACGTGTCCGTCAACGTCCCGGACGGCACCCAGGCGATCAGCAACGGCGTGCTCCAGTCGCAGAGCTCGAAGCTCGGCTGGACCCGCTTCAACTGGCGCTCCAACAAGCCGCAGGCCACGTACCTGGCCACCCTGGCCATCGGCAAGTTCGACATCACCACCGACAAGACGGCGAGCGGCCTGCCGATCCTCAACGCCTACAGCAAGGACCTCGGCGACAACGCGGGCGCGGCGCGCGCCAGCGTGGAGCGGACCGGCGAGGTCGCGGAGTGGCTGGAGGGGATCTTCGGCCCCTACCCGTTCAACGCGCTGGGCGGCTACGTCCCCAACGTGAACGCGGGCTACGCGCTGGAGACCCAGACCCGGCCGTTCTACGGCCCCCGCCAGTTCCAGAACGGGGCGAACGTCTCGGTGGTCGTCCACGAGATCGCCCACCAGTGGTACGGCGACAGCGTCTCCGTCGACAACTGGAAGGACATCTGGGTCAACGAGGGCTTCGCCCGCTACAGCCAGTGGCTGTGGTCGGAGAAGGAGGGCGAGGGCACCGCGCAGGAGCTCGCCGACTGGACGTACGCCTCCCGTCCCGCCGAGGACCCGTTCTGGCAGGTCAAGCCCGGTGACCCGGGTCCGGAGAACCAGTTCCACGGAGCCGTGTACGACCGGGGCGCCATCGCTCTCCAGGCGCTGCGGAACGAGATCGGCGACGAGAGGTTCTTCCAGATCCTCAAGGGCTGGCCGACCGAGCGGGCCCACGGCAACGCCAAGGTCGGCGACTTCGTCCGCTACGCGGAGAAGGTCTCCAACAAGCCCCTGGCGCAGCTGTTCGAGACCTGGCTCTACACCCCGGGCAAGCCGGCCTTCGCCCCGCCGGCCGCCAAGGCGGGGGCCCGTTCCCTCCAGGCCCCGGCCAGGCCCACCGTGGAACCGAAGTCCTGGAAGAAGATCGCCGCGACGAACACGGTCCACGACCACGGCCAGGAGCAGGGCCGCGGGAACGGCCACGCGCACTGATCACGACCACCCCCCACCCGTGCGCGCCGGTGCCCCTCAGCGGGCGCCGGCGCGCCACCGGGCCCGCGCGGCGCGGGCGATCGGCAGGTAGCGCAGGCGCTCGGGCAGCAGCGGTACGAGGATCCGTACGGCCGTGCTGAACCGCCGGAGCCTGCGCTCCTGGGCGGGGGTCCAGCTCAGGCCGATGGCCTCCCGGGCGTCGGGCGGCATGTAGCCGACGCTGACGAAGGCGCGCAGCCGCAGGAAGGCCGCCCGCAGCAGCGGCCACGTGAGCCGCAGCAGCAGTCGGACCGGCGCGGACCCGACCTCGGGCCGGGGCAGGGCCACGTCGGTGGCGACCAGCTCCCGCGCCACAGCGGTCGGCTCGATCTCCTCCGCGAGCATCCGGCGGTAATACACCCAGTACTCCTCGATGCTCTGCGGCATGTCCCGGTCGTGGATGCCGAGTATCCGACCGACCTGGAGCCACTCCCGGTAGAGCTGCCGCTCCTGGGCCGGGGTGAAGGGCCGCAGCAGGTAGCGCCCCGCATGCAGGTAGACGGGGAAACCGGTCGCGTGCACCCAGGAGTAGCAGGCCGGGTCGAGCGAGTGGTAACGGCGGCCGCGGGTGTCGGTCCCCTGGATCTCCTTGTGCAGGCGGCGTACCCGGCGGCCCTCCTCGGCGGCGCCGGCGCCCCCGTACACCCACAGCTGGACGGAGCGCAGCGAGCGTTCGCCACGGCCCCAGGGGTCGGTGCGGAAGACGGAGTACGCGTCGACGCCGGCCCCGATGGCCGGGTGGGCGACCTGCATGGTGAAGGCGGCGGGCAGCATCAGCAGGGCGCGGACGTCCCCGGCGATGGTCCACAGCACCCCGCCGGGGGCGGGGGGCCCGGGGTCGGGGCGGCGTCCGGCCGGAGGTGTGGCGGGCGGTGCGTGGTGCGGCTTCTCCATGAGTCAAGTATGCGAGCCCCGAACGGTCGCGCTCCGGACAGAAAGTCGATGCACGGGTGTTACCCAGAGGTAACTGGTGCTGCTTGTATGACGGGCGTCGATCTTCCCCGCACTTCCCCCGCAGGAATGATGGAGACCCTCATGCTGCACACCTCGCCCCGCACGCGCCGCGCCGCCGCCACGGCCGTCGCGGCGGTCGCCGTCGGCGCCCTGGCCGTCACCACCGCGCCGACCGCCGGCGCCGCGGAGGGCGCCGCGGCCCCGCGGCTCAGCGTCCTGTCGTACAACGTGTTCCTGATGAGCAAGAACCTCTACCCGAACTGGGGCCAGGACCACCGGGCCTCGGAGATCCCCAAGGCGTCCTTCTACCAGGGGCACGACGTGGTCGTGCTCCAGGAGGCCTTCGACAACTCGGCGTCGGACGCGCTGAAGGCCAACTCGGCCGCGAAGTACCCCTACCAGACGCCGGTCGTGGGCCGCAGCAAGAGCGGCTGGGACGCCACGGGCGGCGCGTACTCGGCGACGACGCCGGAGGACGGCGGCGTCACGGTCCTCAGCAAGTGGCCGATCGTCCGCAAGGAGCAGGTGGTCTACAAGGACGCCTGCGGCGCCGACTGGTGGTCCAACAAGGGCTTCGCCTACGTCGTGCTGAACGTGAACGGCGCGAAGGTGCACGTGGTCGGCACGCACGCCCAGTCCACCGACCCGGGTTGCGGCGCGGGCGAGGCGGCGCAGATGCGCAGCCGGCAGTTCAAGGCGATCGACGCCTTCCTGGACGCGAAGAACATCCCGGCGGCCGAACAGGTCATCGTCGCGGGTGACATGAACGTCGACTCGCGGACCCCGGAGTACGCCTCCATGCTGGCGGACGCCGACCTGGCCGGCGCGGACACCCGCACGGGACACACGTACTCCTTCGACACGGCGCTCAACTCGATCGCGAAGTACCGCTACCCCACGGACCCGCGCGAGGACCTGGACTACGTCCTGTACCGCAAGGGCAACGCCCGCCCGGCGGGTTGGGAGAACAACGTCGTCAAGGAACAGTCGGCGCCGTGGACGGTCTCCAGCTGGGGCACCTCCTACACGTACGACAACCTTTCGGACCACTACCCGGTGATCGGCCGCTAGGCGGTTTCGCAGCGCGACGCCCCCTCCTGGCCTTCGGGCTGTGGGGGGCGCTGTCGGGCGTCCGGGTTCAGTCCAGCGGAAGCGCCTGATGCGCGGCGACGATCGCATCGATGCGCTCCGCCAGGTCGAAGTCAGCCGCCGTCAGCCGGTTGCCGGCGTCGTGCGTCGTGATCGAAGCCCGCAAGTGGTCGATGCGGAGATCCAGGTCCGCATGATGCTGAATCCGCCGGGACCGGTCGGCGATCGTCACGATCGCGGCCACCGCGGCGTGGTACCGGATCGCGTACGTGCGAGTGATCGCGTCGCCCACCTGCTCCCAGCCGGGCAGCCCGGCCAGGTGCTCGGCGATCTGCTCGTGCGTCATCGGCTGCGGCACGCCCATGTCAGCTCCCCTCGGTCACAGGCGCCAGCACCTCGTCGAGGTCCCGGCCTACCGGGGCATCGTGCCACGGCCGCATGGCCCGCTCCAGGGTGACGAGTTCACGGCGCATGCGGGCGGACCCGGTCTCGACGGCGATCTTCACCGCGGTGCGGGCGATCTCGACGGCCTGTTCCGGCTCCCGGGCGCCGGCCGCAGCGGTGGCGTGCCGGGCGAGGTAGACGCCGCGGTCCCGGCGGGCGCCGGCGGGTACCGCGTCGAGGACTTGTGACCAAAGCGAATCGGCTTCGCGGCCGAGGCCGAGGCGGCCATAGCAGGTGGCCCGTTGCACTTCGAGGTACCCGGGAGTTCGTCGACAGGCGTTGCCCCAGGGCAGGTCATCGTCGACTCGGGAAATCAGCCCGGCCGCCGTGTCGATGAGCCGGTCGACGGCGGTCCGGTCGCCGGTGAGGCCGGCGCCGTGAGCCTGCTGCTGCAACGCCATGACCCGCACCTTGGGGAAGATGCGGTCGTCGTCGAGCGCGGCTTCGCACAGGTCGATGACCCGTGCCCGTCGCCGAGATCGGTACGGACCTGGGCGAGGTTGACGATGGCGTAGCCGAACGGTCGGCCACGTCCGGCTCTGCCGGGCACAGACAGTTTCCTCCGGCACCGGCACCATTTTGAAAGCCGGCAGCTGGCTGCGCCTGATCCGTATCGCCTGACCACGCACCAGGCGCAGCGCCCCCTCTCGCCTTCGGGCGGGAGGGGCGCTTTCGTGCGTTCTGGATCACACAGAATCGGCCCTGCCCCCTAGGCTGTTCAGTGACGAGCTGGACAGAGAGGGGCAAGGCCGTGTCACCTGATGCTACCCCGAACCCGTACGCCGATCCGCTGGTCTTCGGCCAGAGAATGCAGATCCTCCGCCAACGCCGAGGACTCACCCGCGAGCAGCTCGGCGGCCTCACCGCCCGATCCGCGTCGTGGGTCAAGGCGGTGGAAACCGGCCGTCTGAAAACACCGACCCTGCCGCTGATCCTCAGGATCGCCGAGGTGCTACGGGTCAGAGACCTGTCCGACCTCACCGGGGACCAACACATGCAAACCAGTCTCTTCGCCGGCCCCGGGCATCCCCGGCTCGCCGCTGTGCAGGCCGCCGTCAACGCGCTGCCGCTCGACAGCCGCGAAGCCCCGCCCGCAGCTCACCTTCAGGCCCGCCTCGCCCGGGCGTGGCAAGCCCGGCACTCGGCACCAAACCACCGCGAAGTCGTCGGTGTCTTGTTGCCCGAGCTGATCCGCGACGCTCAAGCCGCCGTCCGGCAGGCCGAGATGCTCGCCGACCGCAAGGCCGCCCAGGCGGCACTCGCCGAGGTCTACGCGCTCGCGCAGTTCTTCGCCGCGTACCAGCCGGACCCCGCGCTTCTGTGGCGTCTCGCCGACCGGGGGATGACCGCCGCTCAGGACGCGGAGGACCCTCACGCCATCGGCGTGGCTGCCTGGCTCCTTGCCCAGGCTCACCGCGACTCTGGACCCGCTCATCTCGATGCAGCCGACACGGTGACGCACGAGGTCCTGGCGCACTTGGAACCGCTGCTGCCGGACGCCGAGGACGACGTGCGGGCCATCACCGGGGCCCTGGTCTTCGAGGCTGGGTACACAGCGGCCCGGCGTGGTGAGACCGGTCTGGCCTGGAGTTACTGGGATCAGGCACGCACGATGGCCAAGGCCTTGCCCAGTTCCTACTACCACCGGGTGACGTCCTTCTCTCAGGCTGTCATGGGCGCGCACGCGGTAACGGTCGCCGTTGAACTGCACGCCGGTGGGGAGTCCGCGCGGCAGGCCGCCCGCGCCGAGGCTTCGTCGATCCCGTCCCGGCCACGGCGGGCCCGGCACCGTATCGAGCAGGCCCGCGCGTACCACCTCGACGGGCAGCCTGACGTGGCGCTGGCCACGCTCGCGCAGGCTCACGTGGCGGCGCCGGAGACCGTGCAGTACAACGGCTTTGCCAAGCGCATCGTGCTGGAGGAGGCCGAGGCGAAGAGTCCGGCTCGGCGCCGGCGCGCGTCTGAACTCGCTCAACGGATCGGGCTTCTGACGGCTTGACAGCAAGGGGCACAATCTGTGCCCCTGCGACTACTCGGCCGCCCCTACCGTCGTCCTACCAACCCGCTGACGACGGTAGGGAGCGCAAACTGATGGCCGAGGTGTACGAGTACGTCCCGCACGCCCTTCTCCGCAAACGGGTTCGGGACATCGCGTCCGGTGTCGAGGGCGAGCTGATGGCCGTCGTCCACGAGAACGTGTCGGACACCGCGATCGAGCACTGGGTCGACCTCGCCTACATCCGGTCCGCATCCGGCCACGAGTTCTCGACCGTCATCGACAACATCGAGGCGACGGCGTGATCCGCCAAGAGCTGGCTCCGACCCGCCGCGGCTGTACCCACTGCCGCGCCACCCCGGCACCCGGCGCCGGCCCTGAGGGCGGGGCGACGATCCACGCGAAGGGCTGCCCGCGCGGCGGTCGGACCGGAATCCGCTGAACTCGCGGCCGCCGGCGCTCCGCCGTTTCCCGGTGGCCGGGCCCCCACTCCTGCACGTTCCTGCATACGACCGAAGGAGAAGCATGTCCACTCCGCCCGTACCACCCTGCTCCACCCGGCCCGGCAACCCGGTCCCGCCGTCCGCGCGCGCCTTGCTGTCGGATGCCCAGTTCAACGACGTCCGCGCCACCGTCCTCGACGACAACCCGGGCATGGAGCCCGAGATGGCCAGCCGCCTCGTGATCGAGGCCCTCAAGTTCGTAGCGGCAGCCGCCCTGTTCCCGACGGTGCGGATCGCCCCGACGCGCGAGGTCGACGAGGGCTGGCACGCGCTCATCCTCCACACCCACCTGTACGCCTCCCTGACGAGCCGCTTCGGCCGGATGGTGCACCACTACCCGGAGCGGCCGGACCAGACCCGCCACGACCCCGACGTCTTGACCCGGACGATCGCTTTGATCGAGCAGGCCGGCTACACCCCGGACGCCGAGCTGTGGGTGGGACCGAAACGGTCGCTCGTGTCCGTCGCGACGAACTGTTCGCACACCCCCGTGCCCGGAGGGTGCGGGCCGATCAACCCCGGCAACTGCGCCACGCACGGCGGCGGTGGCGACGGCGACGGGGACGGGGACGGGGAATAGGCTCAGCGCACTCGCGACGAAAGGGTGATGGCATGACCGCGGCCGAGGCACACCAGTTCCACGTCTCCATGAGGCAGCACGGGATCCGGGGGTTCCTGATCCCTGCCGACCCGGACCGTCCCGACGGGGCATGGCTCGTGGCCGACAAGGACGGGCGAGACATCACATCCGCTGTCTACGCCCAGGTGCTGACCGCGCGCCAGCAGCAGCCTCAGCGGGGCTTCGTCGTCTCGCGCTGATTGAAGACCGCCCCGGCCGGCAATTCCCCCGCTGGCCGGGGTACTCCCTGGCCATCCGCGTCAGGTCGAGGCTCCCTTGAGTCTGACTTGACCTGGCATTTTGGTGGGGATGCACCACGTTCAGACATGTGATTCGACCAGTATGGCGATGTCCATGACGAACTTGAGCCACATGCTCCGCTTACCAGCCTAGTCCCGCACGAGATGCGCGAGCGGCACGCCGATCGCCTCGGCGATGAGGATCAGGATGAGGATGAGCGTGTCGAGGAGCGCGCTGGCCTGACCGCGCTCGATCCGAACGTACGAGTCAGGCAGGATCCTGAAGAGACGGCCCAGGCCGTTCTCAGCGGTCACCTCGCAGCCCGGACCTGGCCGGCCGCGAGGTGCAGGACCTTGGCCGGACGAGACGCCTAGAAGGGGAGGCCGATCAGGCCCCACCCGCGGGCGCCGGCCTCGGTGGCCGCGTCGCCCCACTCGCGCAGCAGTGCCGCGGCGGCGTCGAAGCCGGCGGGGCGGCCCGCCCAGCCGGCGGCCTCGTCCGCGAAGGGCCCGCGGAGTTCCTCCAGTCGGGGTGCGGCCAGCTGCCAGGAGCGGACCAGCTCCGACACCTCGTCCGGCGCGCTGAGCAGGAGCACCCGGGGGCGCCACGGAGCGGGGTCGTCGGGGAAGCCGCGCGCGGCGGGCCGCTCCTCCTCCGCGGTGGCCGTGGGGTCCTGCCACGTGTGGTCGGCCGGGTCGTCCCAGAACAGGCCGCGCAGGAAGTGGTCCAGGGCGTCCCGCAGTTCGGGCGCGACCGAGGTCCGCACGTCCTCCCAGGCGTTGGCCAGCCGGGGGTGCCAGCCGTAGGAACCGGTGGTTCCGTGGAACCGGTACTCGGCGCACCAGGACACCTGCCGCTGCCACGCCCAACCGCCCGTCACCGCGTGGTCGGCGTCTTCGCACGCCGCGCAGCAGAAATCGGGGCAGGCGGCATCACGCAGTGCGTCCACCCTGTCGTCCGCCGGTATCCGCGCCAGGTGCTCCCAGTCGACCATGAGCACGGTGATGTCGAGTCCCATCGGGACAGGCTAGTCGGCGGACGTGACGGCCGCGCGGACGGATCGTGGGCGGCCGGGGCCGGACGACGACCACAGGATGCCGGTCACGGTCCCGGACGGACGCCCTCGCCGAGGAGATCCGTATCCCGCTGGAGGGCCGAGGACCGGCCACGACCGACGGAGAGCGAGCGGACCGGTGATCCGGGACCCGCAACGTCCGGCCGGCGCCCTCCGAAGGCGGCCCCACCCCGCTGACCGAGGACGAGGAGCGGCGCGCACGGGCGACGCCGTTCGGCGAACTCGGCCGCACGATCGCCGAACGCGGCCGGGTGCGCCACCCCGCGCACTCGCCGGAGGAGCGGCGCCGCCTCGTCGGGGTCGCGCACCGGCTCCAAGCCCACTGGGGCCGGTAGGTGTTCGTCGAGGCCGAGGACCGGCGTGCGGTCAGGCCCCACCTCGCGGGGTACGGCCCGGCCCGGCTACGCCTGCTCCCGACGGGCCTTGGCCGGCCCCGGCGGCGCCCCGGGGCGGCCGGTGGGGCGGTCGCTCAGAAGTTGGCGGGCGGCAGCGGGAGGGGCAGGCCGGGCAGGCCGTCGATGCTCTGCGCTATGTGTTCCTTCTTGGCGAAGTAGGCGCTCAGCGAGGCGTCGTCCTCGCGCGAGAAGCGCCTGCCGTGCAGGTCGCGTTCCTCGTCGTACGACATGAACGGCACCCCGTACCCGCAGGAGTCGCGGACGAGGTCGGCCGTCACCACGATGATCGCGCGCAGCCCGTGCAGGGTCGGGTCGATGTCCGGGAAGTGCGCGAGGAGTTCCTTGAAGCGCGGGTCGTCACGGAAGACGGGCTCGCCGCGGCCGTGCACCCGAACGATGTTGGGCGGTCCCTGGAAGGCGCACCACATCACCGTGATCCGACCGTTCTCCCGCAGGTGCGCGATGGTCTCGGCGGTGCTGCCGGCGAAGTCGAGGTAGGCGATCCGCTGCTCGTCGAGCACCGCGAAGGAGCCCTTGAGGCCCTTCGGGGAGAGGTTGACCGTGCCGTCGCCGACCAGCGGGGCGGTCGCGGTGAAGAAGATCGGCTGCTGCTCGATGAAGGTGCGCAGCCTGCCGTCGATGCGTTCGTAAGTCTTTCCCATGTCTAAGGATTATCCGAGGAAAACCTTCGCCTGTCTAACGACTACTCGGGGCTTCGTCACCTCGTGCGGGTGCCCGCCTCCGGGCGGGCACCCGCCGGGGTCAGCCGGCGGCCTTGGAGCGCTGCCACTCCTCGGCGTAGTCGTTGAAGATCGCCCGGAGGTGGTGACCGATCTTCAGGTAGTCGAGGTCGTCGAGGTTGGCCAGGGAGACCCGGACCGACCACTGGGGGCCGTCGAACCCGCCACCGTTGAGGAGGACGACGGAGGTCTGTTCGGCGAGTCGGAACAGCGGGTCGACCGGTTCGTAGTTCTTCTCCGGGAAGTCGGCGAAGTCCTTGCCGTGGACCCGTTCGGCCTCGGCGAGCAGGTCCAGCTCGATGTAGTAGCCGGCCCGCTTGTCGTCCTCGCTGATCTTCATCCGGGCGCCCTCCAGGAGGAGGTCGAGACGCCGGTGGACGATCTGTCGGATGCGGGCCTTGTAGGCCTGCCCCTCGTCGAGCATGTCGAAGAGGGAGAAGAGCACCATCATCGTCTGCTGCGGCAGCGACAGGCCGGCGGTGTGGTTGAGCGCGACGGACCGGGAGTCGGCGACCAGCCGGTCGATGAAGCGGATGGAGCCCGGATCGAGGGTCAGGGTCCCGTACCGCTTGGCGAGGCGGTCCTTCCGGTCCTGGGGGAACGCCGCGATCATCTCGTCGATGACGTTGTCGTCGTGCAGGCCGATGACGCCGAGCCGCCGGCCCGTGCAGCCGTAGTGCTTGGAGTACGAGTACACGAGCAGGGTGTTGCACGGGAGCTCGGCGGCGAGGGAGCGGAAGCCCGGTACGAAGGTGCCGTAGACGTCGTCGGTGACGATCAGCAGGTTGGGGTTGGGGCCGGCCACGATCTCCTTGATCTGATCGGCGACCCGGTCGCTGAGCGCCAGGGACGGCGGGTTGCTGGGGTTCACGAGGCAGACGAGCTTGACGGCCGGGTCGGCGAGCTTGGCGATCTCCTCCTGCGGGTAGCGCCACTGGCGCACCCCGGTCTCGGCGAACAGGCTCGCGGAGACGTTGACCACCTCGAACCCGAAGGTGTCGAGTTCGGGGATCTCGATGTAAGGGTTGAACACCGGGGCCAGCAGGGCGATCTTGTCGCCCTTGTGGAGGATCCCGTTCTTCATCAGGGAGTCGAAGATGTGGCACATGGCGGCCGTGCCGCCCTCGGTGGCGAAGAGCGAGAGGGTGTCGTGCGGCGGCCGCTCGTCGAACATCTCGTCGGAGACGTAGCCGCGGACGATGTGCTCGGCGTGGGTCAGCATCCGTTCCGGGACCGGGTAGTTGTCGCCGGTGATCGCGTCGGTCAGCTCGTGGATGAAGGCGTCCTTGTCGAACGGCCGGCGCGTCAGGGCGTACTGGACGCAGGCGGAGAGCATCTCGACGCCCGGGAGCTCGGGGTGGCGGCGCACCCATGACTCGAAGCGACCGCCGATGCCCTTCTCCTCCGGCATCCCGCCGAGGTCGTCGGCGGTCCAGACACGACGGGACTCGTCGAGGGCGAAGTAGCCGAGTGCGTAGAAGGCCTCGCGCGGACCGGTCGCGATCCAGTTGGGGTTGCCGCGCCGATTCGGTGGCGGCGCCGGCCAGGAACCCGCCGAGCGTGATCGGGCCGACCCGCAGCTTGCCGAGGAGGTAGCCGGCGGCCAGGCACAGGAACAGGGCCGGTTCGGGATGGTCACGCAGCACGCCCACGGGCCGTCACCCCGATCCGGCGGGGCCCCCGGAGGCCCGGGGGCAACGTGTCGACATTTCCCCGCCCTCACCCGGTGGGCGCGGGCCCGCCCACCGGGTGGGGCCGTCCGGGCTACGGAGCTTCGTACAGCCCTTCGATCAGCGATCCGTACTTCTCCCGGACGACGCGGCGGCGCAGTTTCAGCGAGGGCGTGAGCTCCCCGGACTCCGGCCCCCACTCCGCGGCGAGCAGCCGGAACCGCTTGATCTGCTCGGTGCGGTTGAGGCGGGCGTTGGCGGCCTCGACGGCGCGGGCGACTTCGTCCAGGACCGCCGGGTGCCCGGCGAGCGCGTCGAGGGAGGCGGCCTCGACGCCGCGGGCGGCCGCCCAGGCCGGTGCCAGTTCGGGGTCGAGGACCAGCAGGGCGACGAGGTAGGAACGGCCGTCCCCGTGCACCAGGGCCTGGCCGATCAGCGGGTGCTCCTTGACGGTGTTCTCCACCAGGGCCGGGGACACGTTCTTCCCGTTGGAGGTGATGATCAGTTCCTTCTTGCGGTCGGTCAGCCACAGGAAGCCGTCCCCGTCGATCCGGCCGATGTCCCCGGTCGGGAACCAGCCGTCGGCGTCGGACGCGTCCTCCAGCGATCCGTCGGGCCTCAGGTAGCCGGCGAAGACGGTCTCGCCGCGGGTGAGGATCTCCCCGTCCTCTGCGACGCGCAGCTCCAGCCCGTCGATGGGGCGGCCCACCGAGCCCAGCCGGAAGTCGTCGGGGCTGTTGACGGTGCACACGCCGGAGGTCTCGGTCAGCCCCCAGGCGTCCATGATGGTGATCCCCCAGCCCGCCCAGAAGCGCACCACGTCGATCGGCATCGGCGCGGTGGCACTGGCCGTCCACACGAGCCGGTCCAGGCCGGCCAGGCGCAGCAGCGGCTCCAGTACGCGCTCGCGCGCCTCGGCGTACGAGGCTTCGAGCGCGGCCGGCACGTCCTCCCCGCGTTCGCGGTGGCCGGCCCGGGCGCGGGCCAGGTCCCCCGCCTCGTCGATGGCGCGCTGCTGCTCCAGGGGCAGCTGGGCGAGGACCGCCCGGACGCCGGCGGCGAGCTTCTCCCACACCCGGGGCACCCCGAAGAACTGCACGGGGTGCAGCTCGCGGACGGCGGTCGCCACGGCGGTGGGGTCGCCGACGAGCCGGACGTGGGCGGCGCGCAGCAGGGGCAGGTAGATGCCGAGGATCCGCTCCGCGATGTGCGCGAAGGGCAGGTAGCAGATGTGCTCGGCGTGTTCGGGCAGGTCCGTGTTCCGGTCGAGGCGGACGGCCTGGAGCAGGATGTTGCGGTGGGTCAGGCGGACGCCTTTGGGGTCCCCGGTGGTGCCGGAGGTGTAGACGACCGTCAGTGCGTCCTCGGGGCGGGTTTCCCGCCAGGCCTTCTCGAAGGCGTCGGCGCGGTGCAGGCGGGCGCCGCTCGCGTACAACGATCCGTAGGTGCGGTGCGGACCGGCCTGGGCGGCCTCGGCGACGACGAGGCGTTCCAGGGGGACGGAGTCGTCGGCCAGCAGCGGTTCCCACCGGGCGAGTTCGCGGGCGCCCTCGACGACGGCCAGGCGCGCCCGGCTGTGGCGGGCGATGTGGGCTATCTGTTCGGGTGCGGAGGTTCCGTACACGGTGACGGGGACGGCGCCGAGGTGAACGAGGGCGAGGTCGGTGAGCCAGTGCTCGGGGCGGTTGCCCATCATCAGCAGCACGTGTTCGCCGCGCTCGACGCCGAGGGCGGCGTACCCGGAGGCGAGGACGGCGACCTTGCGGCGGACCTCGCTCCAGGTGAGGGTCCGCCAGTCCGTCCCCTCGCGCCAGGAGAGCGCGGCGAGGGAGCCGTGTTCTTCGGCGTTGCGGGCGAGCAGGGCGGGGAGGGTGATCTCTCCGGGTTGTCCGGGCAGTCGCAGGTTCGTGGTCATGGGCAGCTCCTGGCCGTTTCACATCGTTGGTGCGACAGCAATACTGTTGAACCCAAGCTGTGGAGCAGAGAGCGAGGCGCAGACGATGGCCGACCGGGCAACCGAGCCGATGCTCACCGTCGACGAGCTGGCGTCGAAGGCCGGCGTCACCGTCCGCACCGTACGGTTCTACAGCACCCGCGGGCTTTTGCCCCCTCCCGTGATCGGACCCCGTCGGGTGGGGCACTACGGCCCCGAGCACCTGTCCCGGCTGGCGCTGATCGAGGAGTTGCAGCACCAGGGCATGACCCTGTCGGCGATCCAGCGCTACCTGGACGCGCTGCCCGACGACCTGAGCGCGCACGACCTGGCCATCCACCGGGCCCTGGTGGCCACCTGGGCCCCGGACGCGGCCGAGGACGTGTCGCGAACGGAGCTGGAGCGACGGGCCGGACGGGACCTGACGGACGGTGACCTGCGCCGGCTGGCCGCGATGAACGTGGTGGCCGCCTCGGGCGACGGCTTCCGCGTCGATCCCGGGCTGCTGCGGCTGGGGGTGGCGCTGCTCGACGTGCCGATCGCGCACGAGACGATCCTGGTGGCCCGCGGGTTGCTGCTGGAACACGCGCGGACGGCCGCGCACCAGCTGACGGCCCTGTTCCGCGACGAGGTGTGGGGGCCGTTCACCGAGGGCGAGAGCGACCCGGAGCGGGTGGAGTCGATGAAGGCACTGTCCGCGCACATGCAGCCGATGGTGGTGCAGGCGCTGGTGACGGCCTTCCAGCGGTCCCTGAAGGAGGAGCTGCGGGCGGCGTTCGTCCCCGAGTCCGACTGAGGGCAAACTCCTCGCGCGGGCCCGGTGGCACGAGTAGTTTCGCGATCATGGCAGTCATCCACCACACCACGCTGACCCCGACCAAGGTCGAACTCCTCGCCGCCTGGCTCCCGTCGCGCCCCTGGTACCGGGCCACCACGGCCGCCCCGGAACTCGCGAAGGCGGGCGGTTTCAGGCTCGACGACCCCGAGGGCGAGGTGGGCATCGAGTTCCTGGTCGTCACCGACGGCTCCGACGGCTCCGCGCCCGCCTACCTGACGCCGCTCACCTACCGCGGAGCCCCCCTCGACGGCGCGGAGGCGGCCCTGCTCGGAACCATGGAGCACGGGGTGCTCGGCAAGCGCTGGGTCTACGACGGGGCCCACGACCCCGCCCTGGTCGGCCAGTTGCTGGCGCTGCTGGCGGGCCGGGCCGTGGCGCAGGCCCAGAGCGAGAGCGACGTCCCCGACCCGACGGTGGAGGTGCGTACCGTCGCCGACCTGCCGGCCACGCTGCCGCAGGTGACGGAGACCGCCGACGCCACCGTCCTCGCGACGGCGCAGGGGGCGCCGGTGACCCTCAGCCTGACCCGGGTCCTGCGCCCGGGACCCGCCGCCACCGGGGAGGACGTACGGGGGCAGGTGCTGGCCCGCTGGTCCGCCCCGGACGGCGCCGAGCCGCGCGGGGGGGGGGGGGGGGGGGGGGGGGGGGGGCGGGGGGGGGGGCCCCCCCCCCCCCCCCCCCCCCCCCCCCCCCCCGCCGCGAGCGGGCGCAGGGTCACCTCCTGGGACTTCATGTAGGGCGTGACGTAGAAGACGCAGGCGGCGGGGTCCG
>NZ_JANFAK020000068.1 GCF_024721315.2 Streptomyces sp. Isolate_45
CGGCCGCCCTCGCCTACTACTTCCGCCGCCGCGGTACCTGCGGGCACTGCGGACGCGGCTGACCCGGCGCCTTCGAAATTTTTGATCCAGCGTTGAGCGGCGCGTTCGCCTCCGTGACAGTGAAAACGAATCACATGCCCCTGACCGGACGGGACGAGAACATGCGCACCCCCTGACGGCCACCCACCCCTGATCCGGCGGTTTCCGGTCCGTGCCCCCGCGGATCGGGAGCCGCCTTCCCCGTTTGTGCCCGCCCGGGCGGCCGCGCCGGGATCTGCCGATCGGCAGATGTGCCGGGACGCCCCGCGCGGCAGCGTTGTTCCCACGAAGAAGACAGATTCCGCCCCGAGCGGTGAACCGGAGGAAGTCCGTCATGCCGAACACAGCCACCGAAACGCGTACCAGGGAAGCGATCCCGGACGTCGTGCCCCGGCGCCGGTGGTCGAGGTGGCCGGACTGGGCGGGGTACCTGGCGATCGTGTGGTCGGCGCTCTACGGGGCGGCGGCGCTGTACTGGGCCCTGGGCGGGGACTCCTACCCCTTCGGGCGGGTCCACGAGGACCGCGCGTCGGGATCGATCCTGGAGCCGAGCCGGGCCGAAGTGGTCGCCCCGGTGCTGGCCGTGTTCTGCGCCCTCGGTGTCGCCGTCGGCGTCATGATGCTGCGCGGCCGCGGGACCGGACGGTACCGGAAGGCCCTGCTCGCCTACGGCTGGGTGGCCGGCGTCGCCATGACCTTCCTGATCCCCGACTACTCGCTGCTCGGCCTGCTGGTGTTCTCGCCGGCCCTGCTCGTGTTCGCCTTCACCGGGGTGCCGGGTCCGCAGGACATGGGCGACATCCTGTACTGGCACCGCGGCAATCTGATGATCGTCTTCATCGGCGGGTTGCTGTGGATCGCCGCGACCGTCGCCCACCAGCGGCGCACCAACGGCCAGTGCGTGCGCTGCGGCCGGGCCCCGCACGGCCCGGGCGCCTGGAGCGACCCGGCCAAGCTGCGCACCTGGGGGCACCGGGCCGTCTACGTGGCCGTGCTCTCGACGATCCCCTACGACGTCACCCGCATCGCCTGGTACTTCGGCCTGCCGCTCGGCATCACCGACGAGTTCCTCAAGGAGATGCAGGACACGCCCAACATGCTGGAGATCGGGCTCGTCATGGGTGTCCTGTCGACCCTGGGCAGCCTGTTGATGCACGGACTGGTGGCCAAGTGGGGCGAGGTCTGGCCGCGCTGGGTCTGGTTCAAGAAGGGCCGGAGGATCCACCCCGCGACCGCCATCGTCCCGGCCGCGACCGTCGCGGTGGTCCTCGTTCCCGCCGGGCTGATGGGCCTGCGGGGCTTCGAGGCCACCTCCTGGGGGATCATGGGACCCGCGATCCTCTGGGCGGTCTGGGGCGCCGCCCTCGGCGCCGCGACCTACCTCTACCACCTGCGTCGCCGCGGCCGGTGCCGCAGCTGCGAGCAGGAGTGAGGCGCCGGGCGGTGACCGCCCCCCTACGCGCGAGGGCCCGCCGTCCCCTCCGGGACGGCGGGCCCTCGCGCGTAGGGGGGCAGGCTCACGACACCTTGCGGAAGCTGCGGATCGCCAGCGGCGCGGTGAGGAGCACGACGACCAGGCAGATGCCCAGGGGAGCCAGGACGGTGCTCAGCCGGGGCTCCCCGAAGGCCAGGTCGCGTGCCGCCGTGATGGCGTGGGACATCGGGTTGACCTCGGCGAACCCCTTGAGCCAGCCCGGCAGGCCCTCGGCCGGCACGAAGGCGTTCGAGGCGAAGAGCAGCACCATGTTGATGATTCCGCCGATGGGCTGCAGCGCCTCCGGACGGCGCAGCCAGGCCGACAGGGCCATGAAGACCCACCCCAGCGACCAGCCGAGCACCACGGCGACCAGGACCGCGCCCAGCGCGCCGAACACGCCGCCCGCCGGGCCGAACCCGAAGACCAGGGCCGCGGCCACCAGCATGACCAGCATGTTGACCGTGTTGAGGACGGTGTCGGCGATGCTCCGGCCGATCAGGATGGACGCCGTGTGGATGGGCATCGCCTTGAAGCGGGCGATGATGCCGTTGTTGAGCTCCGTCGTCAGTGCCACGCCCGACTTGAGCCCCGCGCTGATCGACCCCGTGACGAGGAAGGCCGGCAGGAGGTAGTCGATGTAGCTGACCCCGGCGGGGAACGCGGAGGTCTGCGAGACGCTCTTGAAGACCTGGCTGAACACCGTCAGCATCAGGATGGGCTCCAGGACACCCGGCAGTACCAGGGCGGGTTCGCGTAGGGCCCGCAGGGACCGGCCGGACAGGACCTGGATCTGCTTGAGGACGCCGGTCCCGGCGAACCGCGGGGGCGTCACGGGGACGGCTTCTCGGGTCGGCCGATCGGCCGCCCGGCTGGTCGTGATGGTCATCGGGGGTTCCTGCCTAGCGTCCGGTGGAATGGTTCAGGGCCATGTACACGTCGTCGAGGGACGGTTCGGCGAAGGCCAGCCCGGCGAGGTCCACTCCCGCCTCGTCCGTGGCCCGGACGACACGGGCCAGGTCGGTGGAGTCCGTGACGGGCATCGTCAACACCAGCCCGTCCCCCTCGTGCGCGGGGGAGAAGCCGGCGCCCCGCAGGGCCTCGGAGGCCCGCGGGCGGTCCGACTCGCCGCGCACCGTGACGGAGACGCTGCGCCGCCCGATCCGGGCCTTCAGTTCATCGGCGGTGCCGGACGCGATGACCCGGCCGGCCGCCAGCACGGTGATCGAGTCCGCCAAGTAGTCGGCCTCGTCGAGGTACTGGGTGGTCAGCAGCACCGTGGTGCCGTCCTTGACGAGGAGTTTGACGACCTCCCACAGGGCGCGTCGCGCCGCCGGGTCGAGGCCGGTCGTGGGTTCGTCGAGGAAGATGACGTCCGGGTGCCCGACCAGGCCGGCCGCGAGGTCCAGGCGGCGGCGCATACCGCCCGAGTAGGTCTTCGCCTTGCGTTCCGCGGCGCCCGTGAGGTCGAACACCTCCAGCAGTTCTTCGGCGCGCAGCGCCGCCTCGCGCCGGGACGCGCCGAGCAACCGCGCGATGAGGACGAGGTTGCCGCGTCCCGAGAGGGTTTCGTCCACCGCCGCGTACTGGCCGGTGAGCCCGATGCGCCGGCGGACCTCCTCCGCGTCGCGGGTGACGTCGAGGCCGCCGACGCGGGCCGTGCCCGAGGTGGGCAGGGCCAGCGTGCTCAGGATGTTGACGAGGGTGGTCTTTCCGGCGCCGTTGTGCCCGAGGAGTCCGAGCACCGTCCCCTGCGCCGCTCCGAGGCTGACCCCGTCGAGCGCCTTTGCCTGACCGAATGCCTTCGATAGGTCCGAGACTTCAATCATCACGTCGTCCATGAATTCTTTCCTCGCTCGATGCCGGGAGCCCACCACCGGTCGTCGGGAGTAATTGAGGAATGACCGAAATGGATGACATGGGCCGTACCTGTAATCGGTACGGTAGTGGTGGCATGCCGTAATGCGGAGTGAGGATCAGAAGTCTCGAAGTGACATTGCGGGATGGCCGGAGATCCTGCTATTCACCATCCCGTGGGGTCATTCGCCGATGGGCAGCGCGGCGGACGTCCGCCACCCCCCGTCGGCGGGAGCGCCGAAGTCGAAGGTGCCGCCGAGCGCCTCCACGCGTTCGGCGAGGCCCGCCAGCCCCGAACCGCCGCCGCGGCGGGCCCGTTCCCCGGCCCCGCCGCCGTGGAGGGACGGGGCGCTGTTGGTCACGGAAACGGCCAGCAGGGGCACCGGACCGGATAGGTCGGGCAGTATCCGGACGCGGACCAGCGGAGTGGTCGGGGCGTGCCGGCGGATGTTGGTCAGTGCCTCCACGACCGCCCGGTGGGCGGTCGCCGCCACCTCGCGCGGGACCCGGCCGACGTGATTGGGCGTCAGGTCGATGTCGAGGTCGACCTCGGCCCGCCCGGCGGCCCGGAACCGGTCCACGACGTCCACGATGTCGGTCAGTCCGTACGCCTGGGGTCGGCCCTCGCCGCCGCCGGGGCCCGGTTGCCCGGGGGTGGCGTCGGCGCCGTCGAGCATGTGGACGGTACGGTCCATCGAGCCCAGGGCCTGGAGCCCCGCGGCCTCGATCTGCGCCAGGAGCGGCAGGACCTGGTCCGGCCGTCCGGCGCCGACGACCTGGGCGGCCTGGGCGAGCACCACGATGCCCGACACGTCGTGGGCCACGAAGTCGTGCAGGTCGCGGGCCAGTTGAAGGCGTTGGGTGCGTCGTGCCTCGCGTACGGCGAGCAACCTGCGGGATTCGAGCGTGCGCAGGTAGCCGCCGATCGCGGCGGCCGCCACCGCCCCGAGCGCGAAGAAGGCGCTCTGTGCCGCGGCTTCCAACACGGTCGGCGGCAGTTGCAGTCGAAGGACGACGGTCGACTCCAGCAGGCCGATCGCCGAGCCGAGCACGATGGCCTGCCGGACGGGCGCGCGCCGCGCCAGCAGCAGGACGATCACCAACAGGGCGGCCACCTCGACCAGCGCGAGCAGGCCGGCCGGGCCCTGTTGGGTCTCGGCGGGCGGCGGGAACTGGGCGGCGGTCCCCAGCGCCGACGCGACGGCCACGGCGGACGCCGTCGGCGCGAGCGGCACCCGTGCGGGCAGTCCGGTGAGGGCGAGGGCCGCGAGGACCGCCACCGTCATGGGTAGGAGGGCTCTCCAGCCCGCCGAGGGCGCGGCGAGCAGGGCGGCCGTCAGGCCGCCCGCTCCCAGGACCGCGCAGAGGGTGCTCGGAAGGACGTTCCGCAGCGGGTGTCGCTCGTCGTGGGGCATCCGGCCGAGTCTAGGAGGGCGTGTTGCGGGAGATGCGGACAACCTCCCCTCCGTAAGGGGAGGTTGCGCCGACATGGCAGCAAGCTGCCATCCGGCTACTGCTCGGCCGGGTCGTTCTGCTGTTCTTCTCCGGGATGTGTCGCGAATCGATCCGTAGAAGGCGCGAGGGAGCTCGAAATGACCGACGACCGGTCGGAACTGGACCGTCTGGTGCCGAAATGGCATTTCAGGGAAATCCACCGGATTCCCGTTGCGGGTTCGACGGACGACGTGATGCGCGCCGTGTACGCCACCACCTGGGCGGAGGCGCCCGTGGCACGCGCCCTCATCGCCCTCACCCGGGCCGACGTCTCGGCGGAGCGGCGCATCGTATCCGACTACCTCAAGGAAAGCGGAGAGGTGATTCCCAGCGGAGGCGAGGAGTTCCTCTTCGCGGCGGTGCAGTCGATGGAGGACATCCCTCGACCCCCGGGTACGATTTCCGAGATAATTCGTGATTGTCCCGGGCCCGGAATACTCAAGATCGGGATGAACGTCCGGTACGCCCGCGGGATCCTCTCCACGGAGACCCGGATCTTCGCGACGGACGACCGTGCCCGGCGCAGGTTCGCTCCCTACTGGTTGTTCATCAGGTTCGGCAGCGGGGCGACGCGCAAGTCCATGCTCCGGGCGATCCGGGACCGGGTGCTGAGGGAGGCTCCGGCCGCCTGAACGTCCGGGGCCCGAACGTCGGCCGCCCCGGGGTCGCCCGCTCCGCCCGGCCCGGCCGGGCGGAGCGCCGGCACGTGATCGGGCAGCCGCCGCCACACCTCGGGCGTGTAGAAGTGCCCGCCGGGCAGCGGCGTGGCCGTGAAGCCGCCCGCGGTCAGCGGGCGCCACGCCTCGACATCGGCGGCGCCCATCATGTCCCGCTCCCCGTACAGCACGTGCAGCGGCGCCCGTACGCGCGTGCCCGGCCGGTGGTGGTACCCGTCCAGGACGCGCAGGTCGGCGCGGAACGCGTCGACGGCCATCCGCGTCAGCTCCGGCTCGGCCCGCACCGCGTCCGCCAACTGTCCGGCCGAGCCCATCCAGTCGAGGAGCTCCTCGTCGGTGTCGTACAGGCTCGGCGGGGTCGACAGGGCTTCCCGTACGCGGGAGGGAGCGTGGGCGGCGGAGACGACCACGGCCCGCGGCGCCGGCCCACCCGCCCGTTCCGCCCGCACCGCGAGATCGAAGGCGACCCAGGCCCCCATGCTGTGCCCCAGCAGTACGTAGGGCCGGCCGCCCAGGCTCCGCACCGCCCCCAGCGCCTCGGCGAGGAGCTCCTCCCAGTCCCGCGCGAACGGGTCGGTGAAGCGTCCCTCCCGGCCGGGATAGCAGTACAGGGCCAGTTCCACGTCCTCCGGCAGCGCCCGCGCCCAGGAACGGAAGGGCGCCGTACCACCGCCGCAGAAGCTCAGGCACAACAGGGTCAGCCGGGCCCGGGGGCGCGGCAGCGGTCTGATCAGCGGTCCTGACACCTGAACTCCCTGCTGGTCGTGAGGGGATGGCACGGTGGACCGTACTGGTCGCCGCGCTGGGGCGCCGACCGCGCCAAGAATTCTTCGATGGCCGGAAGCGGTCCTCGCCGCCGGGGCGCACGGCGGGCGGGGCCGGCGCCGGCGGGCCGCGGCCGACGGGGCGGAACAAACGTACTTTTTCGCCGTCGGCACGACCGGCCCGGAGGTGCGCCCCGAATCCGCGCAACACATTATTCAATTCCTTTCATTGCAATCTCTCACGGCCGGGCGGTCGTCGCGGGTCGGGCAGCCCTTGTCGAGATGATTCCCGGGTGCTTATGGTCGAGCCGAATTGGGCGACAGTGCCAGGAAGGGAAGAGTCGATGGCCAATCCATTCGAGGACGACAGCGCCGAGTACTGGGTACTCGTGAACGAAGAGGGACAGCATTCCCTTTGGCCCGGATTCGCCGAAGTGCCGGCGGGTTGGACCGTTGCGCACGGCAAGGCCGCCAGGGCGGAATGCCTGGACTACGTGAACGAGCACTGGACCGACATGCGTCCCCGCAGCCTCGCGGCGGCCATGTCCGCCGACGCGTCCTGATCAGCCGAAACACGACCTAGGAGAAAAGAAAATGTCGACCCTCACCGACGAGCGCCGTACCGCCATCAAGGAAATCGTCATCGACATCCTGGAGCTGGAGGACGACGAGGTCACCGAGACCAGTCTCTTCATCGACGACCACGGCGCCGACTCGCTCCGCGCCATCGAGATCCTCGCCTCCCTGGAGAAGGAGTTCGGAATCACCATCGACCAGTCCGAGCTCGCCCAGATGGTCAACCTGGAGCGCGTGTACGAGGTCGTCGCGGCGGCTCCCGTCCGCTGACCCGGTCCGTAAGCACGCCGCACCGCAGGTCCGTAGGTCTGAAGGGGGAACAGCATGTCCTCAGTACGCCCCGGAGCCGGAACCGGGAAACGCCGGGTGGTCCTCACCGGCTTCGGAGTCATCTCCAGCATTGGCATCGGGGCGGAGGAGTTCACCGCCAGTCTGCGGGCCGGCCGCAGCGGCGTCAGCCCGATCTCGGTGTTCGACGTCGAAGGCTTCGCGCACGTCAACGGGTGCGAGGTCAAGGGGTTCGACCCCGAGCAGTGGATCACCCGCACACCCGTGGCGGAGCTGGGACGCGCCAGCCGCTTCGCCGTCGCGGCGGCGCGGATGGCCGTGCGGGACGCCGGTCTGGACCCGGCGGACCTCGCCGGCCGACGGGGACTGGTCTCCGTCGGCACCACGGACGGCGAGTCCTACGAACTGGACCAGCTGGTCGCCGCCGAACTCGCCGACGGGCCCGAGCACATGGACCCGCAGGTCGTCCGGCGCGTGTCACCCGCCAGGCTCTCCACGGCCATCGCACAGGAGCTGGAGCTCACCGACGTCGAAGCCCCCACCATCGCCACCGCCTGCTCCGCGGGCAACTACGCGATCGGGTACGGCTTCGACGCGGTGAGCTCGGGCGAGGTCGAGTTCGCCCTGTGCGGGGGTGCGGACGCCATGTGCCGCAAGACCTTCACCGGTTTCTACCGGCTCGGCACCATAGCCCCGGAGTTCTGCCAGCCGTTCGACGTGGACCGCAAGGGCATCCTCACCGGCGAGGGCGCCGGCGTCCTGGTCCTGGAGAGCCTGGACTCGGCCCTCGCCCGGGGCGCCACCATCTACGCGGAGGTCCTCGGGTACGGCCTCAACTGCGACGCGTACCACCAGGTCGCCCCCAACGGCGACAGCGTCGCCCAGGCCATGAGCATCGCGCTGGAGAACGCCGGCGTGAAGCCCGCCGAGGTCGATCTGATCTCCGCGCACGGCACGGGCACCAAGGCCAACGACATCACCGAGGCCGAGGCCATCAACAAGGTCTTCGGCGAGGGGCCCCCGCGCACCATCTCGCTGAAGTCGATGCTCGGCCACACCATGGGAGCGGCCAGCGCCCTGGGGGCCATCGCCTGCGGACTGGCGATCACCCACGGCTTCATCCCGCCGACCATCAACCACCGCACGACCGACCCGGAGTGCCGCATCGACTGCGTCCCCAACCACGCGGTCGAGGCCGACCTGCGCGTCGTGCAGAACAACGGCCTGGCCTTCGGTGGCAACAACGCCATCGTCATCCTCGGCAAGTACGAGGGGGCCGGGCAGTGAAGTACCCCATCATCGGCATCGGGGGAGTCACCAGCATCGGCCGGGACCCCGAGGAGATCTTCGACGGCCTGTGCTCGGGCCTCAGCGGCCTCGCCCCGCTACGGGCCTTCGACCGCTCCCGCTTCAACGCGCAGCAGCTCTTCGAGGTCGACGACCGCGAACTCGACGGCGTGGACGAACCCGGCCGCGCCACCCGCCTCCTGATCGAGGCGGTCCGCCAGGCCGCCGAGGACGCCGGGCTCCCCGAGGACCTCGGCGGGATCCCCGTCCTGGTCGGCACCGGCCTGCGCGAACTGCGTTCGCTGGAACTGTGGTGGCGCGACGGCATCCCCTTCGACACCGACGGGCTCCACTTCGAGGAGGCCCTGCGGCGCAGGTTCGCCGCCGACGACACCCACACCTTCGCGGGGGCCTGTTCCGCCTCGCTGTACGCCCTCGCGCTGGCCTGGGACATGCTCGAACTCGGCGAGGCGGAGACGGTCATCGTGGCCGGCTGCGACGTCGTCACCGAGAGCATGTTCGGCCAGGCGGACCGCGTCCAGTTCGATCCGCCGACCTCCGTACGCCCCTTCGACAAGGACCGCGGCGGCACCATCCTGGGCGAGGGAGCGGCCGCCGTCGTCCTGACCCGGACGGCGGACGCCGGGCGCCGGGTCCACGCCTGGCTGCGCTCGGTGGCCGTCAACTGCGACGCCCACCACCAGACGGCGCCGGACGCCGTCGGCGTGGAGGCGGCCGTCCGCGAGGCCCAGGAACTGGCGCAGGTCACGCCCGAGGAGATCGACCTCGTCGTCCTGCACGCCACCGGCACCCCGCTCAACGACCTCACCGAAGCCATCGTGACCGGCCGGGTGTTCGCGGGTGCCAGGCCCGCCCTCACCGGCATCAAGTCCCTCACCGGACACACCTCGGGCTCGGCCGGACTGCTCAGTCTGATCGTCGCCGTGCGCTCCCTCGACACCGGACTGGTTCCGCCCATCGCGGGCCTCACCGACCCGCTGCCCGAGGGCGAGGGGCTCCACCTGGTGGCCGGCCGGCCACTGGCGGCGTCCCTGCGCGTGGCCCAGGTCAACAGTTTCGGCTTCGGCGGCGTCAACGCCGTCGCGATCGTGGGAGGCGCCGCGTGAACATCGCCGTCTCCGGTGTCGCCGTGGCCCTGCCCGGCGTGTCCGACCCGCGAGCCCTCCTGAGGCCCGCCGTGCCCGGCGCCGAACCGGTGGACGCCGCCGCCCTCATCGGCAGGAAGGGCCTGCGCTTCAAGGACCGGGCCACCCGGCTCGGCCTGCACCTGGCGCACGTGGCACTCACCGACGCCGCGCTCCTCGACGGCACGGAACTCACCGTGCCGGGCAACCGCATCGGCACCGTGGTCAGCTCCAACCTCGGCAACGCGGACACCGTCTGCCGCGCGGTGGAGACCATCGCCAAGGAGTCCACGAGCGCCCTCAGCCCCATGGACACCCCCAACGCGTCCAGCAACATCATCGCCTCGGAGACCGCCATCCGGTACGGACTGCGCGGCCCCAACCTCACCGTCTGCAACGGCCGGACCTCAGGCCTCGACGCGGTCCGCTGGGCCACCCTGATGCTCCGCACCGGCCGCGCCGACCACATGCTCGTCACCGGCGTCGAACCGGACAACGAGGTGACCCGTCGGCTCGTCGGTGGGCCCGTCGCCGACGGCGGCGCCGCCCTGGTCCTCAGCCGCACCCCCACCGCGACCACGAAGGCGCTCCTCGGCCCCGTGGTCCGCACCCCCCGCTCCGGAGAGACCGTGGCCCGGCTCGCCGAGCGGGTTCCCGACGCCGGACTCTGGCTCACCCCCGAGGACGTCCCCGTCGCCGGTGACGCCCTCCACCTCACCCTCGGCGGCTGGGGCGAACTCTCCGGCGCGCTGGGCGTCGTCCAGTGCGCGGCCGCGGCCGGCTGGTTCGCGCAGGGACACACCGACCCGGTGTACGTCGTCCTCGGCGGCGCCGGAACCGCCCTGCTCCCCGCCGGGGCTCCGGCATGAGCACCGTGGTGCTGCTCCACGGACTCGGCAACAACGAGGCGATCTGGGAGCCCACGACGGCGCACTGGGACCCGCGGGTACGCGTCCACGCGCCCCGGCTGCCCTGGCACAGCGGCGGCATCGCCGCGTGGCGGCACGAGAGCGACTCGGCGGGGCTGCTCCAGGACGTCCTGGACGCGGTCCCCGGCGGCGCCGACGTGGTGGTGGCCCATTCCTTCAGCTCCGTCCTGCTGCTGGAACTGCTGTGCCGCCGGGCCGCCGCGGGCAACCCCCTCGACGTCCCCGCCGTCGTCCTCGTCAACCCGTTCTACCGGGCCGACGCCGACGAGTTCCACTGGGACCTGCTCGGCACCAGCATGGCCGACTTCCCCCGCACGATGTCCGAGTCCATCCGGCTGCGCACCCTGGACCGGCCCATCGACGAGGACCTGCGGGCCGACATGGCCCTGCGGATGACCGAATGGGTCGGCCCCTACGGCTGGCTCCGCTTCTTCGAGACCTACCTGCGCACCCCACTGCTGCGCGTGGACCTCGTGCACACCCCCGTACTGACCATCGGCGGCGGGCTGGACCTCTCGGCCCCCGTGGACGAGGCCCGCCGGCTCGCCGCCCGACTGCCCGCCGGCAACTGCGTGACCGCACCCGACTGCGGCCACTTCCCGATGCTGGAGCGGCCCGAGTGGTTCGCCCGCACCGTGGAGTCCGTCCTCGACGGCACTCCCGCCCGATCCGCCCCCCTACGAAGGAGTCCGTGATGGGCCCGACCCCCCATCCCGCTGTGACGGCGCTGCTGGAGAACCCGACGACGGGACGGCTGCGCCCCCTGTTCGAAGGCAACAACATCAGCTTCGCCATCGGCTTCAAGCACATCAACTACGTCGCCGAAGCGGCCGTACTGAACCACTTCAGGACGGCGGGCCTGCCCGCCGGCGACCTCTACCGACGCTTCGGACTCGGATTCGACGTGGTGGACGTCCACTCCCGCCTCGCCGCGCTCCTCGCCGTCGACGACGAGGTGGAAGCCGTCGTCACCCCGGCCGTCAAGGCGGGCGACGACCGGCTCCGCTTCAAGGTCGCCCTGTACGTCGAACGCGACGGCGAACGGATCAAGTGCGCGGGCTCCACCGTGGTCGTCGTCCTGCGCGTCGACGACCACATCAAGGCCGAGGAGGCCTGGCCCGAGGGCATCGAGCGGTTCACCGCGGCCCGCCTCGGCACCGGCGAGAGCCGCGAGGCCACCGCGGTCCCGCTGCCCTACGGCGGGTTCACCGCCGGCCGCGGCACCACCAGCGACCCGGTCCTCGACGAACTCATCGGCGACACCAACGCGTTCGGCTGGCGCTGGCGGATGCCGTACTTCTACTGCCACTTCAACGAGCGCGTCCAGATGTCCGGCTTCCTGCGCGTGATGGAGGAGGTCGAGGACCTCTTCCTCGCCGACCGCGGACTGCCCATCAAGAAGGTCCTCGACACCCGCGGCTGGATCCCCGTCGTCACCCAGTCCCGCATCGAGATCCTCGACGAGACCGTGATGGAGGAGGAGCTCTACACCGTCTACACCGTCGAGAACGTCTTCAAGACCCTCCTCTACTCCACCCGCATGGACTGCTGGGTGCTGCGCGACGGCCGACTCGTGAAGACCGCCACCGGCACCATCACCCACGGCTACCTCCACGAGTCGGCCCCCAACCACTGGGAGATGGCCGAGTTCGACGAGGCCACCGTCGCCGCCCTCTCCACGCCCCGGGCGGCGGCATGAGCACCGCCGTGGCCCCCCGGGCCGTCATCACCGGCTGGTCGGCGGTCTCGCCGTACGGCATCGGCGCCGACGCGCTGGCCGAGGGACTGCGCGGCGAGCGCTCCACCGGCGCCCCGGTCGACACCGCGCGCTGGAAGGTGCCGGCCGGCCGCGCCCACCTGGTCCCCGGCTTCGAGACCCGCGAGGTGCTCGGCAAGAAGGGCACCCGTTCCATGGACCGGGTCACCGGCCTCGCCGTCGCCGCCGTCGGCTCCCTGCTGGAGCGGCCCGGCGCCGTCCGTGAGTCGGAGACCGGCGAGCGGGCCGCGCTCGTCCTGGCCACCACCACGGGCAGCGCCGCCAGCATGATGGACTTCACCCGCAGCTCGCTGGTCGGCGAGCGGCCCTACGACGTCGACCCGGCCGTCATGCCCAACGCCGTCATGAACTGCGCGGCCGGCCAGTGCGCCATCCGGTACGGCATCAAGGGACCCAACACCACCCTCGCGGGCGGTCGTGCGGCGGGCCTGCTGGCCCTCAACTACGCGACGCGGCTGCTCTCCTCGGGCCGCGCCGACACCGTGCTCTGCACGGCCGCCGAGGAGTACTCGGCGGCCCGCTACTGGCTGGAGCGCCACAGCCGGGGCGCCGAGGCGCCCGGCGTCGCGCTCGGCGAGGGCGCGGCCGTGCTGCTGGTCGAACCGGCCGACCGTGCCACCGCCGAGCGGCCGCGTCTCGCCGAGGTCCTGGCCGTCCGGACCAGGGTGGCGACGGGCACCCTCGTGCGCCCGGTCCTGGAGGCCTGCGTACGCTCCGCCCTCGAGGCCGCCGGAGTCGGCCCGCAGGAGGTGTGGGCGGCGAGCGCCGGTGACGCGCCGGGACTGCTCGGCCACCAGGAGCGCGAGGTGCTGGCCGAGGTGTGCGGCACCGAGGCCCTGGAACGGGTACCCGCCGTCAGCCGCATCGGTGACGTCTCCGCGGCCTCCGGGTCGTTCCAGATCGCCATGGTGCTGGCCACCGCCGCCGCCGACGCCTCGGCGGCCGGCCGGGTCGTCGTCATCAGCTCCGCCGACCGCGACGGCTCGCTGGCCTGCGCGGTCCTGCGGCTGGGGGGTGCCTCGTGAGCACCGCCCCGTCCTCCCGGGTGAGCCCGGTCGCCGCCGAGGTCCTGGTGGAGTCCCGGACCGCCGACGGCCTGGCCGCGACCGCCCGCGTCGAGATCGCCGCGAGCGAACCGGTGTTCGCCGGCCACTACCCGGACTTCCCGATCTTCCCCGGGGTGTGCGTGCTGGAGTGCGTGCAGCGCGCCGCCACCGACGGCGACGCCGCCCCGGCCCCCACCGAACTCGCCGCCGTGGAATCGGCGCGGTTCGCCGGATCCGTCCACCCCGGGGACACCCTCACCCTCACCCTCAAGTGGCGCCGCACCGGTACCGGGCTGCGCTGCGACGCCGTCGCGGCCACGGAACGCGGCAAGGCCGCCTCCGTACGGCTGCGCTACGAGTTCCCCGGAGACGCGCCATGACCACCGCACCCGAGCGGGCCCTGCCCCGGGTCACGGACCTGCTGCCGCACCGCTACCCGATGCTGCTGGTCGACCGGGTCCTGGAACTCGTACCCGGCGAGTACGTCCGCGCCGTCAAGGCCGTCACGCACAACGAGCCCTGGTACCGGGGGATCTCCCCGGACTCCCCGCTGGACTACCCGCCGGCCCTGCTCATCGAGTCCTGGGGCCAGGCGGCCGGACTGCTCGCCTCGGCGCTCGCCGAAGCACCCGACGGTCAGGTCATGCTCTTCGGCTCGGTGGCCGACGCCGAGTTCCACCTACCGGTCCGGCCCGGGGAGCTCATCGAACACCGGGTCCGCGTCAGCCGGGCCCTCACCGACACGGTGATCTTCGAGGGCAGCAGCCACCGCGGCGACGAGACCGTGATGACCGTGGCCCGGATGGTGATGGCGTTCCGCCCCGCCGAACAGCTGCGCCCCGCCGGCGCCCCCGCCGACCTGCCCACAGACACCCCCGACCGAGAGGCCACCCGATGACCGACGACAGGCCCGTGGCCCTGATCAGCGGAGGCTCCCGCGGCATCGGCCGGGCGACGGTGCTCAAACTCGCCGCCGACGGCCACGACGTCAGCTTCTGCTACCACTCCCGCGAGGAGGCGGCGCTGACCCTGGCCAAGGAGGCCGGCGAGCTCGGCGCCCGCGTGCTGTACCGGCAGGTCGACGTCAGCGACGCCGCCGCGGTCCGCGAATGGGTCGCCGCCACCGAGGACGAGCTGGGACCGGTCGCCACCGCCGTCACCTCGGCCGGCATCACCCGGGACAAGGGGCTGGTCATGATGTCCGACGACGACTGGAAGTCGGTCGTCGCCACCAACCTCGACGGGGTCTTCCACGTGTGCCGGGCGGTGGCCTTCCCGATGATGAAGCGCCGCAAGGGCAGCATCGTCAACATCTCCTCCGTCGCCGGGATCTACGGAAACGCCGGCCAGACCAACTACGCCGCCTCCAAGGCCGGGATCATCGGCTTCTCCCGGTCGCTGGCCAAGGAGTCGGGCCGCTACGGCATCCGCGTCAACGTCGTCGCCCCCGGCTTCGTCGACACCGACATGACCGCCGCCGTGTCCAAGGGCGCCGTCGAGGGCGTCCTCGCGAACGTGGCCCTGGGCCGGATGGGTTCCGCCGAGGAGGTCGCCGAGCTCGTCGCGTTCCTCTCCGACGACCGCGCCGGCTACATCACCGGAGCCGTCTTCCAGATCGACGGGGGGATATCGCTGTGAGCACCCGCAGGAAGAAGCACCCCAGGTGGTACTTCTCGCTGCGCAGCCCGTACTCGTGGTTCGCGTACCGGGACCTCACCGAGAAGTATCCCGACGTCCTCGACCGGATCGAATGGATCCCCTACTGGGAGCCGGACGAGGAGTCCACCCGGCTCCTCGCGGACGCCGGGGTCACCCTGCCGGTGATGCCGATGCACCGCTCCAAGAACTTCTACATCCTCCGCGACGCCCGGCGCTGGGCCCACGCCCGCGGCTGGCACGTGACCTGGCCCGTCGACCGCGCCCCGCACTGGGAGGTCTCCCACCTGGCCTACCTCGCGGCGGAGGAGAAGGGCCTGGGACGGCGGTTCGTCGACCTCGCCTACCGGGCCCGCTGGAACGAGGGCCGCGACCTGGCGGACCCGGCGACCATCGAGGCCATCGCCGCCGAACTCGGCCTCGACCCGACCCTCGCCGAGGCCGTCGACGACCCGGACCTGCGGCTCAAGGGCGTCGAGTGCCTGATCGCCGCCTACCACGACGACGCCTTCGGGGTGCCGTTCTTCATGCACGGACGCGAAGCGTTCTGGGGAGCCGAGCGGGTGGGGGCGTTCGTGGCCGCCGTCCGCGGCCACGACTGGGACGGCATCAGCGACGCCCCGTTCGAAGCGGCCCCCTACACCGTCGTCCCCGACGGCAGCCCGCACGCCTGACAGGAGAGACGATGACCACCACCGGAACCCCCCAGCGGCTCGTCCCGCGCCGCGTGCCACCGACGCCCGGCCCCGACGGAGCGCCCGTACCCGCCGCGTGGGCCGGGACGACCGTACCGGTCCCGGTCCGGCTCGCCGCCCGGGCCCGGCTGCTGACCAGGCGGTCGCGCACCGGCTGGGCCGCCGCGGCGCTCGCCGCGCACACCGCCGTGCTGAGCGCGCTCGGCGGCGAACGGGCCGTGGTGAGCGGCTACGTCCCGCCGGTCGCCCCGGGCTCGGCCGCGTCCGTCCCGCAGGCCCTGACCCTTTCCTCGGACGCCGGCACCTGGCGCGAACTCCTGACCGCCGCCGGGGCGGCGGCCGCCGAACCCGCCGGCGGCGCCTTCGAGACCGTGCTGGACCTCGGCCACCCCGACGGCGAACCGGCCGCCCCGGACGGCGACACCGTGCTGGTCACCACCCTGCGGTACGGCCCGCGGGGTCCCGCGCTGCTGCTGCGCCACCGCACCGACGTCCTGGACACCGAGGCCGCGGCCCGGATCGCCGGGTACTACCTCACCGCGCTGGAACAACTGGTGGCCGGACCCGAGGCGGGCGTCCACGACCGGGGACTGCTCTCCGAGGCCGAGTACCGCTTCCAGGTCCACGAACTGGCCGGGCCGGTGCGGGAACTGCCCGACCGGCGCTTCCACGAACTGTTCGAGGCGCAGGCCGCCGCCCGCCCCGCGGAGACCGCCGCCGTGCACGCCGGCCGGAGCTGGACGTACGGCGAGCTCAACGCCCGGGCCAACCGGATCGCGCACGCGCTGCTCGCCCGGGACCTGGGGCCCGAGGCGGTGGTGGCCGTCGTCACCGAACGCAACCTGGAGTGGCTCGCCTCCGTCATCGGCATCCTCAAGGCCGGTGCCGCCTACCTGCCCGTCGAGCCGCACGCCCCGGTCGACCGGATGGCCCGCACCCTGGCGCGCAGCGGCTGCCGCCTCGTCCTGACCGAGGAGGGCGGCCCCGGGCACCTCCAACAGGCCGCGCCGGCGGACCTGGAGCTCCTCGACGTCGCCGCCGCGCACGCGGAGGACCGCGGCGAGGCGGATCCCCGCGTTCCGGTGGCGTCGGACCAGCTCGCCTACCTGTACTTCACGTCGGGCTCCACCGGCGAACCCAAGGGCGCGATGTGCGAACACGCCGGGTTCGTCAACCACCTGTACGCCAAGATCGACGACCAGGGCATCGCCGAGGGCCAGGTGGTCGCGCAGACCGCGCCGCAGTCCTTCGACATCTCGCTGTGGCAGCTGGTCGCCGCGCTCGTCGTGGGCGGCCGGACGCTGATCGTCGGCCAGGAGGAGATCCTCGACGTCGACCGCTACCTGGACGCCGTCGAACAGGGCGGGGTCGCCGTCCTGCAGGCCGTCCCCTCCTACCTGGAGGTGGTGCTCACCCGCCTGGAGGAGAGGCCCCGAGAGCTGCCCGCCCTGCGCTGCGTGTCGGTCACGGGCGAGGCGCTGAAGAAGGAACTCGCCGTCCGGTGGTTCGCGCGCTTCCCGCACGTCGCCCTGATGAACGCCTACGGCCTGACCGAGACCTCGGACGACACCAACCACGAGGTGATGACGTCCGTCCCGGTGTGGGATTCCGTCCCGCTCGGACGGGCGGTCGGCAACGTCACCGTGTACGTCGTCGACGAGAACCTCCGGCCCGTCCCCCTCGGCGCACCCGGCGAGATCGTCTTCTCCGGCGTGTGCGTGGGCCGCGGCTACGTCAACGACCCCGAGCGGACCGCCCAGGCCTTCGGAGAGGACCCGCACCGACCCGGGCAGCGGCTCTACCGCTCGGGCGACTTCGGACGCTGGCTGCCCGGCGGCACCCTGGAGTTCCTCGGCCGCCGCGACGCCCAGATCAAGATCCGGGGCTTCCGGATCGAGATCGGCGAGATCGAGAACCAGTTGCTGAAGCTGCCCGGCGTGCGCGACGGCGCCGTCGTGGTCGTGGAGAGCGCCGACGAGGGCCGCCACCTGGTCGCCTTCCAGACCGGCTCGGACGAGACCCCGGACGCCCTGCGCCTGCGCCTGAGGGAGACCCTGCCCGGCTACATGGTGCCCGCCCGGCTGGAGCGCCTGGACGTGCTGCCGCTCACCCCCAACGGCAAGACGGACAAGCGCGCCCTGACCGCCCTGGCCGCGCGACTCGCGGTCCGGGAGGAGGACCGGGCGCGGGAGGAGCTCGTCACCGCCACCGAACGCCGCCTCGCCGAGGCCTGGTCGCACGTGCTCAAGGTGCCCGTCGGCAAGCTCGGGCGCGGCGACGGCTTCTTCGACCGGGGCGGTACCTCGCTGTCGGCCGTACGACTGATCGTCCTCATGGAGCGCGCCTTCACGCTGGGCGACGTCATGCGCCACCCGACGCTCGGCGAACTGGCCGCGCTGATCGACGCCGGAGCCACCGGCGCTTCCGGTTCCGACGCCGTGACGCCCGACTCCTCGTCCGACTCCACCTCCGCCTCCGCTTCCGCCGCCTCCGACGCCCCCCGCGGCCCGTCGGCCGGGCCGTCCGCCGCCGACGCGCCGGCGGTTCCGTACGAGGTGACCCGGACCGAGGGCCGGCCGGCCGTGCTCGTCCTCGACGGCCCGGCCCCCGCCGATCCGGCGGCCTGGGCCGCCGAGCACCGCGCCCGACTGCGGGCCACCGTCGCCGAGCACGGGGCGCTGCTGGTGCGGGGCCTCGGGCTGGCAGACGCCGCGACGGTGGCCGCCGTCGGCCGGGAGGTCCTGCACGAGGTGATCACCGAGCGGGAGGGCTTCGCCGTCCGCCGCCGCCTCGCCGACGGCGTGTACTCCTCCTCGGAGTGGCCCGCCGACCAGCCCATGTGCATGCACCACGAGCTCAGCTACGCCCGGGAGGTACCCGGCACCCTGCTGTTCGCCTGCCTCACCGAGCCCGCCTCCGGCGGGGTGACCGGCGTGGCCGACTCCGCGGACGTGCTGGAGGCCCTCCCCGCCGGCCTGGTCTCCCGCTTCGAGGCACAGGGATGGCGGCTCGACCGCAACTACACCGGGACCGTCGGAGTCACCCTCGCCGATGCCTTCGGCACCGACGACCGCGCGGCCGTGGAGGCGTACTGCGCGGAGCGGGGCATCACGTGCGCCTGGCAGCCGGGCGGCGACCTGCGCACCACCCAGCGCGCCGCCGCGGTGCTGACCCATCCCCTGACCGGCCGCCGCGGCTGGTTCAACCAGATCGCGTTCCTCAACGAGTGGACGCTGGACCCGATGATCAGGGAGTACCTCACGTTCGAGTTCGGCGATGACGGGCTGCCGTTCAACAGCACCTACGGCTCGGGAGCACGCCTGGACGAGGACACGGTGCTCGCCATCAACGCGGTGTACGAGAAGCACACGCTGCGCGAACCGTGGCGTGCCGGAGACCTGTTGATCGTGGACAACCTCCGCATGGCGCACAGCCGGGAGCCGTACGAGGGGGACCGCGAGATCGCGGTCGTCCTCGGCGACCCGGTCACCGTCCCGGGACACCCGTAGCACCGCACCGCACCGCCCCGCCGCACCACGCACCGCCCCTCGCCGCACCCGCGGATCCGCGGCCGGGCGCCCCACGGCGCCCGGCCCCCTCGCCAACCCCTTGGATGGAGCAGCCATGTCCCGCCCGTCGCTCGTGCCGCCCTTCGCCGTCATCACCGGCGCGCAGGTGGCCGGGGTCCTCACCGGCAACGAGAAGCAGGTCGTGGAGCTGACCGAGGAGGTCTACCGCCTCCACGGCCGCGGCGACTCGGTCAACCCTCCGTCGTACTTCCTGCGTTTCCCGGACCGGCCCAGCTCGCGCATCATCGCGCTGCCCGCGTCCGTGGGAGGCGACCGGCCCACCGACGGCCTGAAGTGGATTTCCAGCTTCCCGGAGAACGTCGCCGCCGGCATTCCCCGCGCCTCCGCCGTACTGATCCTCAACGACCACGCGACCGGCTACCCGTTCGCCTGCCTGGAGAGCTCCATCATCAGCGCCTCCAGGACCGCGGCCTCGGCGGCCCTCGCCGCCGACCGGCTGAGCCGGGGCGAACGCCCCCGCCGGATCGGCTTCGTCGGCACGGGACTGATCGCCCGCTACATCCACCACTACCTGGAGGCGACCGGCTGGACCTTCGACGCGCTCGGCGTCCACGACCTGTCCGATCAGCACGCCGAATCGTTCGCGGACTACCTCGCGGGCCGTCCCGGCGACGCTCCCGTCGTCGTGCACCGCACCGCCGAGGAACTGATCAAGGAGAGCGACCTGGTGGTCTTCGCCACCGTCGCCGGCAGCCCGCACGTCCACGACCCGTCCTGGTTCGCCCACCATCCGCTGGTGCTCAACGTGTCCCTGCGGGACCTCGCCCCCGAGATCCTGCTGTCCGCCACCAACATCGTCGACGACGTCGAGCACTGCCTGAAGGCCGACACCTCCCCGCACCTGACCGAACAGCTCACCGGCAGCCGCGACTTCCTCGACGGCACCCTCTTCGACGTCCTCGAGGGCCGCGTCGAGCTCCCCGCCGACCGCACGATCGTCTTCTCCCCCTTCGGCCTCGGCGTGCTCGACATCGCCCTCGGCCGGTACGTGCACGACCAGCTGCGGGACGCGGGCGGGCTCGGCGTCATCGACGGCTTCTTCCACGAGCTCGACCGCTACGGCCGCAACCAGGCGACGCCGCCCGAACGGAACACGGTGATGAAGTGACGGTCATATCCGCCCCGTACGAGATCAACGTGGACGACGTCTTCGTCGATCTTCGGTCCGTCTTCGACGTGCCGCTCTTCCTCAAGTACGAAGGACTCAACCTCGCCGGCTCGGTCAAACTGAAGGCAGCCCTGGGGATGGTGCTCGCCGCCGAGCGCGACGGCACCCTGACCCCGGGGGACGTGCTCGTCGAATCCTCCTCGGGCAACCTCGGCATCGCCCTCAGCATGATCGCCGCCAACCGGGGATACGGCTTCGTCTGCGTCACCGACTCCCGCTGCAACCCGGCGAGCCGCCGCCTCATGGAGTCCTTCGGTGCCCGCGTCCTGGTCATCTCGCGCCCCGACAAGGAGCGCGGCCTGCTCGGCGCCCGGATCGACTACGTCCGAAGACTCGTCGACTTCGACCCCAACTACGTCTGGCTCAACCAGTACGTGAACCCGCACAACTGGCTGGCGCACTACCGGTCCACCGGCCCGGCCGTCGCCGCCCAGTTCCCCGAGCTCGACGTGCTGTTCGTCGGCGCGGGCACCACCGGCACCCTCATGGGCTGCGCCCGGTACTTCCGCGAGCAGCGGCGTCCCGTCCGGATCGTGGCCGTCGACAGCGTCGGCTCCGTGACCTTCGGCGGGCCGGCCCTCACCCGGCACATCCCCGGTCTGGGGGCGGGCGTACGGCCCGAACTGCTGGAGGACGGACTCGTCGACGAGGTCGTCATGGTGCCCGAACGGGACACCCTGGAGAGCTGCCACGCGATGGCCCGACAGGGCTTCCTCTTCGGCGGTTCCACCGGGACCGTCGTCAGCGGCGCCCTGCGCTGGCTCGCCGGACGGCCCCGGGGCGAACGACTCACCGCGGTCGCGCTCTCACCCGACCAGGGTGACCGCTATTTGGACACCCTTTACGACCCCGGCTGGGTCGAGGAGCACTTCGGCGACCCCCGGACCTGGGACGCGGCGGTACCGGCCACGGTCGCCGCACCGCCCCAGCTGGTCACTAGCGTCGGCTGAAAACGTACCCGGCAATGCCCCCGCGAGAAGAGGAATCGCGTCATGGAAAAGCCAGTTGAAGAGTCGGCCGACAGGCCGGTGGGAAAACCGGTCGTGCTGATAGCCGAGGAGCTCTCACCCGCAACCGTCGAGGCCCTGGGACCGGACTTCGAGGTCCGGCACTGCGCGGGCGCCGACCGGGCGGAGCTGCTGGCAGCCCTGCCCGCGGCCGACGCGGTCCTGGTGCGCAGCGCCACCCGCATGGACGCGGAGGCCATCGCGGCGGGAACCCGGCTCAAAGTGATCGGTCGGGCCGGAGTGGGCCTGGACAACGTGGACGTGACCGCCGCGTCCCGGGCCGGAGTCATGGTGGTCAACGCCCCCACCTCGAACATCGTCAGCGCGGCCGAACTGACCGTCGGACTGCTGCTCGCGGTGGCCAGGAACATCCCGCAGGCCGACGCGGCCCTCAAGGATGGCCACTGGCAGCGCAGCCGGTTCACCGGCGTCGAGCTCTCCGGGAAGACGCTCGGCATCGTCGGCCTCGGCCGGATCGGCACGCTGGTCGCCCGCCGCATGGCCCCCTTCGGCATGAAACTGATCGCCCACGACCCCTACGTGCGGCCCGGATACGCCGAGGCGGCCGGCGTGCGGGTCGTCGAACTCGACGAGCTGCTCGCCACGTCCGACTTCCTGACGGTGCACCTGCCCAAGACGTCCGAGACCGCCGGTCTCATCGGCTTCGAGGCGCTGCACCGGGTCAAGCCCGGCGTCCGGATCGTCAACGCCGCCCGCGGCGGGATCGTCGACGAGGCCGAGCTGTACGCCGCGCTCAAGGAAGGCCGGATCGCCGGCGCCGCCGTCGACGTCTTCTCGTCCGAACCCTGCACCGACTCACCGCTGTTCGAACTGGACAACGTGGTCGTCACCCCGCACCTGGGTGCCGGCACCGAGGAGGCCCAGGAACGCGCCGGGGTTTCCGTCGCGGCGTCCGTGCGCCGGGCCCTGTCGGGACGCTTCGTCCCCGAGGCCGTCAACGTGCGTACGGGCACGGTCGACGAGGACCTCGACCCGTGGCTCACCCTCACCGAACGGCTGAGCGGGCTGTTCACGGCCACGGCCGGCGGCCTGCCCGAGCGGCTCCGGGTGACGGTCTCCGGTGAGATCGCCCGCCACGACACCGCCGTACTGGCCCTGTCCGCGCTCAAGGGCGCGCTCGGCGGGGTCGTCGAGGGTGGGATCTCGTACGTCAACGCCCCGCTGATCGCGCAGGAACGGGGTCTGCACGCCGAGGTGACCACCGGCCCGGACAGCCCCGTCCACCGCAGCCTGGTCGCCATCGAGGGAACGCTCGCGTCCGGGGAGCGGGTGTCCGTCTCCGGCACCCTGAGCGGCCCGCGCTCCGGTGAACGCCTCGTGGAGGTCTGCGGGTTCGAGGTGGACCTCTCGCTCGCCGCCGACCTCGCGTTCTTCCGCGCCCCTGACCGGGCCGGGGTGATCGCCGAGGTCGGGGAGGTCCTCGGCCGCGCGGGGATCCCGATCGAAACCCTCCAGGTCGCCCGCTCCGCGGCGGCGTCGGGGGAGGTCCTGGTGGTCGTCGGCCGCTCCGCCCGGGGGCAGTCGCCACGGGACCCGGGCGGACCGTCCGCCCAGGACCACCTGGACGACGCGGCGGCCCGGATCGACGCCACCCGCAACTGGTCCGTGGAGCGGTCGAGATGACGACACACGACTGGCTGATGGGACAACTGGAGACCGCGCAGGCCCGGTTCCGCGTCATCGACCACGCCCCCGAGGGCCGCACGGAGCCCGCCAGCCTGCTGCGCGGGCACCCGCTGGAGCAGGCGGCCAAATGCCTGGTGGTGCGCGTCGCGCTGACCCGCCGTACCCGGCGCTACGTACTGGCCGTCGTACCGGGGGACCGCAAGGTCGACCTGGACGGTCTGCGGGACATGTACTCCGGGACGGAGGCCTCGTTCGCGGCCCGCGACGTGGCCGAGCGGCTGGCGGGCAGCGTCAGCGGTTCGGTCGTGCCGTTCGCCCGCGATCCCGAACTCGACCTGGTGGCCGACCCGGGCCTGCTCGTGCACGACGAGATCTTCTTCAACGCGGCGCGGCTCGACCGGTCGGTGGCCCTGGCCACGGCCGACTACCTCGCGCTGGCCCGGCCCCGGGTCGTGGCCATTGCCCAACGGGCCCTGGTACGGAGGACGGCAGGATGACCGCCTCCACCTCGGCCGCTGCTTCCGCGTCGGCCTCCGCTTCCGCCTTCGCGCACCGCGGCGCCACCGCCCCCGTCCGACCGGACGGCGACCGGTGGTTCCGGCGGTACGCCATGCGGGCCGATCCGAGCCGTCGGCTCCTGATCCTGCCGCACGCCGGCGGCTCGGCGAGCTTCTTCCACTCCTGGGGCGTCGCCTTCGACGAGGACACCGAAGTGCTCGTCGCCCGCTACCCGGGCCGCCACGACCGCCTCACGGACCCGTGCGTCCATTCGATGGAGGAGCTCGCCGACCGGGTCACCGAGGCCCTGCTGCCCTTCCTGGACGTCCCCGTGTCCCTCTTCGGGCACAGCATGGGCGCCTCCGTCGCCTACGAGGTGGCCCTGAGGCTGGAAAGCCGGTACGGCGTGCGTCCCGCGGCGCTCCACGTGTCGAGCCGCAAGGCCCCGCACCGGCTGACCCCGCGCTCCCTGTACGAGGAGGGCGACGAGGCGCTGATCGCCGAGGTCCGCCGGCTCGGCGGCACCGACGACTCCCTGCTCGACGACCCCGACCTGAGGGAGATCCTCCTGCCCGCGATCCGGGCGGACTTCAAGGTCGTCGGCACCTACGGACCGCGTCCCGCGACCCCGGTCGGATGTCCCGTCCACGCCCACATCGGGGACCAGGACCCGTCCACCACCATCGAGGACATGGCCGCCTGGTCCGACGTCGCCCCGGCGGGCTTCGACCTCCAGACCCTGCCCGGAGGCCACTTCTACCTCCTGGAGCACCGAGAGGCCCTGATCGGGTCCGTCTCACGGCACCTCACGGCCACCGCCTGAGCCACCCCGCACGCCCGCCCCGGGGGCCCGATCGGCCCCCGGCTCCGGGCCCGCCCCGCGCTCACGTCGGTGTCACCGGCCGACGTCGGGGGCCGGCGTCACCGGCCGGTGCCGGCGGCGAACAACTCGCGGACCTGGTGGGCCGTCCAGGAGCCGGCGGCACCCGGACAGGCGGCAAGGTACCGGGCGATGCCCCGCTCCTCCCACGGTCCGGACTCCAGGAGGCCGCCGGCCAGGTAGCGCAGGTACGCGGCCGACGGGGTGAGGACCTCGACGTCCTGGAGGGTCCAGGGGGCTGTGAACGTCAGCACCGGGATGCCCTCGATCGCGCCCGGGCAGATCAGGGTCTCGTACCGCCCCGGTCCGAGCTCGTCGCGACCGTCCCGTACGGCCGTCGACACGTCCAGGTCGGCCCCGGGATCCCTGTACATCTCCTGGGCGGCGATGTCCGACATCTGGCCGACCGTCACCAGGTGCGCGCGCCCCCACATCCGCCCGGCGGCCGTGGGGTCGTAGAACCCGCGGCCACCGGTCCACACGGGGGACTCCGTGGCGAAGTACAGGCGACCTTCCAGCTCGACCGCGATCGACCGTTCCGGCGCCCGCCTGTCACGGCATCCCGGATAGGTACGCGTCGCCCCGGGCGGCGTCCCGCCCGCGATGTATGCGGCGAGCCGGTCCATGTGCATGTTGGACCCGTAGGAGGCGTACCAGACCTGCTCGGGCGCGGGGATCGCCCGGGTGAGCGGGATGGGGGTGTGCGCGACCATGCTCGGTTCCTCTGGGTCGGGGGCGGGGCCGCGTGCCGCTGACCTGCACGAAAGCCCTCCCCGGAGGGAGGGCTGAGTGTGGGACGTGAAGAGTGCCCCCGGCAGGACTCGAACCTGCGGCCAAGTGCTTAGAAGGCACCTGCTCTATCCACTGAGCTACGGGGGCCCGAAGGTGGCCGTGGTGGCCTGGAGCCCCGGGGTGGGGGTGGGGCGTCCGTCCGTGCCGGGTCAAGGATAGGGCTCCGGTTGCCTTGTCCCGGTTGCTTCACCCGCGTGCCACGATGTGGAGGTTCGGTGAAGCGGTCCCGATACTCGCAGGCAGGTGCGATTCTCGCATCGCTTTTGCGCCGCGTCGCCCTGGGTGTTGTGCACTCGTTATGCCTGCGTCCCACTCGTCCGCCGTGTCCATGATGTTCCGCTGGAGTCGCCGTCGGCGCGCAGAGGGCGTATAAGCTTCAAAAATGGTCCTAAATTGGGCATTCTTCGCATGTGGTGACCTTGGATGTACGGCCTCAGCTGCTCGATGCCCTGTCCGCCCTGCGCGACCGGGTCGCGTCCGTGCGTCTGCCGCTGCCCCTGCCCGGCGCCCCGCGCGCCCGCCAGACCAGAGCCGAGCTGCTCGCGCAGCTCGACGACTACCTCGTACCCCGGCTCAAGGCGCCCGAGGCGCCCCTGCTCGCCGTCATCGGCGGGTCGACCGGGGCCGGCAAGTCCACCCTCGTCAACTCCCTCGTCGGCCGGCAGGTCAGCGAAGCGGGCGTACTGCGCCCCACGACGCGTACACCGGTGCTCGTCTGCCATCCGGATGACCACCACTGGTTCGCCGGGATGCGGATCCTCCCCGACCTGATGCGCGTCTGGGCGCCCCAGGAGGACGAGGAACCCGCCGGCCCGGCCAAGAGGAGCAACCTCCGCACACAGAACCGCCGCGCCTCCGCCCGCGAACTGCGGATCGAGACCGTCGCCACCCTCCCGCGCGGCCTCGCCATCCTCGACGCCCCCGACATCGACTCCCTCGTCGTCGAGCACCGGACGCTCGCCGCCGAACTCATCTGCGCCGCCGACGTCTGGGTCATGGTCACCACCGCCTCGCGGTACGCCGACGCCGTGCCCTGGCACCTGCTGCGCACCGCCAAGCAGTACAAGGCCACCCTGGTCACCGTCCTCGACCGGGTCCCGCACCAGGTGCTCACCGAGGTCTCGCGGCAGTACGGGGCCCTGCTCACCCGGGCCGGGCTGGGCGACGTACCCCGGTTCACGGTGCCCGAACTGCCCGAGTCGGCGGGCGGGGGCGGACTGCTGCCGGCCAGCGCCGTCGCGCCCCTGCTCGCCTGGCTCAGCCACCACGCCCAGGACCCGGCCGCCCGGCAGTACGCCGTCGGGCGCACCGCGCTGGGCGCGCTCGACTCGCTCGGACGGCGGATGCCGGAGCTGGCCTCGGCCGTCGCCGCCCAGCACGCCGCCGCCGTACGGCTGACATCGGCCGTCGAGGACGCGTACAAGCGGGAGGGCAAGCGGGTCCGCAGCCGCCTCGACCAGGGCGCCGTCCTCGCCGGGGACGCCCTGACCCGGTGGCGCGGCTACCCCCTCGACACCAGCGCCGACGAGCTGCTGGACTCCCTCGCCGAATCCCTCGCCGCGCTGCTCCAGTGCGCCGTCGCCGCCGCCGACGAGCGGATCGCCGAAGCGTGGCGACGCGAACCGGCCGCCGGAGCGGTGTCCCTGCCCGCCCCCGACCGGGAGGCGGCGGAACGTATCGGCATGGCCGTACGGCGCTGGCGGCGCGTCCTGGAGGAACTCGCGGAGGAGGAGGTCGCCCGCCTCGACAAGCAGCCGCTGCCCGACCCCGACGGCGTCGCGGCCCTCCTCGTCGCCGCCCTCCTCGGCGGCAAGCGCGCCCGCCCGGCGGGGGAGAAGCTCGCCGAGCGGATCGGCGTCCAGGCCGCCGTACGCCTGCGCGACCGGGGCGGAGAACTCGTCGGCGACCACCTCGACGAGGTGCTGCGAGCCGAACGCGACCGCCGTCTCGCCCCGCTGGAAGCGCTCGAAGTGACCCCGGAACCACAGGCCGAGCTGATCGCCGCGCTGTCCGTACTGCAGAAGGAGAGGTGACGCGGTGACCGCCCTGACCGACCGTGACCGCACCGACGACCGCTGGGACGACGGGTTCATCGCACGCTCCCGCCCCCGGCCCAAGGGCCGCAGGGGCCTGAGCGCCGCTCCCGGCCCCGGCGGCGAACTGTGCGGGGAGGGCCTCTGCGACGAGGGCCTGTGCGACGGGGACCACGACGACGCCGAGGTGCTGGGCGAGGGCGAGGAGGAACTCGTCCGCGCCGTGTCCGGGGCGGGCAGCGACGGCGGCAAGGTCTCCGCGCCACCCCTCAGCCCCGAGGCCCAGGCCCTGCGGACGCGCCTCGACGCGCTGCGCCAGCTCGTCGGACTGTCCCGGACCCGCCTCGACGGAAAGACCCTCGCCGAGGCCGGCCGGGTCCTCGACGAGGCCTCGGCGCGCCGAGGGCTGTCCCCGCAGCACACCGTCGTCGCCATCGCCGGAGCCACCGGAAGCGGCAAGTCCACGCTGTTCAATTCACTCGCCGGAGTGCAGATCTCCGAAACGGGGCTGCGCCGCCCGACCACGGCCGCACCGATCGCGTGCAGCTGGTCGGACGGGGCCGCCGGCCTCCTGGACCGGCTGGAGATCCCCGGCCGGCTGCGGCGCCGGCCCCGCGAGACCTCCGAGGCCGAGGCGCTGCGCGGCATGGTCCTCGTCGACCTGCCCGACCTGGACTCGGCGCTCGGCGTGCACCGGGACCACGTGGACCGGGTACTGGCACTGGTCGACGCGGTGGTGTGGGTCGTCGACCCCGAGAAGTACGCGGACGCCGTCCTCCACGAGCGGTACCTGCGCCCGCTCGCCGGGCACGCCGAGGTCACCTTCGTCGTGCTGAACCAGGTGGACCGGCTGCCCGGCGACTCCGCCGACCTCGTCCTCGACGACCTGCGCAGACTCCTCGACGACGACGGCATCGCGCTCGGCGAGCACGGCGAACCCGGAGCCACCGTCCTCGGACTGTCCGCCCTCACGGGTGAGGGCGTCGGGGAACTTCGCGAACTCCTCGGACAGTTCACCCAGGAGAAGGGCGCCGCGACCCGCCGGATCTCCGCCGATGTCGACCGGGCCGCGCTGCGCCTGCGCCCGCTGTACGTCGCCGACGGGCACGCGGGGCCGGAGATCGGCGAGGTGGCGCGCGCCGAGTTCGAGGACCGGCTCGCCGAAGCCGTCGGCGCGTACGCGGCGGGCCTCGCCGCCGAACGGGCCTGGCGGCGCAACGCCGGCAAGGCCTGCGGAACGCCCTGGCTGCGGCTGTGGCGGTGGTACGAGGGCCGCCGCGCCCCGCGCTCCCTGGCCGGACTGGCCGCCCTCGCCGCGATCGGCCGCTCCACCGCGCCCTCCGCGCAGACCCCCGTCGAGGAGGAGGTGACCGCCCGGCAGCGCGTCGAACAGGCCGTGCGGACCGTCGCCGACGAGGCGGTCATCGGACTGCCCGACCCCTGGGCGCAAGCCGTACGGGAGACCGCCGCGCGCGGCGGCGAACAGTTGCCCGAAGCGCTGGACGAGCTGGCCGTGACCCTGGGCCCCGAGGTCGCCGTGCCCGGCGCCAAGCCGCCCCGGCCGACGTGGTGGCCCGCCGCGGTCCTGGCGCAGGCGGCCATGACCCTCGTTCAGATCTTCGGCGGGCTGTGGCTCGTCGGGCAGATCGTGGGCGTCCTCGAACCGAAGCTCATGCCGCCGGTGCTGTTCATGGTGGCGGGCATCATCGGCGGGCCGCTGGTGGAGTGGGCCTGCTCCCTCGCCGCACGCGGCCCGGCCCGCCGCTACGGACAGGACGCCGAACGCCGACTGCGGCAGGCCGCCGCGGGCTGCGGACGGGCCAGGGTCCTGGAACCGGTCGCGGCCGAACTGCTGCGCTACCGGGAGGTGCGCGAGCAGTACGCCACGGTGGCCGCAGGGGGGAGCAAGTTGTCCACAACCCGCCAGTAGTCCACAGGCCGGAGCGGGGCCCGGGGGGCCGGGTCCAGCATGGTCGTACCTCGCGCGGCCGGTCCGCGGAGGTACCCGTGCGGAGGGCCCGCGCGGGTGGGCGGACGTGGGGGAGGGCGACCGGGATGAACGACACCCTGGTGACGCTGGTCGGGTACGTGGCGACACAGATCGACTTCAAGGAGACGACCACCGGCCCGTCGGCGAGATTCCGCTTCGCCGTGACGCCGAGGTACTTCGACCGGCGGACGGACACCTGGACGGACGCGGCCACCAGCTTCTACACGGTGTGGGCACGCCGTGTACTCGCGGTGAACCTGGCCGGTTCCGTGTCCGTCGGCGAACCGCTCGTGGTCCACGGACGATTGCGGGTCCGGGAGGACCCGCCCGACGGCGACGGGGTCCGGTGGTTCTCCGCCGACATCGACGCCATCGCGATCGGACACGACCTCAACCGCGGCACGGCCGCGTTCCGCCGGGTGGTCAGGACGGACACCCCACTGATGGGCAATCAGAACGCGGCGGTGGTTTGAGTGTTCGAGGGGGCTAGGATTCCCCGGTACTCACGGGCACCTGGGTCTTTGGCCCGAAGGGGAAGACTGTGTCGATTGCTGTTCCCGCGTCCTCCGCATCCTCCGCATCCTCCGCATCCTCGGGGTTCACCGATTCCGCGGCCGCCGCCGCAGGCGGACCGGAGTCCGCTCCGATGGCGCCGTCCGGCGCCCGATCAACGCCCAGAACCGCCAAACCCGCGGTTCCGCTTCCTGCCCGGGCGGCCACTCCCGTCGTCCCTGCCGTCCCCGCTCCGGGTGCCGGAGCCGGCGGCGGGGGGAGGCCCTCCGTGCGGCGGCCGCTCGCGGTGGCGCTGCTGGCGGCGGCGGCCTTCACCGCCGCACCGGGAGCCCGGGCCGCGGCGGACGCGGGTCCGACCACGGGTCGGACCTCCGAGGGGGCCGGCGCCGTCCTCGACGGACTCAAGACGTACGGACAGGCCGTCCTGCGCGCCGGCGACGGCTCGGTCCGGCAGATTCCCGCCGGCCTCCACGAGATGCGGGTCGACGGTGGCGGCACCCTCCAGACCTACGGAGTGGGCGTCGCGGGATACGCGCAGCCCCAGGCCCGCTTCACCGAGACCGGTTGGGGCGGCAGCCCCCTCGCCGGGAACGCCGAGGCGGGTCGCATCCGCTGGGTCCTGGAGCACTCCTACCCCCAGTTCAACGACCTGGCCGGGCTCGCCAAGGCCTCCGGAGCGGGTTCGCTGACCGCGGAGAGCGCGGCCGCCGGTACGCAGGTGGCGATCTGGAGACTGGCCGACGGGGCCCCGGTGGAGGCCGCCGACCCGGCCGCCGAACGCCTCGCCGACTACCTCCAGCGGGAGGCGGGTCGACTGCCCGAACCGCCCGCCTCGCTGGGGCTGGACCCCGGCCCGGCGACGGGACCCGTCACCGGGCCGACCGGCAGCCGCATCGGACCGGTCACGGTGCGGACCCGGGCCCAGAGCGTGACCGTCACCCCGGACGCGGCAGCGGCCGCCATGGGGGTCCGGGTCGTCGACGCCGACGGCAAGCCCCTGACCTCCGCCACCGACGGAAGCCGCCTGTACTTCGATGTGCCCGCGGGCACTCCCGACGGCACGGCCTCCGTCACCGTCCAGGGCTCCACCAAGGTCCCCGTCGGGCGGGTCTTCACCAGCGGAGTCCCCGCCGAGGCGCAGATCGTGGCCGGCTCCAGCGAATCCGCGGCCTCGGCCGGGGCCGCCGCGACGTGGCGCGAACCGGGGCAGGCCCCGGCGGGCCCGGTCGGCAACCTGTCCGGAGCGACCGAGGTCCCCGTCGCCGACGCCACCGCCCGGGCAACCGTCCGGCCCCCGGCATCCGCGGCTTCCCAGGTGTCCCCGGATTCCGCGGACGGGGAACGGTTGGCCTCCAGCGGCAGCTCCGCCGCGACCCCGGTCATCGCCTCCCTGGCCGTCGGCCTGGTGGTCCTGGGCGGAATGGTCGTCCTCCTCCTGCGCAAGCGCCCCCTCGAAGGCGACCACCCGGAGGAGGACGGGGCGTAGGACGGCCCCGTCGCCCGTCGCCCGTCGCCCGTTGCCCCGCCGGCGGTGTCCGCGGTCCGGGCTCCGGCGCGCCGCCACCCGCGCGCCGGAACCGGACTGTGGCGTTCGGGGCTCGTCTGATTCCGGACCGGTTCCCCGGGGTAGGCGCTGGAGATGTCTGATCAAGAACTGACCTGGCGGGGTGCGGTCGCGCGGTGGGACCGGCAGCTGTTCGACGCCGTGGCCCGCCGGCACTGGCCGGGGGCCGACCGGGTGCTGCCGCGCCTCGGTCGGGCGGCGAACCACGGGGTCCTGTGGGGCGGGACCGCGGTGGCGATCGGCGTGCTCGGCTCCCCCCGGGCCCGCAAGGCCGCGCTGCGCGGGGCCGCCTCGCTGGCGCTGGCCTCGGCGACCATCAACACCGTCGGCAAGTGGTCGGTCCGCAGGCCCCGCCCGCTGCTGGACGGGGTGCCCGCCGTGCGGCAGTTGCACACGCAGCCGCAGACCACCTCCTTCCCGTCGGGGCACTCGGCGTCGGCCTTCGCTTTCGCCGCCGGGCTGGCGCTGGAGTCCCCGGGGTGGGGGGCCGTGGTGGCGCCCGTCGCCGCGTCGGTGGCGTTCTCCCGCGTGTACACGGGGGTCCACTACCCGTCCGACGTCGCGGCGGGCGCGGCGCTCGGGGTGGCGGCGGGGTTCGTCGTACGGCGGCTCGCGCGGGACGCCCAGGAGGCCAGGGTGGTGCCGGGGGACGAGCGGCCCGCGCCCGGAGTCCCCGCGCTCCCGGACGGGGACGGGCTGACGGTGGTCGTGAACACCGCTTCGGGGACGGCCGCGGAGGCCGGGCTCCACGTCCTGCGGGAGCGGCTGCCGAAGGCGGAGCTGGTGGAGGTCGGCAGCGGCGACCTGGTGGCCGAGCTGGCGGCGGCGGCGTCCCGGGCCACCGTCCTCGGGGTGTGCGGCGGGGACGGCACGATAAACGCAGCGGCCACCGCCGCGCTGCGGGCCGGGGTGCCGCTCGCGGTGTTCCCCGGCGGCACCCTCAACCACTTCGCGCTGGACCTCGGCCTCGCCGGCCCGGCGGACACCTGCCGCGCGGTCGCGGCGGGCGAGGCGGTCCGCGTCGGCGTCGGCCGCTTCACCCCCGGCCCCCGCCACCCCGACGCCCCCGACGCCCCCGCGAGTACGGCCACCGGCCACCACCCGGACGCCGGCTCCGGTACCGGATCCGGCTCCGGCTCCGTCCCGGTCCCCGGAGCCGGCCCCCGGCCGGGCGACGACTCCGGGTACTTCCTGAACAACTTCAGCGTCGGGGCGTACCCGGAGCTGCTGCGCCACCGGCTGCACTGGGGCCCGCGGATCGGCGGCGGGCCGGCCGCGTTGCTCGCCGCCTGGCAGGTACTGCGCGCCGAGCGGCCCGTACGGCTCCGGTTGGCCGGTCGACCCCGGAGCGTGTGGCTGCTCTTCGCCGGCAACGGCACCTACCAGGGGACCGGCCCGACGCCGCGCCGACGCGCCACCCTCGGCGAGGGCCTGCTCGACCTGCGGCTCGTCCTCGGAGGTGGCCGCCCCGGACCCCGGCTCCTCGCCGCCGCCTTCACCGGCCCGCTGACCCGTTCCCCGGTGCACGTGGCGAGCAAGCTGCGCAGCCTGCGCGTCTCGGACGTCCCGCCGGGCACCCCGCTCGCCTACGACGGGGAGTACGCCCAGGCCCCCGCCGCCTTCGTCCTCGACGCCCTGCCGGACGCCCTCACCGTCTACCGCCCCCACTGACGCCCACCGCCCCGGCCCCGCGGCCGGGGCGGAACCGTCGGCCGGGCGTCGCACCGCCCTCGGTCCGCGACCCGGCACGCCCCCCGGGGGCAAGCCCCGGCGGGGCAGGCCCTAGAAGGGTTCCACCGCCGGGCCCGGCTCCACCCCCAGGTCGGCGCGCATCGCGCCGCGCATGACCATCCACTGCTCGTTGGCCCGGAGCAGCCCGGACTGGATCTCCTCGAACGAACCGTCCGGCGCGGGGTTGCCCTCCTCCAGCCGCATGACCCGGTCGTACAGGGACGCGAAGGTCTGCGACATCGCGTCCAGTTCCGCCAGGACCGCGTCGGAGGCGGCCATCTGGGCCTCGGCGAATGACGCGTGCATCGCGTGCCGCGCGTCCTCCAGGGCCGTTCGCCGTTCCGGGGCGACCGCGTCCTTGTGCACCAGCCAGAGGTAGTTCATGAGCTCGACGCGGAAGCGGCGGTAGCCGGAGTTCGCCGCCACGTAGCAGTCGCGCCGTTTGTCCAGCGCGGAGACCTGCTGCTCGCGCCGCCACTGGGCGTCGGCCACCCGTTCCTGCCGGTCACCCTGCTCCGCCTGGACGCGGGCCACGAGGCGCTGCGTCAGCAGGGGGGCGAAGAGGGTGCCGCCGACGCCGATGAGCGCGATGGCGAGCGGGATGAGGGAAGTGCTGTTCAGGGGGACCTCCGGGACCACCGGCGCCGGGTGGCGCAGCAGCATCCTGCCCTCCCGGGGGACCCCCGGCCAGACCCTTCCCCGCCGCCCACCACCCGCCGCCCGCAGGCCACCGTCGGGCCCCGGCCCAGGGGCCTCTGACCTACCCATTCGCCCGCAGGTATGGACGACTGGCAAGATGGGGTGTATCTGCCCACCATCGATCTGCCGGACGGTTTCTCTTGGCTGAGTTCATCTACACCATGCGCAAGACGCGCAAGGCGCACGGCGACAAGGTGATCCTTGACGACGTCTTCCTGAACTTCCTGCCCGGCGCGAAGATCGGTGTGGTGGGCCCGAACGGCGCCGGTAAGTCCACCGTTCTGAAGATCATGGCGGGCATCGAGCAGCCGTCGAACGGTGAGGCGTACCTGTCTCCCGGCTACACGGTCGGCATCCTCATGCAGGAGCCCAAGCTCGACGAGTCGAAGACCGTCCTGGAGAACGTCGAGGACGGCGTCGCCGAGATCAAGGGCAAGCTCAACCGGTTCAACGCGATCGCCGAGGAAATGGCGACGAACTACACCGATGAGCTGATGGAGGAGATGGGCAAGCTCCAGGACGACCTGGACCACGCCAACGCGTGGGACCTCGACGCCCAGCTGGAGCAGGCCATGGACGCGCTGGGCTGCCCGCCCGGCGACTGGCCTGTCACCACCCTCTCCGGCGGTGAGAAGCGTCGCGTGGCGCTCTGCAAGCTGCTGCTGGAAGCCCCCGACCTGCTGCTCCTCGACGAGCCCACCAACCACCTCGACGCCGAGTCGGTGAACTGGCTGGAGCAGCACCTCTCGCAGTACAAGGGCTGCGTCATCGCGGTCACCCACGACCGGTACTTCCTGAACAACGTCGCCGAGTGGATCCTCGAACTCGACCGCGGCCGCGCCATCGCCTACGAGGGCAACTACTCCACGTACCTGGAGAAGAAGGCCACCCGCCTCAAGGTCGAGGGCCGCAAGGACGAGAAGCGCCAGAAGCGCCTCAAGGAAGAGCTGGAGTGGGTGCGGTCCAACGCCAAGGGGCGTCAGACCAAGTCCAAGGCCCGTCTCGCCCGGTACGAGGAGATGGCGGCCGAGGCCGACAAGATGCGGAAGCTGGACTTCGAGGAGATCCAGATCCCGCCGGGCCCGCGTCTGGGCTCGATCGTGGTCGAGGTCAACAACCTCACCAAGGCGTTCGGCGACAAGGTCCTCATCGACGACCTGTCGTTCACGCTGCCGCGCAACGGCATCGTCGGCGTCATCGGCCCGAACGGCGCCGGCAAGACCACGCTCTTCAAGATGATCCAGGGCCTGGAGACGCCGGACTCCGGCGCCATCAAGGTCGGCGAGACCGTCAAGATCAGCTACGTCGACCAGAGCCGCGCCAACATCGACCCCAAGAAGACCCTCTGGGCGGTCGTGTCGGACGAGCTGGACTACATCAACGTGGGCCAGGTCGAGATGCCGTCCCGCGCGTACGTCAGCGCCTTCGGCTTCAAGGGTCCGGACCAGCAGAAGCCGGCCGGTGTCCTGTCCGGTGGTGAGCGCAACCGCCTGAACCTGGCGCTGACGCTCAAGGAGGGCGGCAACCTGCTGCTCCTCGACGAGCCCACCAACGACCTCGACGTCGAGACCCTGTCGTCGCTGGAGAACGCGCTCCTCGAATTCCCCGGTGCGGCCGTGGTCATCTCCCACGACCGTTGGTTCCTGGACCGGGTCGCCACGCACATCCTCGCGTACGAGGGTGAGTCCAGGTGGTACTGGTTCGAGGGCAACTTCGAGTCCTACGAGAAGAACAAGGTCGAGCGGCTCGGCCCGGACGCCACGCGTCCGCACCGTGCCACCTACAAGAAGCTCACCCGGGGCTAGGTCGAGACCATGGCGAGACACCACTACCGGTGCCCCCTCCGTTGGGCGGACATGGATGCCTTCGGGCACGTCAACAACGTCGTCTTCCTCCGCTACCTGGAGGAGGCACGGATCGACTTCATGTTCCGCCTGGCGCCGGGGGAGGGCAGCGACTCCTTCACGGGCGGCTCCGTCGTGGCCCGCCACGAGATCGACTACAAGCTGCCCCTGGTGCACCGGCACGAGCCCGTCCTCATCGAGTCCTGGGTGACCCGCATCGGCGCCGCTTCCCTGACCATCCGCTACGAGGTCAAGGACGAGGCGACTCAGGACGCGCCGGAGACGGTGTACGTACGGGCCGAGACCGTGGTCGTGCCCTACAACCTCGCCGAGGGACGTCCCCGCCGCATCACCGCGGAGGAGCGTCGCTTCCTGGAGGAGTACCTCGACCGGCCCGAGCCCGCCGAAGGGCGCCTCGCGGCATGACCGAGCAGCTGCGCTTCGTCGATCCCGGGGAGGCGGCGGACCTCGCCGCCTTCCTGGGTCGGCTGGTGCACTACGACCGCGCCGCCGCCGTCCGCCTGCAGGCGCGGTCGGGCGGCGGCGCGCTCGCCGTCTTCGGACGCCCGCCGTCCTTCGACGTGCTCGCCGTCCGTACGGCCCGCCTGGCCGAGCCCCTCGCGACACCGCTCGACCTCACGGTGTCGGCGGGCGAGCTGCTGGAGGCGATCGACGAGACCACCGCCGGCGCCGTCGTGCCCGCGCCGGTCACCGGGCCCCCCTGGGCCGGTGTGCTGCCGCCCCGCGGCGGCTGGCAGCCCGTGCCGGGCCTTCCTTCCCCCGAGGCGGTCAGGGCCTGTGTGGCCGCGGCCGTCACCGAGTTCCGGGCCCGGGACGAGGCCCTGCCCCCGCAGCACCGGACCCGCTCCGAGCGGGACCGCATCGGCCGCGAGATCTGGTCGCGGACCTTGGGCGACACCGAACTTCCGCTGCGCGCCGTGCACGCCGCGCAGTCCCTGGGCTTCCTGCGCCCGGTAAGGACCCCCGTCCCCGCCGCGACGCCCCCCGTGGCGGCGCCGGTCACGGCGCCCGCCCCCGTGGCGCTGTTCGCCTCGGGCGGCTGGCTGCGCCTCAGCACCCCGTACGGGTCCGTCGCCACCCGGCGCCCCGGGCGGACCGGCGGCCTGGGCGCCCTCCAGGTACGTCCCGTCTGACCTCCCCGACCCGACGCCCCGGGCCGGCCGGACTCAGGCGGAGTTGATCATCGAGGCGGCCGCGTAGGTCAGGTAGCGCCACAGCTGCGCCTCGTGCTCCGGCGCCAGCCCCATCTCGTCCAGCGCCACCCGCATGTGCTTGAGCCACGCGTCGTGCGCGGCGGCGTCGACCTGGAACGGCGCGTGCCGCATCCGCAGGCGGGGGTGGCCCCGGTTGTCGCTGTAGGTGGTCGGGCCGCCCCAGTACTGCATCAGGAACAGCGCGAAGCGTTCCTCGGCGGGCCCGAGGTCCTCCTCCGGGTACATCGGGCGCAGCAGCGGGTCCCCCGCGACCCCCTGGTAGAAGCGGTGGACCAGCCGGCGGAAGGTGTCCTCGCCGCCCACCAGCTCGTAGAAGGTCTGCTCCTGGACCGTGCTCTGCGGATCGTCATTCACCCGACCATCGTCTCAGACACCCGGACGGAGGACTCCGGTCCCAGGGCCTTGATCTCTTGCAGGGGTCGCATGATCTCTTGCAGGGGTCGCACGGGAGGCCCGCCCGCAGCACAGTGGAGTCATGGGCACGGGTGGCACGGGGGCACACACCCCACGCAGGTCCCGCAGCACGCCGGACGAAGCGGTCCGGGACACGCGGGCGGCGGCGCACGCCGCCCAGGTGCGGGAGCTGACGGCGGCCGGGGCGCTGGAGGACCCGGCCTGGCGGGCCGCCTTCGCGGCGGTGCCCCGGCACGTGTTCGTCCCGTACTTCTGGACCGGCCGCGGCGCCGGGCACGAACGGCTGTGGGGCGAGGACCCGGATCCCGAACAGCGGGCCCGCTGGCTGCGCGGCGTGTACACCGACACCCCGCTGGCTACCCGACTGCGCGACGGCGAACTGGTCTCCTCCAGCAGCCAGCCCTCGCTGATGGCGAGGATGCTGGAGGCGCTGGAGGTGCGCGACGGCGACAACGTGCTGGAGATCGGTGCGGGCACCGGCTACAACGCCGCCCTGCTCTGCCACCGGCTCGGCGAGGACCTGGTCACCACGGTCGACCTGGACGAGGAGATCACCGAGTCGGCGCGGGCCCACCTGGCGCTGCTCGGGTACCGCCCGACGGTGGTGACGGGGGACGGGGCGCGCGGCTGCCCCTCCCGGGCCCCCTTCGACCGGATCCTGGTGACCTGCACCCTGCCGCTGATCCCGGACGCCTGGCCCGCCCAGTGTCGGCCGGGCGCGCGGATCCTGGCGCCGCTGTCGACGGGGCTGATCGCGCTCACCGTCCGGGACGCCGGTTTCGCCGAGGGCCACTTCCTGCACACCTCGGCCTACTTCGTCCCCCTGCGCGGGGCCACGGCCTCGCCCACCCCCGCCGGGACGACGGGTCCGCTGCACGGGGTTCCGTACGAACTGGTGGCGAACGAGCGCTTCCAGTTCCTGCTGATCCTGACCGCGGGCGTGCTGCACCCCCGTGAGGCCCTGGACCTGTGGCGCAGGGAGGGCCGGCCGCCGCGCGAGCGGTTCGGGGTCACGATCACGGCGGAGGGCCAGTGGTCCTGGCTCGACGACCCCCAGGGCCCGTACGTGTGGCCGCTGGGGGAACCGGTCCGGCCCGGTTAGCCGCGGCGGATGGTGATGGTGGTCCAGGCCCCCACGTGGACGCGGTCGCCGTCGGAGAGGGGGACCGGCACGTACGGCTGGATCGGCTCCTCACCGCCGTTGATGGTGGTGCCGTTGGTGGAGTTCTGGTCGACGACCGCCCAGCTGAGGTCGGGCTGCTGGACGAGCACCGCGTGCTGGTGGGAGACGCCCGGGTCCTCCGGCGGCACCGCGAGGTCGATGTCCGGGGCCTCGCCCGTGGAGGCGCGGCGCCGGCCGATGGTGATCTGGCCGCCGGAGAGCGGCAGGTGCTGTTCGGGGGAGTACGCGGGCAGGTTGAGCGCGGCGGCCTCCGGGCCGCTGCGCTGCATCATCGCCAGGAAGTACGAGCGGTCGGGTGCGATCGTCGCCGACCAGGACACCGGCGCCGGGTTGTTCTGCGGCGGGAACGACTGGTGCTGCTGGTACTCGTGGTGCTGCTGCACCGGCTGTTGCTGGTGGTGGTACTCCTGAGACGGCGGAGCCTGCTGCTGGTAGTACTCCTGCTGGTACTCCTGCTGCACGGGCTGCTGCCCGGACTGGCCCTGCTGCTCGTGCGAGGGCGGCGGCAACAGCCAGTCGTCCTCCCGCTGGAGCGGTTCGGCGGGCCGGTTGACCCGGGACGGCCGGGACCCCTGGTACTCGAAGTGGTCCTGGGAGAAGACCGGCGGTGCCTGGGCCGGCGGCGGGGGCGGCGGGCCGGGCTGCGCGCCCGCCCCGGTGCCGGGCCCCGCACCCGTGCCCGTCGCGTCCGGGGACAACGGCGCGTACGAAGTCGGCGTACGGGTCAGGAAGTTGTACCGGCACTCCTCGCAGAACGGGGCCATGGCCTCGCGCGGGGTCCGGCACTGCGGGCACAGCTCCGCCTGGGCGGTCGGTTCACCGGCCGTGGGAGGGTAGCCGTATCCGTAGGAGGGCGCCGCGGGGGTGCCCGTAGGGGCAGCCATGCGGTGGCCGCAGACCTCGCACCAGTCGTCGGAGGCGGACTGGTGCCCGTTCGGGCAGGTCGGCATCGCGGCGCTTCCCCCTTCTTCCTGCGTCATCGCGTCAGGTTTCTTGTCAGGACTTCTTCACTCGGACGGTCTGCGTCGAACGCGTTTCAAGGGTCATCTCGTCGGCATCGGCGACCTTCGCTTTCAGCCGCACAGTACCCGCCACCGCGTCGACGACATCCACCACCTTCGCCAGCAGTTTGGCAGTGTCGGCGTTCCCGGAGACGCTCGCCAACTGCACGGCACGCCCCAGTTTGGCCGTGGCCCCGTCCACATCACCCATTTTGCGGGCTTCCAGGCCCTGTTGGATAGCCTGCGCGAGTTCTGCCTGTCCCGTGTAGTGCGCCACTTGCGGGCTGATCGCGGTCGAGGCGGCCAGATCGTCGGTCCACACCGCCCTGACCAGCCCCTGGGCGAGCGGCGGCCGGGGCTCGCCCGCCGGCCCGGGCAGGACCAGCGAGGCGCGGGCCGCCAACATCTCCTGGCCGACGGAGGCCCCCGGCACCCGGACGCAGACGTGGTACTCGCGGGACTCGTCGCCCCACGACCCGGTCGGGTAGTCCCCGGCGCGGGGCCCGGCCTCCGTGCGGCGGCCGGTCAGGTCCTGGACGGCGGGCGCGACCTGCTTGACGTACTGGACCTCCACCCCCACCGGGGTCCACAGGCGCAGCGCCACGTCCGCGACCTCCTTGCCCATGACGTTCTCCATCATGCGCGTGAAGTCCTCGGCGAGGTGGGCCGGATCGGCGACGATGTCCGCCGAGCCGAGCAGCGCGCCCGCGATCCCGGTGACCTCCTTCACCTCCCAGTCGGTGCCCACGCCGCGGGCGTCGCACGTGAAGCGGCCGGCGCAGGCGTCGAGGGTGGCGCGCAGCACCGCGGGTTCCTCGTGCTCGTTGCGGCCGTCGGTGAGCAGGATCCCGTGCCGGATCGTGGCCGGGGACCGGCGGAGCAGTCCGTCGGCCAGCCGCAGCCAGGTCCCGATGGCGGTGCCGCCGCTCGCGGTCAGACCGCGCAGCGACTCCTTGGCCTGCGCGCGGCTCGCCGGGTCGGCGGTGGCCAACCGGCCCTGGCCCGGGTACACCTCGCGGGCCACGTGGGTGCCGGCGATCACGGCGAAGGCGGTGCCGTCGCGCAGGGTGTCGATCGCGGCGGCCGTCGCCTCGCGGGCCCCGCGCATCTTGTCCGGCGGGTACTCCATCGAGCCCGAGCAGTCGACCATGATCACGACGGCCGCGTCCTGCCCCAGGACGCGGGCGGCCGTCGCGGTGGCGCCCCCGCTGGAGGTGACCGTCACGATGGCGTGCACGTCCCGGCCGCCCTCGGGCAGGAACTCGTTCTGGTACACCTCCACGCTGAAGCGCGGGGCGCTCGGCTTGGCGAAGTTCGCCATCGACTGGACTCCTCGGGGGCTGGCTGACGGGGACGGGCGGGTCAGGCCCGGGGGCGCGGTTCCGCTTCGGCTTCCGCTTCCGGGCCGGCGCCGGGGGCCCCCGGTTCCGGTACGGCGGCGAAGGGCACGACGGCGACGGTGACGTTGTCGTGCCCGCCCCCGTCGAGGGCGTGGCCCACCAGGACCTGCGCGCTGTGCAGGGGACGGACGGCCGCGTCGGAGGGCAGGACCTGGGCCATGTCCCGGGCGGACTCCGCGTAGTTCCAGAGGCCGTCGGTGCAGACGACGACCACGCCGGGGTGATCCGGCTTGTAGCTGGCGGTGTGCGGTTCGAGCTCGTACGCGTCGGCCCCGAGCCAGCCGGTGATGGCGTGGGCCCGGACGTCGGCGTAGGCCTCGGCCTCGCCCATCAGGCCCGCCGCGACCATCTGGGCGGCCCACGAGTCGTCCTCGGTCAGGCGCCGGGGCATGGCGCCACGGTCGTCGGGCACCCAGTAGGCGCGGCTGTCACCGACCCAGCCGATGGTCAGGACACCGCCGCTGACGACGGCGCCGACCAGCGTGCAGGCGGGCGCGTTCTGCGCCCCGGGAGTCTCGGGCGCGAGGGCGTTCACCGCGGTGGCGGCGGCGAGGATCGCCTCGTGCATGGCCTCCTGGGGGTGGGCGCCGCGGGGGAGGGCGTCGAGGAGCGCCTCGTTGGCGGCGCGGGCGGCCGCGGCCGAGGCCTCGTCGGGCCGGCTCGCGGAGGAGACGCCGTCGCACACGATGGCCACGGTGGCGGCCGACCCGTCGGGCAGGGCGGTCGCCGACACCGCGAAGGAGTCCTCGTTGCGGTGGTGGCGCAGGCCGCGGTCGCTGACGGCGGCGACGCTGCCGAGCTCCTCCTCCAGGTGGTCCCGCTCGCGGGGCTGGGCGTGGCCGCAGTGCTCGCAGTACCCGTCCGGGTCGACGTGCCCGGCGCGGCAGGCGACGCAGGTCTTCCCGCCGTCCCCCGCCGGGACGGCGCCGTACGGGTCCTCGTGCGCGGCTCCGCCCTGCGCGCCGTACGGCTCCTCGTGCGCGGGCGCCCCCCACGCCCCGTCCCCGACCGGCGCACCGGGGTCCCCGGCGCCGCCGGGGAGGTCGTGGCGCACGGGATCCTGCCCGTACGGGGCCTGGTGGTGGCCCGGCTCCTGACCGTGCGGCCGCTCGTGACGGGTCGGCTCGGGCCCGTGCGGGGCATCGCCCCGGGTCGGTTCCTGTCCGTACGGGGCCTGGTGGCGGCCCTGTTCCTGTCCGTACGAGCCCTCGTGCCCGGCGTCGGAGGCGCCCCAGGGCACGCTCGGGCCCGGCATGACGGAGCCGTCGTCGACCAGGGTCGGGGCGGCCTCGGCCACGCTGCCCCAGCCGGGCGCGGGCAGCCC
>NZ_JANFAK020000069.1 GCF_024721315.2 Streptomyces sp. Isolate_45
CGTGACTCCGCGGCCGTGACGGGGAGGTCGCGCCGCCGGGCCCGCGCCCCCGGCCGTGTGCGCATCGCCGCCGCCGTACGTTCCACCCCGGGCTCCGGCGGGACCGGCTGGTGCGGGTGCCCGGCCGGGGGACACGTCGACGCCCGGTCCCTCGGGGAGGGGCCGGGCGCCGGGAAGTTTGTGGGGGGAGGTGGGGGATCGGTGTGGGGGAGGGTTACAGGCCGTTCACGCGGGCCATGCGGCCCACGCCGAGCGGTCCGAAATCGGTGGCGACGGCGCGTGCCCTGCGGCCGACCCGGGAGTGCTGGCGCCGGACCTGGGCCATGAGGCGGCGGCTGCGCAGGGCCAGTTCCAGCTCGAAACGGGTACGGGGGTCGCGCAGTCCGGGCCCGAAGAGCTTCTCCAGCTGGCGCATGCGGTAGCGGACCGTCTGGGGGTGCACGCTCAGGGCCTTGGCGGCCTCGGGTGCCCCGCCGCCCTCCAGCCAGGCGAGGAGGGTCACTTCGAGGCGCTCGCTCTGGCGGGGGGTCAGGCTGGCGAGCGGCCGCAACCAGCGGGCGGCCAGGGCGTGGGCCAGTGGCTCGTCCTGGAGGAGCAGCAGGGTCGAGAGGTGGTCGTCGACGAAGACCGCCCGCGCTTCCAGGCCGGCGCGGGCAGGGGTGAGGGTGAGCAGCCGCAGGGCCCACCGCAGTGAGGAGGCGGTGTCCCGTACGGCGACGGGGTGGCCGACGGCGGCGACCCGGCCGCGCAGTACGGCCTCCAGGGCGGTGCGCGCCTCGGGCTCGGGGCTGGGGACCAGCAGGCAGGGCTGGGCGCCGGCCAGCCCTGGGAGCCCGTCGTCCAGAGCGGCGGCCAATTGCTGGACTTCCCCGATGGTGGTCATCGCGATGGCCCGGACCGCCGGTGGGAGGGGCCAGTTGGCCGCCGCGGCCAGTTCGGCCAAAGCCAGGTCAGACATGGACATGTCACCCGTAAGGGCGGTGAACAGCTCGCGCCGGGCACGTTCGGTGGCCGGGCCGGGCCCGCTGGTGGGGACGACGGTCAGCGGGGCGGACCGGCCGCGCCGATGTGACGTCACCTGGTCCTCCCGGTCGGAGCCCCGTCCGGGATCGTGACCCGCCCCGCCGTCGCAGCCGGAGCCGGAGTCGGAGTCGGAGCCGGGGCCGGAGCGGGAACCGGGGCGCAGCGGGCCGCGGTCGGCGCCGGCCGGCGCGCGCGCCGGCTCCTGGTCGATGCTCCCGTCCCCCTCCTTCTCCCCTTCCACCGGCCGGTCGTGGTGCGTTGCCGTGGACTCGCGGTAGCCGAGGGTGGTGAGCAGGCCCGCTTCCACCTGCCGTCTGACCACCTCCTCGCCGACGTCCTCCACCAGTTCGGCGAATCCGGGGACACCTTCCCGGAGTTCCTCCACTATTCCGGCGGCCAGCGCGGGTAGTTCCCTTCGTAGGACGCGGGTCCATTCGCCGCGGGGGCGGGACCAGATGCGGTTCAGAAGTTCGCACATTTGTTACCTCGTTCATGCCGGGGTACGGCCTGTCCCGTGGAGGGGTGACCAGCCTCGTGGAAGCTGCCTCCCTCCCCCCGTCGGCGCCAGTGCCGAGAGGGGAGTCCAGCACCTCTACTCCCTCCAGGAGCGTGCCATCCACTTGCAGTCCCGCGACTTTGCCTCGATTTTGCCGACGGGTAGGTGTGGCGGCCGACAAGACGTGAGCCAGGTCGGCACCGCACCGTTGGAAGGGAATCTTCCGGGGGTGTTCGAGCTGATGATGCCGTGGCCGCGAGAAGTTGTCACGATTAGATAAATACTGTGGAGGGATTGCGAACCTCCACGATGCTTCTGCACTCCGGCCCCCGCTCCCGGCCGGCGAGGCATCCATCTCCCGCCCGCCGCGGAGCAGTTCCGACGACTACCCCCGGGCGCCGAGTGCGAGGTGGAGTGCTCGGGCCCGGGCGTATGGGAGAACCCGATGCCCCTGTCCCAGACCCGTACGCCACGCTCTCACCGGGCCCGACGCACCAGACGGCATGCCGGTGCGGCCCCCGCGGAGGCCGGTGGCCGAAGGGCCTTCCGGCGCCCGCCCCTGTTGTCCGCCGCCGGGGGCCCGCACCCCGCCGCCGTCTGCGCCGCGGCCTTCGCCGCCCTGCTCGCCCTGGGCGTCGCGGCCAGGGCGGGCGCGCTGACGCGCCTGTTCGACTTCCTCGACTACGGCGCCGGCGTCCTCTCCCTCGTATCGCTCACCTCCGCCGTGCTGTGGGGACTCGCGGCCACGGACCGTACGTTGTTGACGTCCGGTCACCGGATCCTCGCGCAGGGCGCCCACCGCGGACTCGCCGTCTCCGGGCTCGGCTTCCTGGCCCTGCACGTCTGGGTCAAGATCGCCGAATCGCAGACCGAGGCCGGCGCCGCGTTCGTTCCGTTCACCGACCGGGAACAGCCCGTGCTCATCGGGCTGGGCACCCTCGCCGGTTACCTCTTCGTCTCCGTCGCGGTCTCCGGCGCCGTGCGCAGCGCCTTCGCCACCAAGGGCCGGTCCATGTGGTGGCGGGCCCTGCACATGGGCGCGTACCCGGCCTGGGGGGCCTCGCTGGTGCACGGCCTGAAGGCCGGACGCCCGGCCAGTGCGTGGGTGACCGTGGCCTACGGGCTGTGCCTGGCCGGCGTGGCGGGCGTCCTCTTCCTGCGGATGCGGGCGCGGTTGCGCGCCGCGCCGGCCCGCCCCGCCCCGCAGCCCTCCGCTCCGCAGTCCCCCGGGCAGGCGCCCCCGCGCAACCCGAAGCCCTTCGTGCGCCAGCCCGCCGAGCAGTCCGGGGAGCGGCTCACGGCCCGCCTCGCGAGGCAGTTGGACCGCCGCTCGGGATCCCCCGACGCCGAACGGGAAGCCGTGCGGACCGCGTTCGCCGAGGCCGCCACCACCCGGATCCCGACGTACGTCGAGGCCCCCGCCGGGCAGGCCACCTCCCCACAGCCCCCGTTCACCCCGCCGGTCCCCGCCCAACCGGCCTACACCCCGACCGCTTTCCCGCAGCCGGCCCCCGCCGATCCCGCCTTCGCCCAGCCCGCCTTCGTCCAGAACGCCTTCGGACAGAACGTGTTCGGACAGAACGCGTTCGGGCAGAACGTGTTCGGCCAGTCCGGTCCCGCGCAGCCCGACTTCGGTCAACCCGATTTCGGGCAGCCCGCCTTCGGCCAAACCGCCTTCGCGCAGCCGGGGTTCGTACCCCCGGGGTTCGTACCTTCCGGGTTCGTCCAACCCCCCGCCGCCGCGCCGGGCTTTCCGCCCTCGTTCGCCGGACAGCCCGTCGGTCGGGAGCAGTTCGCCGCGCCCCCCGTCATCCCGCTGCCGGGCATCCTCTCCCAGGGTGCGGACCCGCTCGCCGACACCCTGCTCATACCGACGGGGGCCGTCGGCCCCGTGGTGGCGGCGCGGGCCGCCCCGCCGACAGGGCCCGAACGGGCCCCCTACGCCATGATGTTCGTCCCCGGCGGCCCCACCGCCACGAACGATCGTGCCGGCGCCCCGTTCGACGGCGGGCGGGGGCGCGCATGACCGGCGTCACGCGGCCGGCCCTCGGCTGCGTCGGACAGCCCCGCCTGCTGGCCGGACTCGACACCGCGACGCGCCTCGACCGCGAGGCCCACCTGAGCGTCCACGGCCCGCTGCCCCCGTACCGCTCCGACGAGCTCACGCGACTGGCCGAGCGCATCGACCTGCGGGGTCGCGGCGGAGCGGGCTTCCCCTTCGCCCGCAAGCTCCGGGCCGTCACCCGGACCGCGGCCGCCCGCGAGGGCCGTACCGCCGTCGTCGTCAACGGCAGCGAGGGGGAACCGAGTTGCCTGAAGGACACCGCCCTGCTGCTGCACGTACCCCACCTGGTGCTCGACGGGGCGCTGCTGGCCGCCGCCGCACTCGGAGCGGAGGACGTCGTCGTCGGTGTCACCCGGGACGACGTCGAACAGTCGCTGCGCGCCGCCATCGCCGAACGCGGCCCGGTCGGCAGCCGGGTCCGCGTCGCCCGCCTCCCCGAACGCTTCGTGACGGGCGAGGGGACCTCCCTCATCAACGGCATCGAAGGCGGCCCCGCCCTCCCGTCCGGGCGCAAGGTGCGCACCAGTGACCGGGGCCTCGGCGGCCTGCCCACGCTGCTCTCCAACACCGAGACCTACGCCCAGCTCGCCGTCGCCGCCCGACTCGGCGCCGACGCCTACTGCGAAGTCGGCATTCCCGCGGAACCGGGCACCATCATGCTCACCGTCGGCGGCGCCACCGCCGTCGAGGTGCCGACCGGTACCTCCCTCGCCTACGTACTGGAACTGTGCGGATCGGATCCCGGCCAGGGAGTGCTCGTCGGCGGTTACCACGGCCGGTGGCTGACCCCGGCCGCGGCCCGTTCGGCGGCGCTGTCGCGCCAGTCCCTCGCCGCGTACGACGCGGTCCTCGGCGCCGGCGCGGTCCTCCCGCTGCCCGAGGACACCTGCCCGGCGGGCGAGGTCGCCCGGGTCACCCGCTGGATGGCGGACGAATCCGCGGGACAGTGCGGACCTTGTGTCCGGGGGCTGCCCTCCCTCGCCGACGCCGTGGAGAAGATCGTGGGCGGCGGGGGGAGCGCCGCCCTGGAGGCGGTCGAGGCCCGCATGCGCGCCGTACGCGGCCGCGGCGCGTGCAGCCACCCCGACGGCACCTCCTCGTTCGTCGCGTCCGCGCTCGCCACCTTCCCCGAGGAACTGCGCGACCACGCACTCGGCAGCGGCTGCGGGCGCCGCGTCCTGGGGGCCCTGCCGCTCCCCGCCGACGAGAACCCCGAACGCCTCGTCGTCGACTGGACGCTCTGCAAGGGACACGGACTGTGCGTGGACCTGCTGCCCGAGGTCGTACGGCTGGACGCCGACGGGTACCCGTCGCAGGCCGTCATGCCCGTACCCGGCCGGCTGCGCCCGAAGGCCCTGCGCGCCGTGCGGCGCTGCCCGGCGCTCGCCCTGCGCATCCAGGAATGAGCCCGCTGTGAGCGGGCCCCGCGATATGGAGTTCAGCCGTTAGCGCGATCTGACAAATTCGAGGCCATTCGAATTCGACGGACCCCGTAGGCCCTATGAATGACCGAGGACGCAAAAGCGCCGGGCAGGAACCGAAGGAGTGATCGTGATCAGCAAGCGTCGTGCGATATCTGTCGGATCGGTAGCCGCGGTAATCATGTTCGCGGCGGGCTGCGGGGGCGGTACGAACGCCGCCGGAAATCTGAATTCCGTGCAGCCGGCCGGAGACGGAAAAGCCATCGGCAAGGGGAACGACTCGGCGTACGGCTCGGGCGGGTACGGATCGGACGCCGCGGCCGGGTCGGGTTCCGGGTACGGATCGGAGGCCGGGGGCTCCGCCGCCGAGAAGGCGGGCGCGGCGGGGAAGCTCGCGGTCCGGGCCATCGCCTCGGTGGGCAGCGTGGTCACCGACAGCGCCGGCGCCACCCTCTACCGCTTCGACAAGGACACGCCCGAGCCCCCCAAGTCCTCCTGCGACGGGGACTGCGCCACGGTGTGGCCGCCGGTCCCGGCGGACGACGCCACCGCGTCGGAAGGCATGGAGGCGAGCCTCCTCGGCGAGGTGACCCGCACCGACGGCAGCCGCCAGCTGACCCTCGCCGGCTGGCCCGTCTACCGCTACGCCAAGGACACCAAGCCGGGCGAGGCGAAGGGCGAGGGCGTCGGCGGCACCTGGCACGCGCTGGCGCCGGACGGCAAGAAGGCCATCGACGCCAAGGGCGGCGCGAAGGGCGACAAGGCCGGCGACAAGGCGGGCGACAAGGCGGACGACAAGGCGGACGACAAGGCGGACGACGCCAAGGGAGGCGCGACCGGCGACGCGGCCAAGCCCGGGGCGGGCGGCCAGGGCGGAACGGGCGACGCGAAGCCCGGAGCCGCCGCCGAACTCGCCGTCGCGTCCAACGAAAAGCTCGGCAGGATTCTCGTCGACGGAAAGGGAAACACCCTCTACCGGTTCGACAAGGACAGTGCGTGGCCGATGAAACTCGGCTGCCTCGGAGCCTGCCTCGACACCTGGAAGCCCGCACCGGTCGTGGACAAGACGAAGGTGTCGGGAATTCCCCAGGAATGGATCGGATCGGTGAAGCGGCCCGACGGCAGCATGCAATTGACGATCGACTGCTGGCCCGTCTACACGTTCACCGGTGACACCGCTCCCGGTCAGACGAACGGACACGGCAAGCAGAACCTCTGGTTCGCGGTCAACGACGCCGGCAAGAAGGTCGCGCCCGTCCAGTAGTCCGTTTCGGAGGTGTCCACCCAGCCCGCTCCGGACCCCAGTGAGGCAGACGTGTCCGACCCAGCCCGCATCACAGCCCGCCACCTCCTGCCGTGTGCCGTCGTCCTGCTCGCCTCCCTGCTGTGCGGCGGGTGCGCCGGCCAGCAGGAGAAGGCGGACCGGGGCGCCGCGGCCACCCGCCAGGACGTCCCCGGAAACCTCGGCCCGGTGTCCACGGCCCGCACCGCCACCGTCCAGGAGATCGCCGCGGTCCTCGGCTGCACGGCCGAGGTCACCGTCGACGCGGAGGAGCTCAAGGAGGCCGCGTGCGGGTCGGGGCAGGACTCCTACCGCATGACCACCTTCGCCGCCGACCAGGGCCAGCGCGCGTGGCTCGCGGAATCCGCGATGTACGGCGGCACCTACCTCGTGGGGAACCGCTGGGTCGTCACCGCCGCCTCCGCCGAAGCCCTGGCACCCCTGCGCGAACGCCTCGGCGGAACCGTCGCGAACGGTGCCTCGCACGCCGCGTCCGGACCGGCGGAGGGCCACCCCGGGGAGCACGACGCCAAGGCCCCCGCTGCCGGGGACCAGGGCGCCGAGGCCCCCGCTGCCGAGGGCCACGACACCGGAGGTCACGGCGGGGAGGGTCACGCCGCCGGAGGCCAGGGCTCCGGCTCCGCCCCGGCGGGCCCCGCCGGGCCCTGAGCCCGGTCGGCCCGCGGGGCGCACCCGTACCTCCCACCGGGGTCCTCCTACCGGGACCCCGGTGGGAGTCCTCGGTCCGTGCGGAGCGGTCCGCCGTCCCGGTGGGCGGAACCCCGGCCCCGCCCGGAGACCGGCCCGGTCGAGCGGTACGTCGCGCAATCAACGAGCGGAGCGGTCATGGATCTTGGGGCGTTCTCCGTCCGCCCAGCCGCCGCCCGGGCAGCTTCCTGATCATCGACCCGGACGGCAGTCCGGTCCTGGTGGACCAGCACCGCTGAGCCCGCGTTCCACGCGTCAACGTCGGGTCGGATGTCACTCGGGTGGCTGAATGGCCAATCCGCCGACCGGATGGTGCCGAAGACCCGGTGTGAGGATCAACCGCAGCACCTTCGCCCGCACCGCCCCGGCGGCGCTGAGCGGCCTGCTCTCCGGCTACGCGGCCCTGGCGGTCGCCGAGCTGGTCTCGGCCGCCGTGCGCCCCGAGGCCGGTCCGGTGACGGCGGTGGGCGGCGCGGCCATCGACCGGACCCCGGCAGCGGTCAAGGACTGGGCGATCCGCCAGTTCGGGGCCGCGGACAAGCTGGTCCTGCAACTCGGGATCCTGGTCACCCTCGGCCTCCTCGCGATGGCGCTCGGCCTGCTGGCCCTGCGCCATCGGCGCACCGGCGCCGCCGGGGTGCTGCTGTTCGGCCTGGTCGCAGGCGCGGCGGCCCTGAACCGCCCCGATTCCGCCGGTCCGGCCGATGCCCTGCCCTCCCTGGTGGGGGCCCTGGTCGGCGCCGGACTGCTGTACTTCCTGGTCGGGCGGCTGCCCGCCGTACGGGAGGAGACCGCCGGGGCGGACGGCTGGAGCCGCCGCGGCTTCCTCGTCGCCGCGGGGGCCGCCGCGCTGGCCTCGACGGCGGCGGGCGCCCTCGGGCGCGGGCTGAACTCCTCCCGGGGCCGGGGCGCCGAGGCGTCCCGTGCCGCGGTCCGGCTGCCCGCCCCCGCCTCACCGGCCGCGCCGCTGCCCCGCGGGGTAGCGCTGCGCGTCCCGGGCATCACCCCCTTCACCACCCCCAACGCGGATTTCTACCGGGTCGACACCGCGCTGGTGGTTCCGAAGGTCGACGCCGACACGTGGCGCCTGCGCGTCCACGGAAAGGGCGTGCCACGCCCGCGCACCTACACCTACGCCGACCTGCTGGCCCGTGACCTGATCGAACGCGACATCACCCTGACCTGCGTGTCCAACGAGGTCGGCGGTCCGTACGCGGGCAGCGCCCGCTGGCTCGGCGTCCCGCTCGCCGACCTGCTGCGCGAATGCGGGGTCCGGCCGCCCTCCGACAACGGTCCCGCCGACCAACTCGTCGCCCGCTCGGTCGACGGCATGACCCTGGGCTCGCCCGTCGAGGACGTCATGGACGGCCGGGACGCGATGCTCGCGGTCGGCATGAACGGCGAACCGCTGCCCTTCACCCACGGGTTCCCCGTGCGGATGCTCGTCCCGGGACTGTACGGGTACGTCTCCGCCTGCAAGTGGATCGAGGACCTCGAACTCACCACCTTCGACGCCTACGACCCCTACTGGGTCAAGCGGAAGTGGGCCCGCAAGGCGCCCATCAAGACGCAGGCCCGCATCGACACCCCCAAACCCTTCGCCCGGCCCGCATCCGGGACCGTCACCATCGCCGGCGTCGCATGGGCCCAGCACCGCGGCATCCGGCACGTCGAGGTCCGGATCGACGACGGCCCCTGGCAGTACGCCGACCTCGCCGCGCAGGCCGGCACCGATACCTGGCGCCAGTGGTCCCACCCCTGGAAGGCCACGCCCGGCGGCCACACGCTCACCGTCCGCGCCACCGACGGCACGGGCGCGGTCCAGACCGAGGAACGCGCGCGGACCATCCCCGACGGCGCCAGCGGATGGCACTCGGTCGTCGTCAGTGTCGCCTGAGTCCGGCCACCGCCCCTGACCACCCGTCCCCGTCCGCCCCTCCCGATTCCTTCCCTCCCCGTCCTTTCCCTTCCAGACCGTTCCTTTCCGATCGTGAAAGTCCATAGGAGAACCGTGATGAACACCCGTCAGTTCCGTCGTACCGCCGTTGCCGTCACCGCGGCCGCAGTCCTTCCCTTCGCCCTCGCCGCCTGCTCGGAGTCCGGCAAGGACTCCGCCGCCGGTCCGGCCGCGGACACCACCGCCTCCCAGGCGGCCACTCCGGAGGCCTCCGCCGCCGCGGACGGCCCCTTCGGCCCGGCCTGTGCCGGCGTGCCGAAGGACGGCGCGGGCAGCTTCGACGGCATGGCCAAGGACCCCGTCGCCACCGCCGCCTCGAACAACCCGGCCCTGTCCACGCTGGTCGCGGCCGTCAAGCAGGCCGGACTCGTCGACACCCTGAACAACGCGAAGGACATCACCGTCTTCGCGCCCACCAACGACGCGTTCGCCAAGATCCCGAAGGCCGACCTCGACAAGGTCCTCGCCGACAAGGCCACCCTCACCAAGATCCTCACCTACCACGTCGTGGGCCAGAAGCTGGCTCCCCGCCAGCTGGAGAACGGCTCCTTCGACACCCTGGAGACCGGCAAGATCACCACGGCGGGCTCCGGTGAGTCCTACAAGGTCAACGGCAGCTCCGCGGTCGTCTGCGGCAACGTGCCCACGGCCAACGCGACCGTCTACATCGTCGACACCGTCCTGATGCCGAAGTAGCGCGGGCGGTACGCGAGCGCCCACCGCGGCGCGCCCGTACGGACGCTGCGTGGCCCCGGGGAACGGGCCGCGCAGCGTCCTGCGTACGGTTCCGAGGCGTCGGGCGATCGCGGCCCCGAGCCGTCAGGCGATCCGGTCGGTGGGCCTTCCGGCGGCCTGGGCCGCCGCGTGGAGGGAACGCAGGGCGAGCAGGAGCACGCCCACGTCGTCGAGGTAGACCGGGTCGGGGATCAGGTCGACCGGGGAGATGGTGTAGACGACCGCGACCCAGAACAGGGCCTTGTCGCGCAGCGGGATCCCGGCGTCCAACAGCAGCTTCCGGGCCGCGAACACCCGTACCAGCAGTACCGCGGCCGCGATCGCCAGGGCGACGGCGAGTACCGCCGCGATGACCAGCCAGACTTTTCCGTCCATGGGATCCCCTTACCCGCTCAGGCGCCTTGTTCCCGCAACCGGCGGCCGACTTCCCCCAGTCCGGCCGAGAGCGCGTCGAGCTGCTCGGGGGTCAGGACGTCGACGAGGATCTCCCGGACCGTGGTCACGTGCCCGGGGGCCGCCTCCTCCAGCCGGGCCAGCCCCGTGTCGGTGAGGACGGCGAAGACCCCGCGGACGTCGGAGGGGCAGCTGCGGCGCCGGACCAGCCCGGCCTTCTCCATCTGGGTCACCTGGTAGGTGAGCCCGCTCTTGGAGTTGATCAGTCCGTTCGCGAGTTCGGTCATGCGCAGCTCGCGGCCGGGCGCGGCGGCGAGGCGGACGAGGATCTCGTACTGCGGGTGCGACAACCCGGAGTCGTCCTTGAGCTGCTGGTCGAGGCGCCGGTTCACCAGGGCCGATGCCGCCAGGAAGCCGTTCCAGGCCCGCATCTCGCGCTCGTCCAGCCATCTCGTCCCGTCCATGGTTCAAGCCTACACGGGTTGTTCCAATTTGAATCAGTAGCTAGGGTCGGGGCAGCCGGTTCGAATTTGAACAACCCGTGTCGGGCCGGCCCGACCGGAAGGAACCCCCCATGACCAGCGCCTCCGCCACCTCGACGAAGGCCCCGGCCACCGCACCGGCCGCTCACCCGACCGCCGCCCTCCCCGCGGCCGTCACCGCACCCCAGGACGCCGGACTGCTGCTCCTGCGCCTCGTCCTCGGCCTGACCATCGCGGCCCACGGCACCCAGAAGCTCTTCGGCTGGTTCGGCGGCGGCGGACTCAGCGGCACCGGCGGGTTCTTCACCTCCGTCGGCTACCCGGCGGGCGACGCAATGGCCGTCCTTGCCGGCCTCACCGAGACCCTGGGCGGCCTCGGTCTCGCCGCGGGCCTGCTCACCCCGCTGGCCGGAGCGGCCGTCACCGGCACGATGATCAACGCCATCGCCGTCCACGGCACCGGCTCCTTCTTCGCGCCCAAGGGGATGGAGTACGAGCTGATCCTGGCCGTGGCCGCCGCCGCCCTCACCCTCACCGGTCCCGGCCGCCTCGCCGTCGACCGCGTCCTGCCCGTGGCCGCGCTGCGCTCCCACGGCCTGAAGCAGGGCGCGTTCGCCCTCGCCCTGGGCGTCGTCCTCGCGGCGGTGACACTCCTCGTGCGCAACTGATCGGTCGGGCTGATTGGCCCCGGGAAATTGGGGGAACAGCGGATGAATGACGCACCCCACACAGGCGATCGAAGACTACGCACTCATCGGCGACCTCATGACCAGCGGACTGGTCGGTCGCGACGGGTCCATCGACTGGCTGTGCCTGCCCCGCTTCGACTCCGCCGCGTGCTTCGCCGCCCTCCTCGGTGACCAGGAGAACGGCCACTGGCGCATCGCCCCGACCGGCGCCGCCGACGGAGAACCGTGCACGCGCCGCGCCTACGTCGACAGTTCCCTCATCCTGGAGTCCTACTGGGAGACGTCCGACGGCACGGTCAAGGTCATCGACTTCATGCCGCAGCGCGACACCGCACCCGACGTGATGCGGATCGTCGAGGGCGTAACCGGCCGGGTCACCCTCCACAGCACGCTGCGCCTGCGGTTCGACTACGGCCACGTCGTCCCCTGGGTCCGGCGCAGCGAGGGTGACCGGGTCGCCGTCGCCGGTCCCGACTCGGCCTGGTTCCGCAGCGAGCCGCCCGTCCGCACGTGGGGCGAGGAGAACAGCACCTGCTCGGAGTTCACCGTCGACGCGGGGGAGAAGGTCGCCTTCGTGCTGACCTGGCACCCCTCGCACGAGCCGCGCCCGGAGCCCGTGGACCCGTACGCGGCGCTGGAACAGAGCCTCGCCGACTGGCGGGCGTGGTCCTCGCAGTGCCACTACGAGGGCCCCTACAAGGAGGCCGTCACCCGCTCCTTGATCACCCTCAAGGGCCTGACGTACGCGCCGACGGGCGGCATCGTCGCCGCCGCCACGACCTCCCTGCCGGAAGAGCTCGGCGGGGTCCGCAACTGGGACTACCGCTACTGCTGGCTCCGCGACTCCACGCTCACCCTCGGCGCCCTCCTCGCCACCGGGTTCCTCGACGAGGCCCGCGCCTGGCGGGCCTGGCTGCTGCGGGCCGCGGCGGGCGACCCGGCCGACCTCCAGATCATGTACGGGATCGCCGGCGAGCGACGGATCCCCGAGACCGACCTGCCGTGGCTGCGCGGGTACGCCTCCTCCGCGCCCGTGCGCGTCGGCAACGCCGCGGTGGACCAGCTCCAACTCGACGTGTACGGCGAGGTCATCGACTCCCTCCACCTCGCCCGGTCCTCCGGACTCCCCGCCGAGCGGCACGCCTGGCGGATCCAGCTCGCCCTCCTCGACTTCCTGGAGAAGAACTGGCGCCGCCCAGACGAGGGCCTCTGGGAGGTGCGCGGCCCCCGCCGCCATTTCGTGCACTCCAAGGTCATGGCCTGGGTCGCCGCCGACCGGGCGGTCCGCACCATCGAACGCGACCCCGGGATCCCGGGCGACGTGGAGCGTTGGCGGGCCATAAGGGACGAGGTCCACGCCGACGTGTGCGAGCACGGCTACGACGCCGAGCGGGGCACCTTCACCCAGTACTACGGCTCGCGCGAGCTCGACGCTGCGACCCTGCTCATCCCCCGGGTCGGCTTCCTGCCGCCCGACGACCCGCGCGTGATCGGCACCGTCGACGCGGTCCGGGCGGAGCTGGGCGGCAACGGCCTGGTCCGCCGCTACACCACCGAGGGCCCGTCCGTCGACGGGCTGCCCGGTGACGAAGGGGCCTTCCTGGCCTGCTCGTTCTGGTTGGTCGACGCCCTGCACATGACGGGCCGCGGCAAGGAGGCCCGCGAACTGTTCGAACGACTCCTGGAAGTACGCAACGACGTCGGCCTGCTGGCCGAGGAGTACGACCCCGTCGCCGGACGCCAACTCGGCAACTTCCCGCAGGCGTTCAGCCACGTCGGCCTCGTCAACAGCGCCCTGACCCTGGCCGGGAGGGACGTGGCGCAGTGACCCGGCAGCGCTGACTCCGGACGCGGCCGCCCCGGGGCGGACCGGCGAACCAGGGCGTCCGACCCGGCCGTCCGCCCCCCGGGCCCCGCTCCGCCCGGCGTCAAGAGCCCCGAACGGGGGAGGCGCCCCTGATACCGGGGGCCCATGCGGCGGGCCCCGGGATCGTTCCCCCGGACGATGGGCGGCCCCCGGCGACTCGGAAGAATCGAGGCACAAGGTCGAACGGCGGCCCCGCGAAGGGCCGCCCGTACTCGGGGAGATCCTGTGCTTTCACACCACGGCCGGCGCGGCCGGTTACGCGCCACCACCGCCGCCACCGGCATCGCCCTGGCCCTCCTGGCCGGAACGGCCGGAACGGCGGCGGCGGTTCCCGCCGCGGGGACCGACGACCCCGCGGCCGTGTCCCGACACAACGGCCTCGACCGGCGGGCGCTGGCCCAGCGGCTCGACGCGGTCCACGCGGCCGGCATGTACGGCGCGTACGCGTCGGTGCGCGACGGCCGGGCCCGGTGGACCGGCGCCACCGGCCTCGCGGACGTCGACACGGGCCGCCGCACGGCCCCCGACATGCGCCACAGGGTCGGCAGCGTCACCAAGTCCTTCACCGCCGTCGCCGTCCTCCAGCAGAGCGCCGCCGGGCGCATCCGGCTCGACTCCCCCGTCGGCGACCACGTGCCCGAACTCGTGCCCGGCGAACGCGGCCGGAAGATCACCGTGCGGATGCTGCTCAACCACACCAGTGGCATCGCGGACTACATCGCGGAGGCCTTCCCGTCGGTGAAGCAGGGGTCACCGAGCAGCCTGGAGGAGTTCCGCCACCGCACCATCTCCCCGGCCACCCTGGCCGGGTACGGGGTCAACCTCCCGCAGCTGTTCGAACCGGGAACGTCATGGTCGTACTCGAACACCAACTACATCCTGCTCGGCGAGGTGCTCCGCAAGGTCACCGGACAGGACCCGGAACGCGTCATCACCCGCGACGTCATCCGCCGCGCCGGGCTGCGCGACACCTGGTTCCCCGGGACCGACCCGCGGATCAGGGGCCCGCACTCACGGATGTACGAGGGATTCGGCGGCGTCCTCACCCCGCCGCGCGACTTCGGCGAGTACAACATGACCATGGCGGGCACGGCCGGCGCGCTCATCTCGACCACCCAGGACCTCAACACCTTCTACCGGACCCTGCTCCAGGGCGGTCTGCTGCCGGCCGCGCAACTGCGGGAGATGCGCACGACCGTCCCCTACCACGACGAGAACGGCACCGTCCTGCTGCGCTACGGACTCGGCATCTACAGCCTGGACACCCCCTGCGGCCCCGTCTGGGGACACGACGGCGGCGTCTTCGGCGCCACCACCACGGCGATGTCCACCGCCGACGGCGAACGGCAGTACGCGGCGGGCTTCAACCTGACGGGCTACCAGCGCACCGATCCCGACGGCAATCCCGTACCGCACCCCGTGGACGCGGCCCAGGCCGCCCTGTTCGACCAGGCCCTGTGCGGCGGCACCGCGCCCACGGCGCGCACCGACGCCCCCCGGGTCCTCCCGCGCCTGCCCGACGCCCTGACCGCCCCGACCGCCACGGACGCCGCGACCCGGCCGGCGGCTTCCGGTCAGCGCGCGGAGTAGGCGCCCCGGCCTACGCGGTTCCCGTGCGTGAGGCGAGGAGGAGCGCGATGTCGTCGGGCCGGTCGGCGGTGCTGCCGGCCTCGCCGACCAGCCGGTCGGCCATCTCCGTCAGCGGGGACGGCCGGGCGGCGGCCAGGGCCGCCCGCAACCGTTCCACGCCCGCGTCGATGTCCGTGCCCGGTGTCTCCACCAGCCCGTCCGTGTACAGCGCGAGCACCGCGCCCGGCTCCAGCCGCAGCTCGGTCACCGGATAGTCCCCGCCGGCGTCGATCCCGAGGACCACCCCGCCCGGCAGGTCCAGCACCTCCGTACGGCCGTCGGCGTGACGCAGCAACGGCTGGGGGTGGCCGGCTCGGACGGCCAGGGCGCGGCCGGTTTCCGGGTCGAGCAGGACGTAGCAGCAGCTGGCGAACTGTCCGGGGTCCAGATCGATCAGCAGTTGGTTGGTGCCCCGCATCACCTCCTCCGGCGTGTTGCCGCTGAGCGCGAAGGCCCGTACGGCGCTGCGCAGCTGGCCCATGGTCGCGGCGGCGGACACCCCGTGGCCCTGGACGTCCCCGATGACCAGGGCCAGCAGGCCCGCGCCGGTGATGATGACGTCGTACCAGTCGCCGCCCACGTCCATGCCGTCGGTCCCGGGCAGGTACCGGGCCACGGTGGCCACGTTCCCCAGTACCGGCAGCCGGTGCGGCAGCAGGGCCGCCTGGAGCCCGCGGGCCAGCGCCGCCTCGTTGTCGTAGCGCCGGGCCCGCTCCAGGGCCTGGGCGATCAGACCGGCCAGCGCGGTGAGGACCGTACGCTCCTCGGGGCTGAAGCCGCGCGGCGCGTCGAAGCCGAGGATGCAGGAGCCCACCGGCCGGCCGGAGGCGATCAGCGGGAGGAACGCGCGGGCCCCGACGTCCGCGTCCAGCGGGATCCCCGGGTAGGCCTCGGCCAGGTGCTGCATCGACTCGAAGAACATCGGCCGGCCGGAGGTCAGGGTCTCCACCCCGGGCAGCCGTGCGTCGAGGGAGACCCCGTCGAAGCGGTCGAGGAAGCCGGAGGGGAAGCCGGTTTCCCAGGCGAGGTACAGGTGCCGCTCGTCCAGGAGGTAGATGGCCAGCTGGCGGCCGCCGAACGCGGGCAGCAGCTCGTCGGTGACCACGGCCGACACCTGGCGCGCGGTGACGGCCTCGGTCAGGGCGATGGCGAGGGCCACCGGCCGGTACAGGGCCGCGGCGCGGTCTGCCGGCGAACCCAGCCCGGAGCCGGGACTGGTCACCGACCCCGGCGCGTAGGCCGGTTTCTCGGCGGCGCCGATGGTCACCGTCACCCCGCCGGGCCCCGGGAGCAGGCCCACCGACAGCCAGTCCTGCTCGGGATCGGCCGTGCGCCGGGCGGCGAAGTGGACCGGCTCGCCGGACATGAACACGGCCCTGAGGTGGTCCTCGTAGGCGGGGTGCCCCAGCCAGGGCAGCGCCTCCCACAGGAGCCGGCCCCGCAGCAGGGTCTCGCCCACGCCGAGCAGCTCCTGGGCGGCGGTGTTGGCGAAGCCGATCCGGCCCTGCCGGTCCACGGACAGGACCGCCTGCGCGAGGTGGTCCAGTGCCTCCCGGGCGTCCCCGGGAGGCATGGGTGACGGCAGGCAGATCGGGTCGGTGTTCCAGGAGATCCGCTCGCCGCGGGCCGCCAGCGCGGCCAGGTCCCAGGCCAGCCGATCGGCGGCCCTGCGCAGCCGGTCCCGGTCCTCCGTCCCGACCGGCACCCCGGGGGTCGCCGGGCGCATCACCAGCAGCACTCCGAACCGCTCGGGCCCGGCGGTGACGGGCTCGTAGAGGGAGGCGAACGTGAAGGGCAGGCCGGCCATCAGTTGGGGGAACCGCCGCATCGACGCCTCGCCGTCGTGCAGGTGCACCGACTGGCCGGAGCGGTAGGACTCGGCGACCGGGTACGGCCGGTTCACATGCATCCGCCACCAGGGCCGGAACAGCCGGCCCGGCAGTCCGGCGAGCACGGCCATCCGCAGCAGGCCCTCGCTGTCCGAGCGCAGGTACACCCCACCCGCGAACCCGCCCAGGTCCTTCACGGCGCCGACGGTGGCACGCGCGAGCACCCCGGCCGTGGCGTCGGAGGCTGGGCCGCCGCTGTCCGGTCTCGCCGTCACACAGTCAGCATGCGCCCTCGCCGCCGGGCACTGCATCCCGGCGGCGCGCCGCCGCACCCGCCCCGTACGCCTTACCGACTGACCCGAACGCCTCCCCCGTCCGAGGGACGCACCCGCCGGCGCGGCCGTCACCCGGGCCTGCGGCGGGGAGGCATGCCGGCATGCACCAGCCGTACGACACCCTCGCGCACCCCGCGCCCGGCGCGGCCTTCTCGGCGGCCGACGCCTTCACGCTCCGCACGGCCCTCGACGCCCTCGGCGGGGTCCGGGACCTCGACACCCTCGACGTCGCCTGCGGCCACGGCGGCTCCGCCGGGCTGCTGATGAGCGGCGGAGCACGGCGGACCGTCGGCGTCGACAACTGCCCCGACCGCGTCCGGCTGGCCCGGGAGCGGCACGGCGCGGGCGCCCCGGGCACCGTGGAGTACGTCGTCGCCGACGCGGCCTCCATGCCGCAACTCGGCCCCTTCGACCTCGCCACCGCCGTCTACCTGTTCAGCCACGCCCCCGACCGGACCGCCCTGCACGCGATGTTCCGGGGAATCCGGGCCAACCTGCGGCCCGGCGGCCGGCTGCTCTCCCTCGTCCGCAACCCCGGCGCCTTCCCGCGCGTGGACTGGTCCCCGTACGGGATGCGCATCCTCGACCGGGTAGCGGACGGCGACGCGCCGGCGCTGCTCAAGGCGCAGTTCCTGACCGAACCGCCGCTGCACTTCGAGTACCGGGAATGGGCGCACGCCGACTTCGCCGAAGCCGCCGTCGACGCCGGCTTCACCACCGTCGGCTGGCACCCCAGCCGCACCCCGCCCGCCGACGCCTCCCGCGACGAGGCCTACTGGACGGCCTACCGCGCCTGGCCGGTCAGCTCCCTGATGACCTGCACGGCCTGACGCGGCGGCCGTCCGGTGCTGCCGGCGGCCCCGCGCCGGCCGGGGTCCCGCCGGCACCGATTCAAGGAGAGCCGTCCGTGGCCGACAGCCGCACCAGTTCCACGATCCGGTCCCGGGCCGCACGGCCCTCCGGGACCGGCATGAGGGGGTAGCCGTGCGGCAGGCCGGGCTCCTCGTGCCACTCCACGTCCACCCCGACCTCGCGGGCGCGGCGCAGCAGCTCCCGGCTGTCGGTCGTCAGCACGTCACGGGTGCCGGTGAACACCGTCATCGGCGCGAGCCCCGAGAAGGAGCCGTGCAACGGGCTCACCCGGGGATCGTCGGCGGCGAGGACACCCGCGTACAGCCGGCCGGCCTCCACCAGACCCGGCCGGGCCAGCATCGGGTCGCCCGCCTCGATCGCGGCCTGGCCCGGATGGCTCATCGTCAGGTCCAGCCAGGGGGAGATCAGCACGATCCGGGACGGCTGCGCACCGGTGCGCTCCCGCAACCGCTGCGCGGCGGCCAGGGCCAGCCCGGCGCCCGCGGAATCCCCGATCAGCACCGTCCCGCCCGCGCCGCCGTCCTCGATCAGACCGCTCAGCAGGTCGGCGGCCACCGGGACCGTCCGGTCGGCGGTGCCGCGCGGGGCGAGGATGTACGCCGGTACGACGACCCGGGCCCGCGCCCGGGTGACCAGGGTGCGGATCATCGACCAGTGGGGCCGGACCAGCTCGTTGATGTACGCGCCGCCGTGCACGTACAGCACCCGCGTCACGGGCTCCTCCCCGCGCGGGGACACGTCGTACACGGGCCAGGCCCCGACGAAGGTCCGCGAGACCTCGGCGACCCGGCCCAGCGACCGCGGCGGCAGGTGCGACGACGGCCGGCGGGAGGATTGCGCCACCCGGGCCCGTACCGCTTCCGCGCTGGCGAACCGTCTTCGCCGCCCCGTCGCGATCAGCGCGGCCGAAAGCGCCCTGCTGCGCAGACTCGGCACGCCCCTCACCTCCCCTTTTCCCCTGCCCCGGGCCCCGGTCCCGGGCCCCTGCCCCGTCACCTGAGGAGCATAGGCGTGAAGCTGCGCTGTCGACCCGCTTAAGAAAGTCTCGATGGACTGATCACCGTCCGAATCGGCACATTGGTGCACGTCAACGACGCCACCCGGGCCCCACCGGCCCCGGCGCCCCCTTCCGCATGCCTGGAGCCACCCCATGAAGGCACTCGTCAAGCACAAGGCCGAGCCCGGGCTGTGGCTGATGGACGTTCCCGAGCCCGAGTACGGCCCCGGCGACGTGCTGATCAAGGTGCTGCGGACCGGCATCTGCGGGACGGACCTGCACATCCGCGCGTGGGACGGCTGGGCGCAGGGCGCGGTCCGGACCCCGCTGGTCCTCGGCCACGAGTTCGTCGGCGAGGTCGCGGCCCTGGGCGCGGACGTCCGCGACATCGAGGTCGGCGCCCTGGTCAGCGGCGAGGGCCACCTGGTGTGCGGGCGGTGCCGCAACTGTCTGGCCGGCCGTCGCCACCTGTGCCGCAGCACGATCGGTCTCGGCGTCGGGCGCGACGGAGCCTTCGCGGAGTACGTCGTCCTGCCCGCGCAGAACGTGTGGGTCCACCGCACGGCCGTCGACCTGGACGTGGCGGCCATCTTCGACCCGTTCGGCAACGCCGTGCACACCGCGCTGTCCTTCCCGCTGGTCGGCGAGGACGTCCTGATCACCGGCGCCGGCCCGATCGGCATCATGGCGGCGGCCGTGGCCCGGCACGCCGGCGCGCGCAACGTGGTCATCACCGACGTCAGCCCGGAGCGGCTGGAGATCGCCCGCAAGGCGGGCGCCACGCTCGCGGTGAACGTCGCCGAGTCCTCCATCGCCGACGCCCAGGCACAGCTGGGTCTGCGCGAGGGCTTCGACATCGGCCTGGAGATGTCGGGCCGCGCCGAGGCCATGCGCGACATGATCGACAACATGACGCACGGCGGCCGCATCGCCATGCTGGGCCTGCCGGCGCAGGAGTTCGCCGTCGACTGGGCCAAGGTCGTCACCTCGATGATCACCATCAAGGGGATCTACGGCCGCGAGATGTTCGAGACCTGGTACGCGATGACCGTGCTGCTGGAGGGCGGGCTCGACCTGTCCCCGGTCATCACCGGCCGCTACTCGCACCGCGACTTCGAAGCCGCCTTCGACGAGGCCGCCACCGCCCGCAGCGGCAAGATCATCCTGGACTGGACGGCGTAGCGCCGGACCGGCCCCCCGAGACCATCTCCCTCCGGCCGGGCCCCGCACACCCTCCCCCCTCCGCGGGGCCCGGCCCCCCTTCGCCGCACAAGGAGCACCGCACATGTTCGAGTCCGTCCGCGACGACCTGCGCACCACCCTCGACGAGATCCGCGCCGCGGGCCTGCACAAGCCCGAGCGTGTCATCGGCACCCCGCAGAACGCCGCCGTCGCCGTGACCGCGGGCGGCGCCCCGGGCGAGGTCCTCAACTTCTGCGCCAACAACTACCTCGGTCTCGCGGACCACCCCGAGGTCGTCGCCGCCGCGAAGGACGCACTGGACCGCTGGGGCTACGGCATGGCCTCCGTCCGCTTCATCTGCGGCACCCAGGAGGTGCACAAGGAGCTGGAGGCGCGGCTGTCCGCCTTCCTCGGCCAGGAGGACACGATCCTCTACTCCTCCTGCTTCGACGCCAACGGCGGCGTCTTCGAGACCCTGCTCGGAGCCGAGGACGCGGTCATCTCCGACGCCCTCAACCACGCCTCGATCATCGACGGCATCCGCCTGTCCAAGGCCCGCCGCTTCCGCTACGCCAACCGCGACCTCGGCGAGCTCGAAGCCCGCCTGAAGGAAGCCACCGAGGGCGGCGCCCGCCGCAAGCTCGTCGTCACCGACGGCGTCTTCTCCATGGACGGCTACGTCGCCCCCCTCGCCGAGATCTGCGACCTCGCCGAGCGGTACGACGCCATGGTCATGGTCGACGACTCGCACGCCGTCGGCTTCGTCGGCCCCGGCGGCCGCGGCACCCCCGAGCTCCACGGCGTCATGGACCGCGTCGACATCATCACCGGCACCCTCGGCAAGGCCCTCGGCGGAGCCTCCGGCGGTTATGTTGCCGCCCGCGCCGAGATCGTCGAGCTGCTGCGCCAGCGCTCGCGCCCGTACCTCTTCTCCAACTCCCTCGCCCCGGTCATCGCGGCGGCCTCCCTCAAGGTCCTCGACCTGCTGGAGTCGGCCGGTGACCTGCGCGAGCACCTCGCCGCGAACACCGCGCTGTTCCGTTCGCGGATGACGGAGGCGGGCTTCGAGATCCTGCCCGGCGACCACGCCATCGCCCCCGTCATGATCGGCGACGCGGCCGAGGCGGCGAAGATGGCGGAGCTGCTGCTGGAGCGCGGCGTGTACGTGATCGGCTTCTCCTACCCGGTCGTCCCGCTGGGCGCGGCCCGCATCCGCGTCCAGCTCTCGGCGGCCCACTCGACGGCCGACGTGGAGCGCGCGGTGGCCGCCTTCGTGGACGCCCGCGCGGCTCTCGTCGCTGATCGGGGCTGACATCATGGGGGCGTGATCGACCCCCGCCGGCTGCGCATCCTGCGGGCCGTGGCGGACCACCGTACGGTGACCGCCGCGGCCGCAGCCCTCTACCTCACCCCGTCCGCCGTCTCCCAGCAGCTCGCCGCGCTGGAACAGGAGACCGGACACGTCCTGCTCACCCGAAGCGGCCGGGGCGTACGGCTCACCGCCGCCGGGGAGATCCTGCTGGGGCACGCCCACGAGGTGCTGGCCCAGCTGGAGCGCGCCGAGGCCGAACTCGCCGCGTACGCGGGCGGCGCGGCGGGCGAGGTCACCGTCGCCGCGTTCGCGACGGGCATCGCCGAGGTCCTGGCCCCCGCCATCGCCCGGCTTGGGCGGGAACACCCGGGCATCAGGCTCCGCGTCCGGGACGCCGAGGGCGACCAGAGCCTGCCGATGCTGCTCGACGGGGAGGCGGACGTCGCCCTGGCCGTCGAGTACCGGGGAGGACCCGGCGCCGACGACGCCCGGTTGTCCGTCCTCCCGCTGTACGCCGAACCCTTCGACGCGGTCCTGCCCGCCGGGCACCCCCTCGCCGACCTGCCCACCGTGGCGCTGGCGGACCTCTCCGACGCCGACTGGGTGGGGCAGCACCCGGGCAACCCCTGCTACGACGTGACCCTGCTGGCCTGCGAACTGGCGGGCTTCCAGCCCCGGTTCGTGCACTCCTCCGACGACTTCCGCGCCGTCACCGCCCTGGTGGGGGCCGGGGCCGGGGTGGCCCTCGTCCCACGTTCGGCGCTGCGCGGCATGGACCTCAAGGAGGCCCGCGTGCTGCCCGTCGCCGGGCCCGCCGCCACCCGCCGGGTCTTCGCCGCCACCCGGCGCGGCGCCGAGTCCCACCCGCTGATCGCCCCGGTGCTCGCCGCCCTGGTCCGCGAGGCGGAGCGGCTGCCGGCGCACTGACCGACCCCGGGTCGACGGCAGGGACCGCACCGCCGGCGACGCCGACGGGGCGGCGGTGCGGACCGGTCGCACGGCCCGCCCCGAGCGGATCCGGGCCCCGGCGCCGGCGACCCCGTCACGCCACGGCCGTCACTCGGACTCCGTCAGGGTGTGGAACGCCTCGCGCCGTACGTCGGGGCGCGGGTGCCGGCGCAGCGCGCGCAGCAGTACCCGCCACTCCTCGGGCCAGCTCAACACGGTGCCCATCCCGGCCACGAGGGCGGCGGCCAGCAGGCCCGCGCCGACCCGGCCGTCCCGGGCCAGCCGGTCGGCGACCGTCAGCAGGGACGCGGCACGCGCCGGCAGCACGCGGTGTCCCCAGTGGGGCCGCAGCCGCCCCGCCACCTGCCCCGCGACGACCACGCCGGCGTCCTCCAGGGCCCCCGCCAGGTCCTCCAGGCGGCGCGCGAGGTCATAGGGTTCGGCATGGAGGTCCACCAGGGATCGCAGCAGGTCCGCGCGTTCCGGGGCGAGCAGCGGATGCCCCGCCAACTGCCCGGCGAGCGCCTCCGGCAGCTCGGGCCCGCTTTCGTGCACGGCGGACGTGTACACCAGCGAGCGCAGTCGCTGCAGAGCCGGCAGGTCGCGGTCGCCGGTGGCGTCGAGGCCGCCGACGGGGCCGTCCAGCGAGACCAGCAACTCGGCGACCGCGCCGTGCAGCACGCTGCCCGGGGCCCCGCCGCCCAGCGGGTGCGGCAACGTCGAGGAGGCCAGGTCGCGCAGCACCGAGGCCACGCCCGCCCAGTGCGCCCGCCGGTCGAGGTCGCAGACCGTACGGGAGAGGCGTTCGGCCAGTCCGGGGGCGTGCGCGGCCCAGTCACCCAGGCTCCGGATCGAAGAATGGCCCCAGAAGCCGCTCGCGGTGTGGCTCAGCACGGCGTCGTACAGCGAGTCGACGAGCCCGGCCCAGCGGGCGCGGTGCTCCCGCGGCAGCTGTCGGGGGCCGACCGCCACCAGGGCGGCGACCACGGCGGGATCGCCCTCGCGGGCGGCCTCGTCGAGCAGCTGCCACGCCTCCGGGACACCGAGCAGCACGGGCAGGGCCCGCACGACGGCGGAGCGGACGTCCGGGTGACGGTCGGGAGCCCGGAACGCGTGCGCCAGCAGGGCCGCGGCGCGCCGCGGGGGCAGGTGCAGGGCCGCGAGACGGACCGCCTCCTTCCTGGAGGTCACCTTCGCGGGCTGCTCGCCGGTCAGCAACGGTCCCAACAGCAGGGCCAGTTCGGAGGGGGCGGTGTGGTCGGCGGCGCGCGCCGCCGCGTACACGGCGACCCTGGCCCGGTCGGTGCCGGCCCGCTCCAGCAGGACCGCCACGGCCTCCCGTGGTCGGTCGGTCCGGGGCAGGGCGCCGAGCGCGGCCTCGGCGAGGACCACGTCCGGGGCTTCCGTGTGGGCCATCACGGACGCGTACCCCAGCCCCGGGACCGGGGCGGCGGCCCGGATCGCCGCGGCACGGGCGGCGAGGGGGAGGGAGACGTCCGCGGCCGCCGCGGCGGCGATCCGTACGGCCGCCGCCTGCTGGCGGGGCAGCCACCGGCCGCTGTGGTCGAGGTCCGGGAGCGGGGGCGGGGAACCGGGCAGCAGGAACCGGCCCTGGGGCGGCGCGTCGTCGAGCAGCGCGTCCAGCAGGTCCGTGCGCGACCGGGACACGACGTCCAGTACGGGAGGCAGGACGACCGCCGAGGGTTCCAGGGCGATGATGGCGGCCACCCGTGGTCCGCGGGTCCCGGGCTCGTCCAGCCGCAGTTCCACCGCTGCCCGGAAGGTGGCGTCATCCCCCCGCTCCAGCGCGGTGACCAGCATGTCCTGAAGGTCGGGCATCCGTCGGGCCCGGGGCCCGAGGGCGCGGGCCAGGCCCAGCAGCAGGCGGAAGTCGGCCCGCGCGGCAGCGCCTTCGAGCCAGGGGCGCAGGGCGTCGAACACCTGGTGTTCCTGGCCGCGGCGCAGGACCCGGTACAAGGGGCCGAAGGAGGGGACGCCCTCCAGGCCCGTGATCCGGCCCAGGGTGTCCAGAGCCCAGGACGACAGCGCCGTGTCGGGGCCGAGCGCGTGCTCGACGAGCACGCGCTCGGCGAGCGTGCGCAGGGCCGTCCGGCTCCGATCCGAGCCGTCCGGAGCCTCCAGGGCGTCGGTGGCGATCCGCTCCAGCGCCGCCACGTCATCGGCGTGGAGCACGCGGGGCGCCTCCGCGGCCAGAGCCCGGAGCGCGGCGAGCCGCACGGGGTCCCGGTCGTTGCGCAGGCGCCGCGTCGCCTCCAGCATCTCGGCGACCGCCGCGCGGCCGCCGTCGCGGGTGGCTCCCGCGACCAGCAGCGGCCAGGCGGTCTCCCGGTCGTCGGCGTCGGAACGCACGACGGCGGCGAGCAGGGCGGTCCGCGACCGGGTGAACGGGCCGTGCCCGAGCACGTCCAGGTCCTCCCACCAGCACTCCTCGGCAGGGTCGAACTCGGCTTCGGCCAGCCGTACGGCGGCCCACCGCTGTTCTCGGGGCAGCAGGGCGAGCACGTCCACGTGCGGCCACGTACCCGGCGCGCCGGCGGTGACCTCCGCGTGGAAGGCCTGCCGAGAGCCGGGGGGCAGGGCCTTCAGGAGCGCCGTGTAGTGCCGGTCGCGGTGTCCCCAGTGGCGGCCCAGCGCGGGCAGGGAAACGGGAGCGGCCCGGACCAGCCGGTGCGTCACCCGCGGCGGCGGCACCCGTTCGTAGCGCTCCGCCCGGCGGTCGGGGGAGGTGATCCAGCGGACGACGCGGTCGGCGTCGACGTCGATCAGGGCGCCCAACCCGTCGTACAGCGGGTGCGGCAGGGCGGCGGGCCCGTACCGCTCCAGCAGGTCCAGCACCCTGGTGGGGCGCTGGGGCGCCAGGGCCGAGACCGCCGTGGCGTGCACCCGCCACCACGTGTCCCGCTCGTGGCCGGGAGACCGCTCCGCCAGGGCGGTCCCGAAGTGGTCCAGCACCGCGTCGGGATGACGGCGGGCGAAGCCCGGCCAGCCGTCCACTGCGTGCGCGAGGGAGGGCAGGTGCCGGGCCACGAAGGGCGCCGAGCAGGCCGGCAGCAGCCGTGCCGCCTCGGCGTCCCCCCATTCGCCGCGGAGCCTCTCGACCAGTCGCTCGGTGAGCGCGGTCCGGCCGCCGCGGAGCAGCAGCCGGGCCAGCCGCTGCCGCACGGCGGTCGGGGCGTCCTCGTACGCGGCCTCGATCGCTCCGTCCGGGACGGGCAGGCGCCGGGCCGCGCGCAGGGCGTACGAGGCGACGCACCGGTCGGGGTCGGCCAGGCGCGCGGCGAGGAAGTCGGTGTCCCGCCCGGCGAAGGCCGCGAGTGCGGCGAGCCGCCGCTCGTACGGCCCGAGCGCGTCCAACTCGGCGAGCAGAGGGCCGAGTTCTCCCGCGGTGGCGAGCCGGTGGGCGGTCTGCGCGGTGAGGGTGAGGCGCGCGGGGAAGGGCAGCGGTTCGAGTACGGAGAGCAGCTGCTCCGCGGTGGTGGGCATCCGGAGATTGTGCCCGGGGCGATCCGTATGCGCGATCGATTATGGGGGTGCCGGGTGCCGGGTGCCGGGTGCCCGGCACCGCCGCCGGAGCGCGGGGCGTCCGGGTGGGGCGTGCCGGTCGGCCTCGGGTCCCCGAGGTCAGACGCGGACCACCTGGACCCCCGCCGCTTCGAACTCCGCGGCGACCCCGGCCGGGAGCCCGGTGTCCGTCACCAGGACGTCCACGGCGGCGGTCGGGCAGATGCGGGCGAACGCGCGGACCCCGAGCTTCGAGGAGTCCGCCGCGACGATCACGCGGCGGGCCCGCTCGCAGAGCAGGTGGTTCACCGCCGCCTCGTCCTCGTGCCGGGTGGCCGCCCCGTCCGTCGGGTCGAAGGCGTCGACCCCGAGCACCGCCGTGTCGACGGTGAGCTGACCGAGCGTCTGCTGGGCGAGCGGGCCCGTGAGTTCGTACGACTGGGGGCGGGCCACCCCGCCCGTCAGCACGATCTTGAACTGGGGTCGGATGACCAGCTCGCCCGCGATGTTCAGGGCGTTGGTGACCACGGTGAGCGCGGGGGAGCCCGTGGCCAGGTCGGGGCGGGCCGCCAGCGCGCGGGCCACCTCCGTCGTCGTGGTGCCGCCGGTCAGGCCGACGACCTCGCCCGGTGCGACCAGGGCGGCGACCGCCTCGCTGATCCGCTGCTTCTCGGGGGCCCGGCGGGAGGTCCGGTAGCGCAGGGGGAGTTCGTACGACACCCCGTGCGGCACCGCCCCGCCGCGCGTGCGGACCAGCAACTGCTGCTCGGCGAGCTGGTCCAGGTCGCGCCGGATCGTCGCGGCGGACACGCCGAGCGCCTCGGCGGCCGGCTCCACCTCCAGCCCGCCCCGCTCCACCAGCAGGTCCAGCAGTCTTTGCCAGCGTTCCTTGCGGGTCATGGCGCCCTCCCGAGTTCTCCCCTGGCCGCCGCTTCGGCCCAGTCGTCGAGATTAACCCAGGCCGCCACCCCGAAGATGCTTGAAGTTGCGCGAAAGAGCCCGCTACCTTGCAGGAACACGCACCCAACGCGCAGGGAGCCCGCATGAGTCACGTCGCGTACGAGTTGGCCACGCAACCCGAATGCTGGGAGCGGGCCGCCGCACTGGCCCCGTCCCGGCGGGCCGTACTGCCGAAGCCCGGAGAACGTACCGCCATCGTCGGGTGCGGCACCTCGTACTACATGGCCCAGGCGGCCGCCGCGCTGCGCGAGGAAGCCGGACAGGGCGAGACCGACGCCTTCCCCGCCTCCGAGTTCCCCCGCCACCGGCGCTACGACCGGGTGGTGGCCCTGACCCGCTCCGGGACCACCACCGAGGTGCTGGACCTCCTCGCCGGACTGAAGGAAGCGGGGGTGGCGACCACGGCCGTGATCGGGGATCCCGACACCCCGGTGATCGCCCTCGCCGACGAACTGGTCGTCCTCGACTTCGCCGACGAACGCTCCGTCGTCCAGACCCGTTTCGCCACCACCGCCCTCACCCTGCTCCGGGCCCACGTCGGCGCGCACACCCCGGCCGCCGTCGCCGACGCCCGCACCGCGCTCGGCACCCCGCTGCCCGCCGGCGCCGAAACCAGGGGCCAGTTCACCTTCCTCGGCCGCGGCTGGAGCGTCGGCCTGGCCCACGAGGCCGCCCTCAAGATGCGCGAGGCCTCCCTGTCGTGGGCCGAGTCCTACCCGGCCATGGAGTACCGGCACGGCCCCGTCAGCGTCACCGGACCCGGCTCCCTCACCTGGTCACTGGGCGGGACCCCCGACGGCATCGCCGAACAGGTACTCGGCACCGGCGCCGCCTGGGTGGCCGGCACGCTCGACCCGCTGGCCGAACTGGTCCGCGTGCACAGGCTCGCCGTCGCCGTCGCCGAGCACCGGGACCTGGACCCCGACGCGCCCCGCAACCTGACCCGCTCGGTCGTCCTCACGAACACCGAGGGAGCCCTCCGATGACCCTCGCCACCACCGGGACCCTCGTCGCGGACGCGGCCGCCGCCGGCCGCGCCGTGGCCGCCTTCAACATCATCACCCTGGAGCACGCCGAGGCCGTGGTCGAGGGAGCCGAACGGGCCGGACTCCCCGTCATCCTCCAACTCAGCGAGAACGCGGTGAAGTTCCGCGGCGGAGCCCTGCTGCCCATCGCCCGCGCCGCGGCGGCCTGCGCCGAGGCCGCCCGGGTCCCCGTCGCCCTGCACCTCGACCACGTCAAGAGCCCCGACCTGCTGCGCCGGGCCGTGGACGCCGGATTCGGGTCGGTGATGTACGACGCCGCGCACCTGCCGTACGCCGAGAACCTGGAGGCCACCCGCTCGGCCGCCGACTGGGCCCACGACAACGGGCTGTGGATCGAGGCCGAACTCGGCGAGGTCGGCGGGAAGAACGGCGCCGCCCCGCTGGACCCGCACGCACCCGGCGCCCGCACCGACCCCGACGAGGCCCGCAGATTCGTCGCCGACTCCGGGGTGGACGCCCTGGCCGTCGCCGTCGGCAGCAGCCACGCCATGACCCGCCGCACCGCCGCGCTGGACCACGCGCTGCTCGCCCGGCTCGCCAAGACGGTCGACGTACCCCTGGTCCTGCACGGCTCCTCCGGCCTGCCGGACGCCGAACTCGCCGCGGCGGTGGCCGGCGGCATCCGCAAGGTCAACATCGGCACCGCCCTGAACGTGGCCATGACCGAAGCCATCCGCACCCACCTGACCCCCGCGGACCCCCGGCCCTACCTCACGGCCGCCCGGACGGCGATGGCGGAGACGGCCGAGGCTATGATCAGCGCCCTGAACTGACGGGACGCGACCGGCCACGGCGCGACGGACCCGGTGGCCGCGACGGCCGGCGGTGGGGGAGCGGGGGCGGGACCATGGACGAACGGCGCGCCCCCGGACGTACCGACCGCCGCCGGTTCCTCGCCTTCGCCGGCGGGGCCGCGCTGCTGCTCGCCGCCGCCGGCGCGGCCGCCCCGTGGCCCGGAGCGGAACCGGATCCGGCGCCCGACCGGTGGCGAGTCCGTACCGACCCCGCCCCCCTGAACAGCCGCTTCGAGCACGCCCTCGGAAGGCTCTCCGACCCCCACTGGCTCGGCTACGACATCGACGCCTCCTCCTCCGACCGCTTCCTCCCCGGCCCCGATTCCCGCATCCGGCTCGTCGGCATCGCCCGGATGCGACCCGGAGCCGCCGCGGGGATCCTCGAACGCTCCGGCCACGTCTTCGCTCCCGTCGATCTCCCCGACCCACCCGGCCCGCTGCGGGTCCACGTGCCGGCCGGGGCGCGGTGGCGGACCGGTCCGGGGTTCGACGCGGCGGCGAACCGGCCCGGTCCGTCGGTCGTGCCGTCGGGCACCCACCGCCTCGACGCGGCCCTCGACCTCGTCTGGTTCGACGTCCTGCTCCTCCACACCTGAGCGGCGGCGCCCCCGGACATCCCACTGAGCGGGAGGACGTCCCCCCGGGCATTGAAGGCGCCGGGCGGGGTGTTTCGTCGGACGGCCGGTACTTCGCCGACCGAAGGGCACCGCCCATGCCGCAGCCGTACCTCCCCTCCCGGTTCGGGGTGTTCCTCGCCCCCTACCACCGCCCCGACCGCGACCCCGCCCTCCAGCTCCGCCGCGACCTCGACCTGGTGGAAGCGCTCGACCGGCTCGGGTACGAGGAGGTGTGGGTCGGTGAACACCACTCCGCCGGCTACGAGATCATCGCCTCGCACGCGCTGGACCGGGGAAGGCCTTCCGACCTTCGGGCGGGCCGTCATCGGCACCGCCGAGGACGCCCGGACCGGGGCAGGCCCTGGTCGAGACCCACGCCTGCGGGATCTGCGGCTCCGACCTCAGCGCCGTCGAGCACACCGCCGAGCTCCTGCGCGCCTCCCGGGACGGCGGAACCACCGGCTTCCTGTTCGACCCGGCCCGTCCCCTGGTGATGGCCACGAGTTCTCCGGCCGGGTACTGGCCTACGGCCCGGGCGCGAGCGGACCCGAACCGGGCACCGGGGTCGTCGCCCTGCCCTGGGCACTCGACCCCGGCGGGGACGTTCGTACCGTCGGCTACAGCAATGCCTTCCCGGGCGGGTTCGGCGAGCGCGTCGTCGTCCAGGCGCAGGCCCTGCTGCCGGTCCCACTCTCCCTGGACCTGACCCTCGCCGCGCTCACCGAACCCCTGGCCGTCGGTTTCGGCAACGTCGCCCGCAGCCCCGCCGGACCGGGCACCTCCGCCGGAGGACGCGCGGGCGGGGGCGAGGATGGGGCCATGAACACCGACCGCCTGCTGCTTCTCGCCCCGCGCCCCAACGACACCGCGCCCCGCCTCGGCGCGGCCGCCGCCCGCCGGGGGATCCGCGCCCTGACCGCCCCGGACTGGAAGGCGCCGGCCGGGACGCCCGACGGCGTACGGGCGCACCTGTACGGCGGGCCGCTGCTCGCCGATTCCGTGGCCGGGGAGCTCGGGATCCTCGCGCTGGAGCCCCCGGCCGACTGGTTGGCCCGGCTGCCGCGGGCGCTGTCGGGGCGGCAGGTCGAGTCCGTCACGCTCGCGGAGGCCCGCCGGTTGCGCAGGCCGGCCTTCGTCAAGCCGCCGACCGACAAGTTCTTCCCGGCGCGGATCTACCCCGACGGCTCGCGGCTGCCCGGCCCCGACGCCTTCGACGACGACCTCCCCGTGCTGGTCAGCGACATCGCGGGCTTCGCCCGGGAGTACCGGCTGTTCGTCCTGGACGGCGCCGTGCACACCGGGAGCCGCTACGCCCTCGGCCCCGCCCTCGATCCGCTTCCGCTCGACGAGGACCCGTACGCCGCCGAGGCGCGGGCCTTCGCCGGTGAACTGCTCACGGATCCGGCCTGCCGGCTGCCCTCGGCCGCGGTGGTCGACGTGGGCCTGCTCCAGGACGGTGGCTGGGCTGCCGTGGAGGCGAATCCGGCCTGGGCCAGTGGTGGTTACGCCTGTGACCCGGAGCGGGTGCTGGACGTGGTGTGCCGCGCGGCGGGACCCGCCGCCGAGGCGGCGGCCGCGGACGCGCCCTTCGCCCGGCCGGTACCCACCGGCGGCCCCGCGAAGCCGTGACCGCCGGACGGGTGTCGGCGCGGCGCCCGGAACACGGGCCCGTTCACGGCGGAGCGGAGCACCGGCCCCGTGCGCGGGCCGGCCGGCCTCCGGGGCCTTCCGAATTCTTGTAACGGGTTCTAGTCTGACCGCCGCCACCACAGAGACCGGCTGGACCGCGAGACTCCCGGAGGGGCCGTGCACCTCGAATACACGCCTGAGCAGCAGCAGTTGCGCACCGAACTGCGTGCCTACTTCGCCGAGCTCGTGCCGCAGGACGTCTACGCCCGCTACGAGGACCCGGCCGCCCAGAAGCGCTTCTACCGCGAGACCATCCGCCGGCTCGGAACGGACGGCTGGCTCGGCGTCGGCTGGCCCGAGGAGTACGGCGGGCGCGGCATGTCGCCCATGGACCAGTTCATCTTCTTCGACGAGGCCGCGCAGGCGGTCGTCCCGCTGCCGTTGATGGCCCTCAACACCGTCGGCCCCACCATCATGCAGTTCGGCACCGAGGAGCAGAAGGCGTACTTCCTGCCCCGGATCCTGGCCGGGGAGATCGACTTCGCCATCGGGTACAGCGAGCCCGACGCCGGAACCGACCTCGCCGCGCTCAAGTGCAAGGCCGTTCGCGAGGGGGACGAGGAGAGCGGCACCTACGTCGTCAACGGGCAGAAGATCTGGACCACCAACGGCGACACCGCGGACTGGGTCTGGCTCGCCGTCCGCACCGACCCGGACGCCCCCGCGCACAAGGGCATCACCATGCTCCTCGTGCCGACCGCCGACCCCGGGTACTCCTGCACCCTCATCAACACCCTCGCCTCGCACGACACCACCGCCAGCTACTACGAGGACATCCGGGTCCCCGCGAGCCGCCGCGTCGGCCAGGAGAACAAGGGCTGGCGCCTGATCACCAACCAGCTCAACCACGAACGGGTCACCCTCGCGGCCCACGGCACCATGGCCATCCGCGCCCTGCACGACGTGCAGCGTTGGGCCGCCGGGACGAAGCTCGCCGACGGCCGTCGGGTCATCGACCTGCCCTGGGTGCGGGGCCGGTTGGCCCGCACCCACACCCGCCTCGACGCGATGAAGCTGCTCAACTGGCAGATGGTGAACGCCGTGCAGTCCGGCACGCTCACCCCGCAGGACGCCTCCGCCGTCAAGGTCTACGGCTCCGAGGCGCGCAGGGACGCCTACGCCTGGCTGATGGAGGTGGTCGGCGCGGCCGGCTCCCTCAAGGACGGCTCCGCCGGAGCGGTCCTGCACGGTGAACTCGAACGCGGCTACCGCAGCGCCGTGATCTTCACCTTCGGTGGCGGCAACAACGAGATCCAGCGCGAGATCATCTCCTGGATCGGCCTGGGCATGCCCCGCGTCCGCCGCTGACCCGGCCGCCACGGCGGAAGTCCGTTTCGGCGCTTTCCGGGGCGCCCTACTGTGGCGCGGTGATGACTGAGGTGATCGTTCTCAACGGTGGTTCCAGCTCGGGCAAGTCCGGGATCGTCCGGTGCCTGCAGGACGTCCTGCCGGATCCGTGGCTCGCCCTGGGCACCGACACGCTGGTCGACGCGATGCCGGCGTCCATGCGGGCGTCGGACGCCGGCATCGAGTTCGCTCCGGACGGAGCGGTGATCGTCGGGCCCGGATTCCGGACGCTGGAGGCGGCATGGATCGCGGGGGTCGCCGCGATGGCCCGGGCGGGGGCCCGGGTCATCGTCGACGAGGTCTTCCTCGGCGGAGCGGATTCGCAGCGGCGGTGGCAACAGGCCTTGCGCGACGTACGGGTGTTGTGGGTCGGCGTCCGGTGCGACGGCGCGGTCGCCGCGGGCCGTGAGGTCGCACGGGGCGACCGGGTCGTCGGGATGGCCGCGTCCCAGGCGGAGCTGGTCCACCGGGGCGTGACCTACGACCTGGAGGTGGACACCACGCACGCCGAGGCGTTGGAGTGCGCACGGACCATCGCCGCACACGTCGGGTGATCGACGACGGCCCGGCCATCGGGCCCGGGTGCCCCCGGCGGCGTGAATCATGCGGTCCGCTTCGCCGGGTCGCGGCGTTTTATGTGCATATGTTGGTGATCGGGTGCGCTGCGCAAAGGTGAATCGCACGGTTATGAAGCCGCGCAGCGGCCGTCGAGGCCGAAAAGGCGCGTCCCCGTGGGTCAGGATTCAGATGTGCGGGAGCGAATGCCCCCGCCACCCGCAGTAGCCCCGCCGACCCCCTGACCAGGGGTTTCGCTGTCGACCCCCGCACCCGCCGCGGCTTTGCCATGCCCTCGCGCGGGTGGGGGACGGGGCCCCACCGACCCTTCCAGGAGACATGAACGTGTCCACCACCACCGCGGCCGCCTTCATCGCCGACACCCACACCGGCCTGCCGATCCCGGCCGACCCGGTCTTCGCGTCCGTCGCGGACGAGCGCCGCCACCGCAAGCAGCGACTCGCCGCCGCCATGCGACTGTTCGGCAAGGCGGGCTACGCGGAAGGCATATCCGGCCACATCTCCGTACGCGACCCGGAGGACCTCGACACCTTCTGGGTCAACCCGTTCGGCGTCTCCTTCAACCGCGTCCGCGTCGCCGACCTGATCCGCGTCGACGCCGCGGGCCGCGTCGTCGACGGCACCGGCAAGGTCAATCCGAGCGCCTTCACCATCCACTCCAAGATCCACGAGCGCCCCGAGGCCAACGCCATCGCGCACGGCCACACCGTCCACGCCCGCGCCCTCGGCGCCCTGGAGCGGCTCCTGGAGCCCTACGACCAGGAATCCGCCGCCTTCTACCAGGACCAGGTGCTCTACGGGGACTACGAAGGCCCGGCCATCAAGATCGAGCACGGCGAGGACATCGCGGACCGCCTCGGCGCCAAGCGCGCCATGCTGCTGCGCCACCACGGACTGATCACCGTCGGCGGCTCCCTGGAGGAAGCCGTCCACTGGTTCTTCACCTACGAGAGCTGCGCCCAGGTCCAGTTGCTCGCCCTCGCCGCGGGCCGCCCCGTCCCGATGTCCCACCAGCAGGCCCTGCTGGCCCGCGACGGCTTCGGTGACCAGCAGCTGGGCCGCTACAGCTTCCAGATCATGTGGGACGAGATCACGGCCGAACAGCCCGACCTGCTCGACGAATAGCACCGGGCAGCGACGCGCAGACCCGCCGGCCGCACCAGATCCCAGGAAGCAATCATGAGCTCAACCGCCTCACCGCGCGCGGAAGCGCGCACCATCCTCATCATCGTCGCGATCGTGCAGTTCGTCATCGGCGGCTGGTTCTCGTGGTCGGCCTCCCACGCCGCGCCGCGCGACCTGCCCGTCCTCGTGGTCTCGGCCCCGGGCTCCGACCAGCTCACCGAGCGGCTGCTGGCGAGCGCCCCGGGTGCGTACGAGGTCAAGGACGTCGCCACCGCCGAGGACGCGGACGCCGCCCTGCGCGAACGCGATGCGTACGGCGCCCTGCTGCCCACCGCGGGCGGCGGCCTGGAACTCCACCTCGCCTCCGCCGCCTCGCCCACCGTCGCGCAGACCCTGACCGGCCGGGCGCAGGCACTCGCCGCCGGCCCGGTCCGCGTCACCGACGTGGTGCCCGCCGACCCCGACGACCCGCACGGCGCGGGCCTGTCCATGGGCTTCCTGCCGCTGCTCATCACCGCCGTCATCGCCGGTCTGCTCTTCGTCCTCAAGGTGCGCTCCGCCGCCGCCAAGCTCATGGGCACCGTCGGGTTCGCCGTCGTCTCCGGCCTGCTCAGCTCCCTCATGCTCACCCACCTGAGCGGGGTCCTGCCCGGCGACTACCTCGTCAACGCCGGCATCATCGCCCTGCTGGAACTCGCCATGGTCGGCGTCATCACCGGTCTCGGTTCACTGATCGGCCCGCCCGGCATCGCCGTCGGCGCGGTCCTGATGTTCGTCATCGGCAACCCGCTCTCCGGCCTGGCCTCGGCCCCGGAGATGCTGCCCCAGCCGCTCGGCACCCTCGGCCAGTTCCTTCCCGCCGGCGCCGCGGCCGGACTCCTGCGCACCGTCGGCCCCTTCGACGGAGCGGGCGCGGGCGGACCCGTGCTCGTCCTCGTCGCCTGGGCGCTGATCGGCCTGGCCCTCCTCTGGGCGAGCTCCCGGCGCAAGCCCGCCGGCCCGCCGCAGGGCGCCGCCCGCGACTCCGCCCCCGCCGGCGAACCGCGTCCCGCGACCGCCTCGGCGCACTGAACTCCCGGCGCCCCGGGGCGCCCGCCTCCACACCACCTCATGAAGGTCGACATCACCATGAACACAAGTGACCGCCCGCCGACGCGCATCGGCCTGGTCGGCGGAGGGGCCGCCGCCGTGTGCCTGCTCGACCGGCTCTCCCGCACCCCGGGCCGCGGCCTCGGACCGATCACCGTCTTCGAACCCTCGCGGAACCTGTGGCGCGGCCGCGCCTACCAGCACGACGCCGACTCGGTCCTCGCCAACATCATCCCGGCCGAGATGAGCGCCCGCACCGGGGCCCCCGACGACTTCCGGCGCTGGCTCGACGCGTCCGGGCTCCCCCACGGGGAGGGCGACTACGCGGCCGAGGGCTACTTCCCGCCGCGTCACGTCTTCGGCGACTACCTGGAGCGCACCGCCGAGAACGCCATCGGTGAACTCTCCCTGGGCGGCCGGCCCGTCCGGATCGTCCGCGACACCGTCGTCGCCGCCCGGGAGGCGGCCGACGAGGTGGTCCTGACCAGCGGTGACGGCCGTACGCACACCTTCGACTACGTGATCTGCGCCGTCGGCGCCGGCCGCCCCGCCGACCACTACGAACTGGCGGGCAGCCCCGGCTACTTCGGCGACCCGTACCCGCTGAACACGACGGTCGCCGGCATTCCGCGCGGCGCCGACGTCACCGTCCTGGGCACCGGACTGGCCGCGGTGGACGCCGTCGTCACCCTCCAGGCCCACGGGCACCGCGGCCGCGTCACCATGGCGTCCCGCAACGGCGCCCTGCCGGCCGTCCGCCAGCGGCCCGTCCACCCGGAGATCGCGCACTTCACCCCCGCTGCCCTGCACGCCGCCGCGGCCCGCGGCGACGACGGGCGGATCGGCCTGGGCGACGTACTGGACCTCCTGGTAAGGGAATTGGCGGAACACGGGTCCGACCCGTCCGTCGTCCTCGCCGAACTGTTCTCCCTCGGCGTGGAGGCACCGCTGGACCGGCTGAGCCGCCAGTACGACTGCATCGACGCGGCCGATACCGGCATGCGGGTCATGCAGCACGTCGTCCCGGAGAGCGGCCCCGACGCGTGGACCCTGCTGCGCCCCGAGGACCAGGAGTTCATCCGGGAGACCCACTACCGGGCCGTGATGAGCCTGTGCTGCCCGATGCCGCCCGCCAACGCGCGCAAGCTGCTGGAACTGCGCGAGGCCGGCCGGCTGCGGGTCCTGCGCGGCCTGTGGAACGTCAAGGCGCTGTCCGACTCCGGGTTCCACGTCGGGGCCGAGGGCGACGACTACCGCACCGACGTCGTCATCAACGCCGTCAGCGCCCCCTCCCACCGGGTGCCGGCCCAGGCCCGACCGTTCGTCGACTCGCTCGTCGAGGACGGCATCGGCGAGTACCACCCGCACGGCGGCCTGCACATCGAGCCGTCGACCAGCCGCGCGGTGGGCGCGGGCCGGGCCCACCGGCGGATGCACGCGATCGGCGACATGGGCGCCGGGACGCTGTTCTTCACCTCCGGCATGCCCTCGGTACTCGAACGGGCGGACGACATCGTCCGGGCGGTCGTCGAGGACATCACCGCGACGAGGACGGGGGAGGAGGCCGCGTGAACACGATTACCCGCAGGGACGTGGTGAGGGCCGCCATGACCACGGCCGTCGTCCTCGGAACCAGCGCGGCCGTCGCGCCCATCGTCCTGGCCGACCCGGCCCCCGGCAGCGGAACCCGCCCCGACGGCGGAGCCGATCCGGTGCCGCCCGCCAAAACCTTCGACGAGGTGTACCGCGGCCGTCGCATCCAGGGCGGGCCGACGCCCGTTCGGTACGCCTCCTCCCGCAGCGGCGCCCCGGCGACCGGACCCGGCATCGAGGTCAGCATCGACGGCCGCCCCCTGCACGTGATGCGGCGGGCCGACGGCACCTACCTCAGCCTGGTCAACCACTACCAGTCCTTCGCGACCCCCCTGGAGGTGGCCCGGGCGGCGGTCGACGAGATCGGCACCGCGCAACTGTCGACGGCGCGACTCCACCAGCACACGGCATGAAGTCGAGGAACGAGCACACGTGTACACGCGCAAGAACCAGAAGGACCTCACCGCGGACGAGCGCGCGGCCTTCGTCAACGCGGTCCTGGAGATCAAACGGCGGGGGGTCTACGACGAGTTCGTGCGGCTGCACGGCCAGTACTTCGTGTCCGACGGCGAGGGCGGACAGCGGGTGGGACACATGTCCCCGTCGTTCTTCCCGTGGCACCGCCAGTACCTGTTGGAGTTCGAACGGGCCCTCCAACAGGTCGACCCGAAGGTGACGCTGCCCTACTGGGACTGGACGGTCGACCGGTCGACGACCTCGGGACTGTGGGCCGACGACTTCCTCGGCGGCAACGGCCGCGCGGGCGACCGCCGGGTCATGACCGGGCCCTTCGCCCACGACGCGGGCCGCTGGTCCGTGAACGTGGGGGTCACGGAGGAGAAGTACCTGATGCGCGACTTCGGCCGGCCGGCCGACCCGGTCGCGCTCCCCACCCCCGCCGAACTGGCCCTGGCCGTCGACGACCCGGTGTACGACACCTCCCCCTGGGACTCCACCTCCACCACCGCGGGCTTCCGCAACAAGGTCGAGGGCTGGACGGTCGGGGAGGCGGAGGGCTGGCACAACCACAACCGCGTCCACCTGTGGGTCGGCGGCCAGATGACGGGCGGAACCTCGCCCAACGACCCGGTCTTCTGGCTCCACCACACCTTCATCGACCTGATCTGGGCGCGCTGGCAGCGCCGCCACCCGGGCGCGGGCTACGAGCCGAGCCGGCCCGTACCCGCCGGCGACCCCCAGCACGGCCGGGTCATCAGCCTCGACGAGCCGATGTCGCCCTGGCAGGTGCGGCCCTCCGCGCTCCTCGACCACACCCGCTTCTACCAGTACGCCGAATGACGCGCGACCGGGTCCGAACCCCGGCCGCGCACCCCACCGGAAACCACAACGGCCCCACCAACGGCCGCACACACGGAGGAACCGTCATGCGCATCCGTCACACCGTCCCGGCCCTCGCCGCCGCCCTGATCGCCCTGGCCGGGACCCCGGCCGCACAGGCCGCCACCGCTCCGGCGCCCGCCGCCTCCGGCGCGGGTGTCCGCGCCGAGGTCCCGGCGTTCGCGGGCCACACGTACGTCCTGACGCTCGACAACGGCGCCGTCCTGCGCAACACGTACTCCGCCGACGGCTCCACCCTCGACTGGACCGCACTGGCCGGCCCGATGGCCGGGCACAGCGGGCAGGAGCGGCTCTCCGTCCGGGCCGTCGGCGAGGGCCTGTACTTCGTCAACTGGGTCGAAGCCTCCGGCATGACCGTCAGCCACGTCATGGACCTCGGCCGCGGCACCGTCAGCGTCTACTGGACGTACGGGACCCCCGACGGCGGCCGCGTCGGCGAACTGCACACGGCGACGCTCCAGCGCGCCTCTTCTTGACCGGCACGGTGAGGGGGGGGGGGGGGCCCCCCCCCCCCGGGGCGCCCCCCCCCCCCCCCCGCCCGGGACGGATCCCGCGCCGCGGGGAGCGTCCCGTCGGGCGCGGCGCGGCGCTTCGCGGCCGCCGTCGGCCGGGGGAGCTCCCGGCCGCGGCCCGTGCCGCCCGCTCGGGATCAGACCTCGCGCCACCGGGCCATCGCCCAGGAGAACACTCCGAAGAGCATCAGCCCGACGGCGACCACGACCAGCAGCCACGGCCCCGCAGCGGTCTGGGTGAACGCCCTCAGCGTGTCGTCCGTGCCCTTGGCCTGCGCCGGGTCGTAGCGCACCGCCGCGTACACGATGAAGCCCCCGACCGCGGTGAACACGGCGCCCCGGGCCGCCCCACCGGCCACCCCGATGAAGGTGACGGCCTTGCGCAACCCCTGCGACACACCGTTCATGGAGAGGTGCTTGAGGAAGCTGCGCCTGATCGCCTGCACGGCGATGACCACACCCGCGACGGCGATCCCGAGGCCGGCCGCACCCACGAGCCACTGACCGGCGGGCAGGTCCAGCGCCTTCGCCGTCACATCGCGGGACTGCTGGTCCCCGGAACTCCCGCCACCGCCCGCCGCGAACGACAGGACGGAGAACGCGACCGCCGCGTAGAAGACCGTCCGGCCGGCCGAGGCCAGCCGCTTCGTCGGCTTGCCGCCGTCGGGTCCGGCCGCGCCGAAGACCGCCTCCGACAGGCGCCACAGCATCATTCCGACGAGCCCGATGCCGACGGCCCAGATGAGGACGACGCCGAAGGGCTTGCCCGCGAGTTCCTGGAGGGCGCCCTGCCGGTCGGCTTCCTGGCCCCCGCCACCGAAGGCCACGCGCAGGGCCAGCAGCCCGATCAGCGCGTAGAGCACCCCGCGTGCCACGAGTCCGCTGCGGGCGGTGACCTCCCGGCCGTCGCCGCCACGAGAAGCGGTCCGCACGCCCTTGTTCGCGATCACGTTGTTCATCACGGCCGGACCTCGCCCCGGCCGGCGCCGGTTTCGGTTCCGCGCGACTCGATGAACACCTTGAACCGCTTCAGATCGCCGGCGACCTGGCGCTTGACGATGCCGAGCTTGTCGGCGACGGTCTCGGCCACCCCGTCCGGTATCCAAGTCATGTGCAGGACAACCTTGGTGGTGCTCGCGTCGATCGGTTGGAAGGTGACCATGCCGGCCTGACGCGGTTCACCGTCCACCGTCATCCACGCGACGCGCCGGTCCGGGTGCCGGTCGGTGATCTGCGCGTCGAACTCCCGGTGCACCCCGTTCACGTTCGTCACCCAGTGGGTGAGGGTGTCGGTGTGCTGGTCGACCCGTTCGACGCCTTCCATGAAGGCCGGGAACGCGTCGAACCGCGTCCACTGGTTGTAGGCCGTGCGTACGGGGACGTTGACCTCCACGTACTCCTCGACGTGCGACATGCGCACCCCTTCCGTGTCGTCGGCTGCCCGCACCCCGGCGGTGCGGTGCGGAGCGCCGATCCGAGGGCCTTTCAGGGCCCGACTACTCGGCTACCCGGCCGCATGCGCCGCATGCGCGGGTTGTCGGGCGCCGGGCCAGGTCAGGCGTACCGGCGGTCGTACGAGCACCGGTAAAGCAGGACGGCGGCCGCACGCGGTGCCCGGGGGGACGGGACACCGGCGTGCGACCGCCGATCTCGGCGACTCACCGCCCCGCTCGAACGGTGACTCGCCGACACTCACCCGTATGGCCCGGATCCGGAGGCCGAAACAGGAGCCCGCGAAAAATCTCCTGACGGTGGCCGACCCAAGCCCCCGCCGCAGCCCCCGCCCCGGCCTCCGCGCCGCTGTCGCGCCCACCCCGGGGCCGGACCCCCGGTGTCGGCTCCACCCGGCGGGGCAAGCGCGTGAAGTCCATGCCGCCTACATCCGCTGAGGAGATATGAACAGCGCTCTTCGCTTGCTGACCGTCCTGGGGGGCTCGCTCCTGCTGACCTTCGTGGCCGGCTGGGCCGTCGACCTGCTCCTGCGCCGGGCCGACGCGCGCCACCCCGAAACGCCCCTGTGGAACCTGCTGCGCCGCTGCCGCCGTGCCCTGCAGATCGTGCTGCTCGCCGCCCTGCTGCGGGGCGCGTACCGGCAGATCGCCTGGCCACCGCTGCAGGACAACGCCGCCACCGTGGGCCGGATCCTCTCGCTCACCCTGATAGGCGCGGGGGCCTGGCTGATCGTGGCCGTGACCTCCGCCGTCGTCGAGTCGGCGTACGCCCGCTACGCGACCAGCACCCGCGACCCGGCCCGGGTGCGCCGTGTCCGCACCCAGGTGACGCTGATCATGCGGGTCGTGACGGTCGTCGTGGCCGTCGTCGCCATCGCCGCGATGCTCCTCACCTTCCCGAGCTTCCGCGCGCTCGGCACCTCGATGCTCGCCTCCGCCGGAATCATCGGAATCGTGGCCGGCGTCGCCGCCCAGTCCACCCTCGGCAACCTCTTCGCCGGATTCCAGATCGCGTTCGGAGACATGGTCCGCATCGGGGACACGGTCGTGGTGGCCGGTGAGTGGGGAGTGGTCGAGGACGTCACCCTCACGTTCCTCGCCGTACGGACCTGGGACGAACGCCGGATCACGATGCCCGTCTCGTACTTCACCACCCGGCCCTTCGAGAACTGGTCCCGGGGCGGCGTCCAGATGACCGGCACCGTCTTCTTCCACTGCGACCACTCCGCACCGGTGGACCTCATGCGCGACAAGGTGCACGAGATCCTGCACCACTGCCCGGAGTGGGACGGCCGGGGCTGGGACGTCGCCGTCACCGAGACGACCCCCTCCACCATGGTGGTGCGCGCGATCGTCACGGCCAAGGACGCCGACGACCTGTGGACCGTCCGCTGCGCGGTACGGGAACAGCTGATCGCCTGGCTCACGGAGAAGCACCCGGACGCCCTGCCCCGGCTGGTCCTCGCCGCGGCACCCGAGGCCGCGGGCCCGTCACTCGACGGGCCGTTCGGCGGGGCGGCCCCGCGCGGTACGAAGGGCGGGCCGGCTTGACCGGCTCCGTCCACCACGTGGTGCACGGAGGGGCCCTCTGTGTGAGCGTGGAGGTGCCCGGTCCAGGAGCGGGGGCGAACCCCCGCGCGTGTGGCAGGGGTCCGGCGGGCGGCACGGCCCGACCGGACCCCTGCCACTGCCGCACGTTCGGGACGAACAGGTTCCGAGCCCGGCGAGGTTCCGCCCGAGAACGACATGACACGGCACGACACAGCACAGCACAGCACAGCACGACGCGACGCGACACGAGAGGTGGCACCCGATGACCAGCCAGGACAAGGACAACCCCGTGGCCGAAGTGGGAGTGACGGTCGGCGACTGTTCTCCGGAGGACGCGCACACCGTCCTCGACCTGCTCGAACACTCCTTCTCCGCGGAGTCCGGCGCCGGCCGGTCCGCCGGATCCGGTCGCAGCGCGACCGTGTGGAGCGCGACCCTCGACGCGGCGAAGCCGACGGCGGGACAGGCAAACCCCGTTCGGCTCACGGACACCGTCAGCGTCACCCTCCAAGGAGGACCCCGCGCGGTCGAGCGGGTGAAGGCGGCACTCGCCGGTCACTTCACGGTCGAGGACACGGGCGCCGTCTCGGGCGACCAGGAACAGGAGATCGGACTGCGCGTCCGCTCCTGACCGGCCGGGCCGTGGGGGACGGGCCCGTGGCGGCCTGTCCCGCGGCGCGCCGACGGTCACGGGCACAGAGCCGTGCCGGTCACGGCGGCCGGCCCGAC